>CAYVOW010000080.1:0-8459 GCA_964453585.1 uncultured Micropruina sp.
GCCGCCCTCTCAAGGCGGTAGCGCGGGTTCGAATCCCGTCGGGGCTACCAGGTTCAAACGGCCAGCCAGACATGAGTCAGGCGAGGCCGTTCTTCGTTTTCGTGGACCGGCACTCGATCAGTACGCCGATCATCGCGAGCCTCGGCCGAGCGTCGTGAACGGGGCGTCAGGCGAGGACTCTTGGGTGCCCGATCCGTTGGTTATGGGTGGCCGACCCCCTCCTCAATGCCGAGGTGACGTTGCAAAACTTGAACCACGATCTGCTCGATGAAAGGAAAACAACATGACCACTGGACTCGGCATCTTCCTCCTCGTTGTGGGAGCGGTTCTGTCCTTCGCGGTGAAAGACAGCGTGGCCGGCGTCAACCTCACCATGATCGGCTACATCTGCATGGGAGCCGGCGCTCTGGCTGTGATCCTCGGACTGATCACCAACGCCCAGGCGACGAACACCAGCCACAAGGTCGTTCAGCGCAACGACGACGCGGCCTGACTCACCGTTCGAAACCAAGCCTGTGCCCCGGGAAACCGGGGCACAGTGCTGTTCGTGGACACTGACTCACTCCAGCGACTCATGGGTCGCGGTTGGCCCGGCTTGGAGCGGCAGACGCTGGGTGAGTGGGAGTTGAGGGCAGGCGCGGGCTTTACCGGGAGAGCGAACTCCTGTCTGCCGGCCGGTGACCCAGGGATGAGCTGGGATCGGGCCATTGACGCCGTCTCCGCCTTCTACCTCCAGCGGGGGATCACGCCGAAGTTCCAGGTCTCTTTCGCGGCGGACGCCCTGCTGCCGGCGCCGGGCCTGGACGCACAACTCGCCGCCCTCGGCTGGGTGGCGGACCCGGTCACGCTGGTGATGACCGCGGAGCCGGACAACCTCCCTGCTGAGGTCGACCTCGGCCTTCGCTACCACTGGTCCGCCGAACCCGACGACACCTGGCTGGGCTTCTACCACTACCGCGGTGGCGATCTCCCGGACGCGGCCCTCCGGGTGATCACCGCCGCCCCCGCCTGGTATCTGACCGCGTCCAGCGGCAACGAGCCCGTCGGCATCGGACGGCTGGCGCTGACCGACGACTGGGCCGGTTTGGCAGCGATCGAGGTGGCTCAGCCGTTCCGCAGGCGCGGCTTCGGCTCGGCGCTGACAGGTGCGTTGGCCGCCCGGGGCATCGTCCAGGGCGCCGAGTACCTCTACCTGCAGGTGTTCGCGCACAACCCGGCGGTGGCGCTCTATCGGAAACACGGCTTCCGGGTGCACCACGCCTATCACTACCGAGTGCCTCCCGGACGACGGCATAGGCTGAGGCCGTGAGTTCGCCCGCCCTGCCGCTGCCGGTGATGGTGGCCTTTGCGCATGCCAGCGTTCAGTGCCTGGCGGACGACCACAGCCTCAACCTGCTGCACATCAAGGGCCCAGCCCTTGATCAGGCGATCGCTCGGGGACGAGATGGCGGTGAGCGTCGCCGCACCTCCGGGGATGCAGACGTCCTAGTGCGCCCCGACCAGGTTCGGCGGTTCATGGATTTGGTCCGCAGGCAGGGATGGGAACTGGTCATCAATTTTCCGGACGGCTCGGCCTTCGAGCACGCCGCCACCATGCGGCACCCGAAGCTCGGTTACCTGGACGTCCATCGATCCTTTCCCGGGTTCCGGGTGGACGCGGCCGACGCCTTCGAGGTGCTGTGGGCAAGCCGGAAAGTGGCCGACATTGGCGGCTATCCCTGTCCGGTGCCCGAGGCCGCCGGCCAACGGCTGATGTTGATGCTGCACGCCGCCCGCAGCGGCACCCAGATCGGTCGCGACGTCGGCGCAGCCTGGGACAGTGCCGACCCAACCGAGCGGCTTGCAGTTGAGGCTCTGGCCACCCGGCTCAAGGCACGGGTTGCGCTGGCGGCCGCGCTCGGCCGCCTCGATGACATGCTGGACGATCCCGATCACGACCTATGGCAGCAGCTTTCGGGGGGGCGCACCTCCTTGTTCAAGTTGTGGCTCGCCCGGGTCCGGGCGGCCCGCGGACTCCGGCAGAAGGTGGCCACCGGCCTCGGCGCGTTCTTGCCCAAGCCCGGCCGACTGACCCAGCGGCTGGGGCGTCCGCCGACCACCGGCGAACTGGTGGCGGCGACCGGACGACGGGTGCACCTCGCCCTCCGGGAGCTCGCTCGGATGGCTCGTTCGCGGCTGAACCGGACGCGACGATGAGCTTCCGTCGCCCGCGACGGGTCGCTTGGGCAGAGGACGGCGAGGTCACCGAGCCGCGGGTCTTCCTGATGCCATTGCCCGCTGGGGAGCCGCTGATTCTGGATGGCTCGGCCGCACTGATCTGGACCGCCGCCGCATCGGGGGCGGCCGACGTGAGCGTCCTGCTCGCGCAGTCCCTGGAGGTGGTGCCAGACTCGCTGCGTCCCGACGTCGAGGCCTTCCTCGGGCGACTGGTAGCCGACGGCCTGCTCGAGGAAGCAGGCTCCGACCCGGACGAGTCGACGTGACCGCGCCCCCGCGAATCCTGTTTGTCTGCACCGCCAACATCTGTCGGTCGGCCTATGCCCAGGTCCGCGCCCAACAGGTCCTGCCAGAGTTCCAGTTCGCCAGCGGTGGCCTCCAGGGTTTCGACCACGAACCGATGGACGACGAGATGGCTCGGCAATTGCGCCTGCGGGGAGCTGATCCCGGCCGATTCAGGAGCCGTCCGCTGGATCAGGCGCTGGTCGAGGGAGCCGACCTGATCCTGACCATGGAGGCCCGGCAGCTCCGCGAACTCAGTCGGCGATGGCCCTCGGCCAGAGGGCGCGCCTTCCAGTGGGGCTCAGCCGCCAGTTCGCTGGCGCGGCTGCCCCAGCGAGCCCGGATCAACGACCAAGTTCATGACCTCGGTCGTTTGGTGCGGCGGCCCCGGCGGATCGACGACGTCGCGGATCCGTATCTGCAAGGGTTCTCGGCGGCGTCCATGTGCGCACTGCGGATCGATCGCCTCCTCGAGACCACTTTGACTGCCTTGGCTGGTCGGCCGGTGTCGGTGGTGGCGTCCGCGCCTTGACTTGGCTTGTCGGAGCAAGGTGAGCCGGAATATCATGCTGTCCGATTGTCGAGGCTGTTAGGGGGAAACAGCATGCGGCTGATGGGTTCGCGAGCGCTCTACCGAGGCTTGGCTGCGTGGGACGCGGCCAGCTGGATTCTTGCTGTCGGAATGTTCGTCGGGGCGCGGTACGACTTCGTCCTCAAGGACGTCCAGTGGAGCGCGGTGCTGCTCTACATCGCCATGGTGGTGACCACGCAGCTGGTCGGTGGTTCGGTGATGAAGCTGTATCAGGGTGGCGCCCGCGTCGGCAGCTTCACCGAAGCTGTGACGCTCGCCGCGATCGCAGCCGCGGTGGGTGTCGGCGCCGGGCTGTTGTTCCTCGTTCTGGTGGACACGTTCCCGCGGGGCGTCGCGCTCACGGTGCCCCTCGGGGCGCTGGTGCTGATGGCCTCGGTCCGGTTCGTGGTTCGAGGGCTCACCACCACCTGGTCGCAGCGGCATCTCGGCACGGGCTACGAGAAGGTGCTGATCTACGGCGCGGGGAATGCCGGACAGCAGTTGAGCAACCTGCTGGTGATGGACCTCGAGGCGCCCTACGAGGTGATGGGTTTCATCGACGACGACCCACTGAAGCGGAACCTGCGGCTGGCTGCCGGCAAGGTCATCGGGACCCGTGATCAGTTGGTCTCCGAGGCCGCCCGGCTGGGCGTCAACACCGTCATCCTGGCCATCCCTAGTGCTGGCGGCGCCCTGATTCGCGAACTGCGCGACGAACTGACCCGGGCCGGGCTTCGGCTGCTCGTGCTGCCGCCGGTGCGGGAGATGGTGGGCGGCAAGGTCGAGCTCGGTCAGCTGCACGAGGTCGACATCGCCGACCTGCTGGGTCGGGTCGAGGTCAACACCAACGTCACCGAGATCGCCGGCTACCTGACCGGCAAGGTGGTCCTGGTCACGGGCGCTGGAGGGTCGATCGGTGCCGAGATCGCCCGCCAGGTGCATCGCTTCGGACCCAAGAAGCTGCTGCTGCTCGATCGCGACGAGTCAGGTCTGCACGGAACCCAACTCTCGATCTACCATCACGGTCTGCTGAACACCCGCGACACGATCCTGTGCGACATCCGGGACCGTCGGGCGTTGGGCGCCATCTTCGAAGAGCACAAGCCCGACGTGGTCTTCCATGCGGCCGCGCTGAAGCACCTCCCGATGCTGGAGCAGTACCCCGACGAAGGTTGGAAGACCAACGTCCTCGGCACCTTGAACGTGCTGGAGTGCTCGGCCAAGGCGGGGGTGAAGCACTTCGTCAACATCTCGACCGACAAGGCCGCCGACCCGACCAGCGTGCTCGGCAAGACCAAGCGAAAGGCCGAGGAACTCACTTCCTGGCACGCCGCCCAACTGCCCAACGCCCGCTACCTCTCGGTTCGCTTCGGCAATGTGCTGGGGTCGCGAGGGTCGGTGTTGCACACGTTCTACAGCCAGATCGAGTCCGGCGGCCCGGTGACGGTGGTGCATCCCGAGATCACTCGTTTCTTCATGACCATCCCAGAGGCCTGCCAGTTGACCATCCAGGCCGGCGCCATCGGCCAGCCTGGTGACGTGCTGGTGCTTGACATGGGTGAGCCGGTCAAGATCGTCGACGTCGCCCAGAGTCTGATCCGTCATTCAGGCAAGCAGGTCGACATCGTCTTCACCGGTCTTCGTCCCGGGGAGAAGCTGCACGAGGCACTGTTCAGCGTCCACGAGGACGCCGAGCCGATGAGCCACCCGATGATCCGCCGGGTGATCTCGCCGCCGTTCCCGCCGGCCCTGCTGCGCGACATCGAGGGCTATGACGAAGAGACCCTGCGGTTGAGGATTCCTGGGTGACCGAACGCATCTACCTCTCCCCGCCCGACGTGGGCGTGGACGAGGAAGCGGCCGTCGCGCGCGCGATTCGCTCGGGCTGGGTGGCGCCGCTGGGGCCCGAAGTGGACGCGTTCGAGCAGGAGTTGGCAGCACTGGGCGGGCGCGAGCATTGCGTCGCCCTCTCGTCCGGCACGGCGGCCCTGCACCTGGCCCTGTTGAGCCTCGGCGTTGGCCCTGGTGATCACGTGGTGACCAGCACGATGACCTTCGCCGCCACCGTCAACGCCATCGTCTACACCGGGGCCACCCCGGTCCTGGTCGACTGCGGCGAGGACGGCAATATCAACCCAGGGCTGCTCGATCAGGCGCTGGCCCAACTGGCTGCTCAGGGGCAGCGGGTGCCGGTGGTGATGCCGGTGGATCTGCTCGGCAAGGTGGTCGATCACGAGCGGATCGCGGCGGTGGCGGAGAGGTTCGGCGCCACGGTGGTGTCGGACGCTGCCGAGTCGGTCGGCGCGTCCCGCGATCATCGCTCAGCGCTGTCCTTCGGTCGGGCGGCGGCGGTCTCCTTCAATGGCAACAAGATCATGACCACCTCGGGTGGGGGAGCGCTGCTCACCGACGACGCGGCGCTGGCGGCGCGGGTACGCCACCTCTCCACCCAGGCCCGTGAGCCAGCCGTCCATTACGAACATGTCGACGTGGGCTACAACTACCGCCTCTCCAACGTCTTGGCGGCGCTCGGCCGGACGCAACTGGCGCGGCTCGGGTGGTTCGTCGCCAAACGCCGGGCGCTGCGTGACCGTTACGCGGCGCTGGTGGCGGACCTGCCAGGAGTACAGCTCTTCGGCGAACCCTCACAGCCCGCGCCAGGCACCAGCGACAACTGTTGGCTCACCGCAGTCCTGATTGACTCCGAGCTGGCCGGCTTCACCCGCGATCAGCTGATCGTGGCCCTTGCCGACGACAACATCGAGGCTCGGCCGCTGTGGAAGCCGATGCACGCCCAACCGGTGTTCCGACATCTGCCGGCGGAGTTGGACGGCACCAGCGAACGGATCTTCGCCCAGGGCGTCACCTTGCCGTCGGGGTCCAGCTTGACCGATGAGCAATTCGAGCGGGTCGCGTCCGTGATCGTGCGGGTTGCCGGAGGGCATCGTGCGCGGCTATGACGCGGTCAAGCGCGCGATCGACGTCGCCGCCGCTTCCGCCGCCTTGGTGATCACCCTTCCGGTGCAGGCGGCCGTCGCGGTCGCCGTCCGGATCGATCTTGGCTCGCCGGTGCTGTTCCGCCAACCCCGGCCAGGCAAGAATGGCCGGGTGTTCGAGCTGGTGAAGTTCCGGACCATGCGTGCCGGTGAGGGGGACGACGCGGAGCGGCTGACGCCCTGTGGACGCTTCCTGCGGGCCACGAGCTTGGACGAGTTGCCCACCTTCTGGCATGTGCTGAGGGGGGAAATGAGCCTGGTCGGGCCGAGGCCGTTGCTGGTGGAGTATCTCGATCGGTACACCCCCGAACAGGCGCGCCGCCACGAGGTGCGTCCCGGGGTCACCGGCCTGGCACAGGTATCGGGTCGCAACGATCTCGATTGGGACGCCAAACTTGCCCTCGATGTCGACTATGTCGAGCGGCGCAGCCTTCGCCTGGACCTCAGCATCCTGGCCCGCACCATCGCCGTGGTGCTGCAGCGCAATGGAATTGCCGCCTCAGGCCACGCCACGATGCCGACGTTCAAAGGGCACGAGGGCACCGATGAGCCTTCCTGAGGTCGTGGTGGTGGGCGCGGCGGGCTTCGGTCGTGAGGCGCTGGACGTGCTGGTGGCGATGCGAGACGCCGGTGCCGAGGTGGAGATTGCCGGGGTGGTGGACGACGGGCCCTCGCCGTTGAACCTCCAGCGACTGGCCGAGCGCGGCGTCGCCTACCTGGGTACGACCCGCGACCTCCTGAGCGATCCCCGGGAACGCTCCTTCGTCCTGGGCGTCGGCTCACCGCAGGTTCGCCAGGCTCTTGCGAACGCGTGTGAGGCGGCTGGACTGCTTCCCTTCACCGCAGTCCACCCGGCGGCCACCATCGGCACACAGTGCCGTCTCGGTGCCGGGACGGTGATCTGCGCCGGCGTCCAGGTGTCGACCAACCTGTCGCTGGGGCGCCACGTTCACCTCAACCCAGCCTCGGTGATCGGCCACGATTCGGTGTTGGCAGATTTCGTTTCGGTCAACCCGTCGGCGACGATTTCGGGCGAGGTTACGGTGGGGACGCGGACGCTGGTCGGGGCTGGGGCGGTGGTGCTGCAGAACCTGTCGATCGGCGCCGATACGGTAGTGGGCGCGGCGGCGCTGGTCACCAAGGACGTCCCGGCTGGGGTGGTGGTGACCGGGATCCCCGGTCGTTGGAGAGAGGTTGTCGGTGAACGTTGAGGATTCCCGGGTTGCGGTCGTCGGCCTGGGCTACGTCGGGCTGCCGCTGGCGGTCGAGTTCGGCAAGCAATTCGAGGTGTTGGGCTACGACATCAATTCCGCGAGGGTCGCCGAGCTGAGTGATGGCCACGACCACACGCTGGAAGTCAGCGCCGAACAGCTCGCCGAGGCGGCCGGGCTGCGTTTCACCGATCAGGCGGCCGATCTCGACTGGGCGAATGTGTACATCGTCACCACGCCGACGCCGATTGACCGGCACCGCCAGCCTGATCTGGGTCCGGTGCTGTCGGCCACCCGGGCGATCGGGGCACACCTGGCTGCCGGGGACGTGGTGATCTATGAGTCGACGGTCTACCCCGGTGCCACCGAGGAAGAGTGTGTGCCCGTCCTCGAACAGGTTTCGGGTCTGCGGTTCAACGAGGACTTCTTCGTCGGCTACAGCCCCGAGCGGATCAACCCGGGCGACAAGCAGCATCGCGTCCACAACATCGTGAAGATCACCTCGGGCTCGACGCCCCAGACCGCGGACTTCGTCGATCAGTTGTACCGGCGGATTGTCACCGTGGGCACCCACCGGGCAGAGTCGATCCGGGTGGCCGAGGCGGCCAAGGTGATCGAGAACACCCAACGAGACGTCAACATCGCGCTGATCAACGAACTGGCGATGCTGTTCAACAAGTTGGGTATCGATACCGAGAACGTGCTGCGGGCGGCTGGCTCGAAGTGGAATTTCCTGCCGTTTCGGCCGGGCCTGGTCGGCGGCCACTGCATCGGCGTCGACCCCTACTACCTGACCCACAAGGCGCAGTCGGTGGGGTTCCACCCGGAGATGATCCTGGCCGGACGCCGGATCAACGACGGCATGGGGGCGTATGTCGCGTCCCAGTTGGTGAAGGCGATGACCAAGCGGGGGATTGGCGTGAGGGGCGCGCGGGTGCTGGTCCTGGGTCTCACCTTCAAGGAGAACACCCCCGACCTGCGCAACTCCAAGGTGATCGACATCGTCCACGAGTTGCGTGACTACGGGATCGAGGTCGACGTGCATGACCCCTGGGCAGACCCGGCGGAGGCCAAGGCGGAGTACGGGATCGACCTGGTCAACGCCCCCGAGTTCGGCGGGTATCAGGGGGTCGTGGTGGCGGTTGCGCATCGTGAGTTCGGCAACCTGGGGGCGTCCCTCGG
>CAYVOW010000081.1:0-8253 GCA_964453585.1 uncultured Micropruina sp.
TCGCCTCGATGTCCTGGGTGGTCATCCGGTCGCGGACGGTGCGCTCGAGCCGGCCAAGACCGATCCGGAGCTGGTTCTGGATCAACTCGCCGACGGTACGCAGGCGACGGTTGCCGAAGTGGTCGATGTCGTCGACCTCGACGAACAGGTTGTCGTCCAGCTTCTCGCGGCCCTCGTGCAGCGCCACCACGTAACGAATGGCGGCGACGATGTCCTCGACGGTCAACACCTGGGTGTCGAAGGGCAGGCTCAGCTGCAGCTTCTTGTTGATCTTGTAGCGACCAACCTTGGCCAGGTCGTAGCGCTTCGGGTTGAAGTAGTAGTTCTCCAGCATCGTCTGCGCGGCCTCGCGGGTGGGCGGTTCGCCCGGACGCAGCTTGCGGTAGATATCCAGCAGCGCCTCGTCGGTGTTGGCCGTGTGGTCCTTCTCCAGGGTCAGCCGCATCGACTCGTACTCGCCGAACTCCTCGAGGATCTGGTCGTTCGTCCAGCCCAGGGCCTTCAGCAGCACGGTGACGTTCTGCTTGCGCTTGCGGTCGAGACGCACCCCGACCATGTCGCGCTTGTCGATCTCGAACTCCAGCCAGGCACCCCGCGACGGGATGATCTTGCAGGTGAAGATGTCCTTGTCGGAGGTCTTGTCGGGGGTCTGCTCGAAGTAGACGCCGGGCGACCGGACGAGCTGCGAGACGACCACCCGCTCGGTGCCGTTGATGATGAAGGTGCCCTTGTCGGTCATCAGGGGGAAGTCACCCATGAAGACCGTCTGGGACTTGATCTCGCCGGTGTCGTTGTTCATGAACTCGGCGGTGACGAACAAGGGCGCGGCATAGGTGACGTCGCGCTCCTTGCACTCCTCGACCGAATGCTTCGGCTCCTCGAACCGATTGTCGCGGAACGACAGCGACATGGTCTGGCTGAGGTCCTCGATCGGCGAGATCTCCTCAAAGATCTCCTCGAGCCCGGATTTGGTATTGACGTCGGTGCGACCCTCGGCCAGAGCGGCGGCGACGCCGGTGCTCCAGGCCTCACTGCCGATCAGCCAATCGAACGAGTCGATCTGCAGGTCCAGCAGGTTGGGAACTTCGAGCGGTTCGTGGATCTTCGCGAACGAGATGCGACCGCTGGGTGAAACGACGTTGGTGTTCTTCGACGCAGAGCGCGAGACGGCCAAGATAGGGTCCTTCCAAGACACCCGGCAAAGCGGTTCTTTGCACGCAGAACGGCCCGTGTCAAGTTTCACGGGTCGCTGATGAGCAAGGGCAAAGCACGAGTTTAGCCGCTTGGAGCGCTCTTGTAAACCCGGGACGAGGAACATCTGCGTCCGGACGACCGGGTTAGCACCAGTGTGGCCAGCGCGGCTCCTCTGCGCAATCCCCCGCGCCCTGGGGCCGCTCAGACCGGGACCGTCGCCTGGTGCCGAACGCCGAAGTCGGTGTCCGTTGGGGGCAATCGGGAGGGGCCCTCACCAACGAACACCGACTTCGATCTGGTGTACTCACCGACGGCCTTCGGGGGGGCGCCGCCAGTGAGCTAACTCAATCACCGACTTGACAAGCGTGTCAAGTCCGCGACCGAGACTCGGGGATCGACCTGATGCGAGAGGTCCAGCGCCTTCTGCCAGGCGGCGTTGGCGACGCGGTAGAGGCTCTGCCGCTCGTAAATCGACGCCGCCCGTCGGTAGGCGTCGGCGGCCTCCGGCAGCCGGCCCTGCTGCTCCAGGATGGAGCCTTGAAGTTCGTCCAGCCGACCGTTGGTTGGCGCCACCTGATCGAAGGCCGGGTCGCCCAGGGTGGTGGTGATCAGGGCGGCGGCCTCGTCCAGCCGGCCGGTCAGGGTCAGCAACTTGGCCTCGGCGTGGACGAGTTCGAACAGGTCGAACTGGTTGCTCAGCAGGGTGAGGCCGGTCCGTGCGACGGCGAGCAACTCAGCGACCCCGTCGGTCTCCCCGACTTCCATCCGGCAGGTGGCGATGACCCGGTGCAGCCGCAACCACATCCTGAGGTCGCGAGAGGGGCTGATCAGGCCGAACGCCTTGTCGTGGAGCTGCCGGCCGCTCGCCGAGTCACCGCGGCGGTAGGCAGCAGTGCCCAGCGACCACGCGATCACGCCCTGGGCGTGCTGGGACTCCACGTGCAGTGCGACATCGGCCAGCCGACGGCAGTAGTGCTCGGTGCGCTCCGACCATGATCCGGTCTCCAACATGGCGCTGACTAGGGACATCAACGCGTCGGCGAGGACGATCGGGGCGGCATCGGCGCTGAGTTCAACGGCCTGCGCGGCACAGGTGATCGCCACCGCCAACTGGTCGGACGCGCGGTAGGCGGTGGATGCCAGGGACAGGGCCTGGGATCGCAGGGTGCGCGACGATGCGGCCACCGGAAGGTCGGCTAGCCGCTGGGCCAACTCCGCCGCTTCGGTGAACCGGCCATCGGCTGCACAGGCCTGTGCCTGCAGGTAGAGCGCTTCCCAGTGACGGACCGTCTGGCCCGAGTCGGCTGCGGCCTTGGCGGCCCGGCCGGCCAGCAGCGAGGCCATCCCCCACTCCCGGTCGTGCCAGGCGCGTTCGGCCACCAGCAACTCAGCCAGGGCCTCCACCGAGTCCGCCTCGGCCGAGGTTTGGGACAGGTAGACCTCACCGCCCAGTTCGGCGGGCGTGACTCCCAGGCGCATCGCCAAGAACTCGACGACCTCGCGGTTTGCGGTCCGTCGTCCGCTCTCCAGGTGGGAGATGTACGAGCCGGTATAGCGCTCGCCACCCAACTCAGCCTGGGACAGGCCCTTGGTTCGGCGGTTCTCTCGGAGCCTGGCCCCAAAGGAGAGACCCGCATCGTGCATTGACATGCGTGTCACCTCCTCGGCTCGACCGGCACCCCAGTGTTGTCTGATCTTGACAGGGCAGTCAAGTCTGGACTAGTTTGCGGTCAACTTGGTGCTGCAAGGGGGGAACCATGAAGGCACACGTTCGCAAACTCATCGCGGCTGCCGCGATTGTCGCGTTGTCCGCGCTGCCGCTGGCCAGCGCCCCCACCAATGATCTGGGCGGCGGGTCCGGCGAGTGGCCGGTGAAGATGACCGTCAAGCCCCTGATCAGCAAGCACCGCTAACTCCAGACGTCGAGGCTTCGTCCTACACCACCCCCAATTGATCAGCGGCGGAACCCATCGGGTTCCGCCGCTGATCAGTGTTTCAGCGCGTTGGCTGGGTCACTTGACGCTGACCGAAGCGCCGGCGGCCTCGAGGGCCTCCTTGGCCTTGGCGGCGGCGTCGCGGGTGACCTTCTCCAAGACGGCCTTGGGGGCGGCCTCCACCAGATCCTTGGCCTCCTTCAGGCCGAGGTTGGTCAGGGCGCGCACCTCCTTGATCACCTGGATCTTCTTGTCGCCAGCGGACTCGAGGATCACGTCGACCTCGTTGCTGACCTCTTCCTCTTCAGCGGCGTCGCCGGCGCCGGCGCCAGCCGGGGCGGCGGCAGCCACGGCCACGGGGGCAGCGGCGGTCACGCCAAAGGTGTCTTCGAACAGCTTCACGAACTCGGAGAGCTCGATCAGGGTCATCTCCTTGAAAGCGTCAAGGAGCTCGTCGGTGGTGAGCTTCGCCATGATGGGCGTTCCTTTCTCGGGTTACTCGGATGCAGCGTCAGCCGCGTCGGTGGTGGCCTCCGCAGCGGGCGCTGCATCGGTTGCCGGGGCAGCCCCGGCGCTCTTCTGGTCCTGCAGGGCAGCCAGGGCGCGGGCGGCCTGGCTGAGCGGTGCGGCGAACAGGCCCACGGCCTTGGCCAGGTTGCCGTTCATCGCACCGGCGAGCTTGGCGAGGAGCACCTCGCGGCTCTCGAGGTCGGCCAGCTTCTTGACCGCCTCGGCGTCCAGGACGCGACCGTCCATGACGCCACCCTTGATGACCAGATGGGGGTTCGCCTTTGCGAAGTCACGCAGACCCTTGGCGACGCCTGCGACGTCGCCGGAGATGAAAGCCAGCGCGGTGGGGCCGGCGAGTTGCTCATCGAGCCCCTCGATGCCGGCTTCCTTGGCCGCGATGGAGGTCAGCGTGTTCTTGGCAACGGCGTAGGTGGCGTCCTGTCCAAGAGACCTGCGAAGTTCCTTCAGGCTCTTCACTGACAGTCCGCGGTACTCGGTCAGCACGACCGCCGCCGAGGACGAGAAACCGTCCTTCAGAGACGCGACGGCTGCAGCCTTGTCCGGCCTCGCCATAGTGTTCCTTCCCACTCATCGGTTGGACCGAAGGCGCCAGGAACGACAAAAACCCCGGGCGCAGGCGACCGGGGCAACTTCACGAGTGAGGCTGTTGACGATTCACCTGCGCGGGCGATCTGACGATCCTTCGAGGCCCGGTTTCCCGGCCCTACCAGCGGTCTTCGGCTGGTCAAGCCTACGACAACGGCGGAGGACCGACCAAATCGATCCCCCGCCGTGGCCAGGTTGACGGCTCAGGCGTCCTCGCCGACCTCCAGTTCACCGGTCACGCCCTTGGGCCTGACCAGCAGCACCTCGCAGTTGGCTTGGCGAACCACGTCGGTGGCGACCGTCCCCAACAGCCGTCCGGCGATGCTGGTGTCACGGATGGCACCGATCACGATCAGGTCGGCCGACACCCGCTCCGCCGTCTCCAACAGCACGGTCGCGGGCTCGCCTTCCATCAGCAGGGCGGCCTTGACCTTGGCTCCCTGCTGCTGGGCCAACTCGACAGCCGCCGCCAGAGCGGCCGCACTGGCGGACTCTCCTGGTACCTGGCCGACCTGCGCATCGCCACCGAGGGTGGCGGTCTGCTTGGCGTCGTCCCGACGCGACAGCTGGGTCATCGCGCAGACGATCGTCAACTCGGCGTCGTCATGAACCGCGAGCCAGGCAGCCCGCGCCACCGTGGGCGCGGCCAGGGACGAACCGTCGGTCCCGACAACGATGGACGTGTAGTCGAACATTTCCATCTCAGTCTCCTTAGTGAGCGCCCAGGACAATGGGCTCGTCGCCCACGCTGTCCACGTCACGAACGATCGGCGGTTCCTTGATCCACAGCATCGCAACGGCGGCACAGGCCAGCAGCACGCCCGCGACCGTGATGGCATGCCCCGGATCGTCACCCATGGCGGTGTAAATGGCCCCGAAGGTCACGTTCTGGATCAGCATCGGGATGACGATCATCATGTTGATGATGCCCATGTAGACGCCGTAGCGGGTCGAGGGGATCATCCGCACAGCCATGATGTAGGGCACGCCCATGATCGAGGCCCAGGCGATGCCCAAGCCGATGATCGGCACCAGCATCAGGTACTGGTTGGTGATGTGCGGGAAGATCACCAGGCCGACCGCAGCCAGCAGCAACGCCGCCATGTGGACGTACTTGGCGCCATGCCGTCGGGCCAGGCTGACCAGGTAGAACGCCACGCAGAAGGTGACGATGTTGTAGAAGCCGTTGACCATGCCGGTCCACGCCGTTGCCTGTTCGAAAGCCTGGGACTTGTGATCCTGCGTCCCGAACGCACTCTTGGCAATCGAGAGGTTGACGTACTGCCAGTAGCACATCATCCCGTACCACTGGAACAGGTACACCAGGGCCAGCTTGCGGAGCTCGAGCGGCATCTCGACGATGGCCTCCCAGATCTCCTTGATCGGGCCCAGGGGGTCGCCCTTTTGGCCTTTCTTGGCCTTGAGTGCGGCCAACTCGGCATCGGTCGGCGGGATCTCGGGGGTGCTCAGCACCGAGATCAGCACCGATCCGATCGAGCAGACGGCGCCCAACATGAAGGCACCGACGACCCAGTAGGGGATGCCGGCAGAGGTGGCGCCGGAGATCAGCTTCTCGAAGGCGAACAGCGAGAGGTTGGCCAAGGTGATGCCGAAGCCGGTGAAGAACGACTGAGCCAGGAAGCCCTTGCCCAGTTGCGAGGGCGGCAGTTTGTCAGCGATGAAGGCGCGATAGGGCTCCATCGCGGTGTTGTTCGAAGCGTCCAGCAGCCACAGCAGCAGGACGGCCATCCAGATCGCGGTGACGAACGGGAACAGGAAAAGGCAGATCGAACAGCCGATGGCGCCGACGATGAAGAAGGGCTTGCGTCGCCCCCACTTCGGACTCCAGGTGCGGTCCGACATGGCGCCGATCAGCGGCTGGATCAGCAGACCCGTGATGGGACCGGCCAGGTTCATGATCGGCAGATCGTGCGGGTTCGCCCCGAGATAGGTGTAGATCGGGTTCACCGCGGTCTGCTGCATGCCGAAGCTGTACTGGATGCCGAAGAAGCCGAAGTTCATCAGCAGGATCTGCTTCATCGTCATCAGCGGCTTGTGCCGGACGATGGTGGTTCCGGTGACGCTCATGACTGCGACCCCTTCCGGCCGGAGAGCAACAGGTCGAGGCGATCGAGAATGGACTCCCAGCCGTCTGAATAGTCCACCGCAGCCTGAGCGGTGTAGGGGCCCTGCACGACGCGCAGCAGCGTGTCGTCGCGGCCCATCTTGGTGAACTCCAGCCGCAGCTCAACCGCCTTGGTCGGGTCGATGCCGGGGATGCCGGAGATGCGTTGCCGGGTGACGATGACGTCGGGCTCGAAGAACTCGGTGTAGACGCCGTCGACCACCCAGTGTTGGTTGGGATCCTTGTCGCGGACCTTGGTATGGCGGAAACGTCCGCCCAACTTCGGGTCCATTTCAACTGAGTCGGCGACCACGTGCCAGCCTGCCGGGGCAAAGAAGGCGGCCAGTTTGGCGGGGTCGACGAAGGCCTGGAAGAGGTCTTTGCGGTGATACGGGTAAAGCCTTTCGACAACGAGAATCGTGTCGGGTTCCATCAGGTTGGTCTCCGTTTCTTCGGGGTGACGCTTGCATCCTCGTGAGACCCGAGTTTGGGTGTCCAGACCGGTTTCGATGGGAGCGTCCACACTCACACACTCGGGGGATGAACGAACACCAAACCAAAAGAACGGGCCCGCCTCCGTGTGGAAGCGGGCCCGTTCGTGACCTTGTCGGTGGGATTGCCGTTAGGCGACCGTTGCCTTGGCGCGGGTCGGATCGACGCTGACACCGGGGCTCATGGTCGAGGAGAAGGTGACCTTCTTCAGGTAGCGACCCTTCGCCGCGGACGGCTTGAGTCGCAGCACCTCGTCCAGCGCCGCGTAGTAGTTCTCGGCCAGTTGATCGGGGGTGAAGGATGCCTTGCCGATCACAAAGCACAGGTTGGCGTGACGATCGACGCGGAACTCGATCTTGCCGCCCTTGATGTCGGTGACGGCCTTGCTGACGTCCATCGTGACCGTGCCGACCTTGGGGTTCGGCATCAGGCCGCGCGGGCCGAGGACCCGACCCAGCCGACCGACCTTGCCCATCATGTCGGGGGTGGCCACGACGGCGTCGAAGTCGAGGTAGCCGCCGGCGATCTTGTCGATCAGCTCGTCGGCCCCCACCTCGTCGGCGCCGGCCGCGAGGGCATCGGCGGCCTTCTCACCGGTGGCGAAGACGAGGACCCGTGCCGTCTTGCCAGTGCCGTTGGGAAGGTTGACCGTGCCGCGGACCATCTGGTCGGCCTTGCGGGGGTCGACGCCGAGGCGCATGGCGACCTCGACGGTCTCGTCGAACTTCGCCGAAGCGTTGCCCTTGACCAGGGTCAGCGCCTCCTCGGGGCTGTAGAGCTGGGCTGCGTCGCGGTTCTCCGCCGCTGCCCGGTAGGCCTTGCTGCGTTTCATGGAACTGGTCTCCTTGTTGTCTCCGGCCTCACGTGGCCGGTGTGCCAGGTGCGGTACGGACGGTTGTCCTGCCGCGGGTGGGACGATCCTGGGCTATTGCTCAGGGTCCCGATGGACGTCCGCGACGAGCGCGGGACGTCTGGGTGACTAGCGCTCGATCGTGACGCCCATCGAGCGGGCGGTGCCCTCGATGATCTTGTCTGCGGCGTCCAGGTCGTTGGCGTTGAGGTCGGGGAACTTGGTCTGGGCGATCTCGCGCACCTGGGCGGCGGTGAGCTTGCCGACCTTGTCCTTGTGGGGCTTGGCGGAACCGCTCTTGAGTCCGGCCGCCTTCTTGATCAACTCAGCCGCCGGCGGCGTCTTGGTGATGAAGGTGAAGGTCCGGTCTTCGTAGATGGTGATCTCGACCGGGATGATGGTGCCGCGCATGGCTTCGGTCTCAGCGTTGTAACGCTTGCAGAACTCCATGATGTTGACACCGTGCGGACCGAGCGCGGTACCCACGGGCGGCGCCGGGGTGGCTGCGCCCGCGTTGAGGGCGACCTTGACGATCGCCGACA
>CAYVOW010000082.1:0-8198 GCA_964453585.1 uncultured Micropruina sp.
TCCGCCGAGACGTGCTGGAGGAGGCGGCCGAGGCCGGGACGTCGCTGATCCTCACCTACGTCTGGGCGCTCGAGTTGGCGGCCGACCGTGAGGAGTTGGCGTCCTATCTGGCCCCCTTCACCAGCCGCGGCCGGCCGGTGGCTTTCGTCGAGCTTCGGGCCGACCTGACCACCCGGTTACGGCGCAACCGCACCGAGCACCGGCTGCTGGAGAAGAAGTCCAAGCGGAACCTGGAGTGGTCGGACGCCAACGTGCGCGAACTGGAGTCCTACACGATGACCACGCAGCCCGGAGTCACCCTTCCCGCCGACCACTTGCTGGCGCAGCACCCGGTACTCAGCCTCGACACCGTCGATCGGAGCGTGGCGGAGGTCGCCGATGAGGTGCTGCGCTGGCTGGGCCGCTAGTCCCCGATCAGCGTGGCGGATCGCCCACCGACTACGGTGCGTGATCCCCCACACTGGTCAAAGGGCCGTCCCCTGACCGGACGGCAGAGGGGCGTCCGCTCCACGGATAACCTTGCGCGGTGATCGACTCCACCCACTGGCTGCTCACCCTGGTCTGCGACGACCGCCCCGGGATCGTTCACGCCGTCACCGGAGCGATCGCCCAGGCCTACGGCAACATCACCGAGTTGCAGCAGTTCACCTCGACCGAGTCGAACCGCTTCTTCATGCGGGTGCAGGTGCAGTCGGGGTTCGACCGGTCGGTTTTCGAGCGGGCGGTCGCGCCGATCGCCGAATCGCTGCACGCCGAATGGCAGCTTGACTACGTCGGACGCCGGCGGCGGACGCTGATCCTCGCGTCCCAGGCTGGCCACTGCCTCAACGATCTGCTGTTCCGTACCCGGTCCGGCTACCTGCCGATTGAGGTCCCGCTGATCTTGTCCAACCACCCCGACCTGGGCGACCTCGCGTCCTTCTACGGGGTGCCCTTCGAGCACCACGCGGTCCTGCCGGAGACCAAGCGCGCATTTGAGCGGCGAATCGTCGAGGCGATCAACACCCACGACATCGAACTGGTGGTGCTGGCCCGCTACATGCAGATCCTGTCCCCTGAACTGTGCGCCGAACTCACGGGTCGGGCGATCAACATTCACCATTCGTTCCTGCCCGGATTCAAGGGCGCCAACCCGTACCGGCAGGCCCACGCACGCGGGGTGAAGTTGATCGGCGCCACCGCCCACTTCGTCACTGAGGACCTGGACGAGGGGCCGATCATCGAACAGAACGTCCGCCGGGTGGACCACACGATCGAGGTGCCGGGGTTGGTCGCCCTCGGTCAGGAACAGGAGTCCCGGACGCTGACCGAGGCGGTGAAGCTGTTCGCCGAACGGCGAGTGCTGCTGGACGGGCAGCGGACGGTGATCTTCCGCTAGGGCGTCTTCCTCCTGTCGGGCACCCCGGTACCCGGTAGAGCGTCCCTTCCCGGGCCTCCCCACTCCCCGGCCCCCCGAACGGATCGGGCGGCGCCGATCAGGTGGCGCGGTCCTGATCGCCGCCTCAGATGGCGTCGTCCGGGGCGTCGATCGAGACCAGCGACCAGCCGAGCGCCGGCGACCCCTCGGCGACGATCACGGTGGTGTTGGGTAGCCCGCGGGGTCCGAGCCACTCGGCGAACTCCGGCAGCCGGGCCGCAGACCAGGCCCGCAGCGCGGCCCCGTGGCTGACCACCATCACGGTGTCGTGTCCCAGCCCGATCAGCTCGTCCAGCGCCCCCTCGAACCGCTCCATGAACTCGTGACCGGTTTCGCCGCCGGGGATCTTGAGGGTGGGGTCGTCCCGCCAGCCCTGCAGAGTGCCGACGTAGCGCTGCCAGTCGGGCGACAGCTCGTCCTCACCGGCGCTGATCTCGGCCAGCCCGGGCAGGACGACCGGCTCCAGCCCCCGCGCCTGGGCGGTCGGCGCAGCCGTCTGTGCGGTCCGGACGCGGTCCGAAACGGCGATCAGGTCGATGTTCTCGCCCTCCAGGCGGCTGACCAGGCTCTCGGCCTGGGCGCGACCGACCTCGTCCAGATCGGCGCCGGGATAGGCGGTGTCGAGCAGCCGCGCCACGTTGGAGGCGGTCCGTCCGTGGCGGACCATAAGGAGACGCATGTCGTCCAACCTATGTCACCCCGGACCCCGCCTGCCGACCCCCATCGACCGTCCGTCGCCGGCGTTCAACGCTGCTAGCGTGAAGCCGTACCCAACTCGTCGCTGAGGAGACCATCGTGAGCACGTCCCCGGTCAAGGTCGCGGTTACCGGCGCTGCCGGCCAGATCTGTTACAGCCTGCTCTTCCGGATCGCCAGCGGGGCCCTGCTGGGTCCCGACCAGCCCGTCGAACTCCGCCTGCTGGAGATCACCCCGGCGCTCAAGGCGCTCGAGGGCGTCGTGATGGAACTGGACGACTGCGCGTTCCCGCTGCTGTCCAAGGTGGAGATCGGCGACGACGCCACCACGGTCTTCGACGGGGTCAACCTGGCCATGCTGGTCGGCGCCCGGCCGCGGACCGCGGGCATGGAGCGCGGCGATCTGCTGAGCGCCAACGGCGCGATCTTCACCGCCCAGGGCAAGGCCCTCAATGAGGTTGCCGCCGACGATATCCGCGTCCTGGTCACCGGCAACCCGGCCAACACCAACGCCCTGATCGCGATGAGCAACGCCCCCGATATCCCGAACGAGCGGTTCAACGCGCTGACCCGACTCGACCACAACCGGGCGATCAGCCAACTGGCCGCCAAGGTGTCTGCGCCGGTCACCTCGATCACCCACATGACCATCTGGGGCAATCACTCCGCCACCCAGTACCCGGACCTGTTCCACGCCGAGGTGGACGGGCGAAACGCCGCCGAGCTGGTCAACGATCAGGAGTGGCTGGCGGGCACCTTCATTCCCACCGTCGCCAAGCGCGGCGCGGCGATCATCGAGGCCCGCGGCTCGTCCTCGGCCGCCTCCGCGGCCAATGCCACGGTCGAGCACATGCGAGACTGGGTGAAGGGGACGCCCGACGGCGATTGGGTGTCGATGGCGGTCCCGTCCGACGGCTCCTACGGCGTGCCCGAGGGACTGATTTCGTCCTTCCCGTGCACCGTGACCGACGGGCAGTGGTCGATCGTCCAAGGTCTGGAACTGAACGAGTTCAGCCGCGGCAAGATCGACGCCTCGGTGGCTGAACTCGCCGACGAGCGTGCCGCGGTCACCGAGCTCGGCCTGATCTGACCTGAGCTGGGGTCCTCCACCAGGCAACCGGTGGAGGAGGCCGAGTCCCGCGACGAGGCCCGTCGTGGCTTGGCGACAGACCCCGGCCTCAGTCGCGCTGTGGTGGCACGAGCCAGGCCAGCACCGCGATCCCGATCCCGACGCCGAGCAGGACGATCACGTCCAGCAGCTTCGACCGGACGGCGAGCAGGCCGACCCGTTGCTGCGGCAGCAGCCGGAAGACCCCGCCCATCGTGGTCGCCAGGCCGATCAGGGTCGTCCCGGTTCGCCAGTGCCCGGCGGCGACAATCGCCAGCCCGATGAAGACCCCGGCCAGCACGCTGGCCAGCGGCCACTGGCCCAGCACCTGCTGGACGAAGTTCTTGGGTGGCCGCTCGGGAGCGGTCGGGCTGGTCACGACTCAGAGCCTGCCACGTCGGGCCGATGGGTCAGTGGAAGAAGTGCCGGGTGCCGGTCAGGTACATGGTGACCCCGGCGGCCTGCGCGGCGGCGATCGTGTCGGCGTCCCGCACCGAACCGCCGGGCTGGACGATCGCCCTCACCCCGGCGTCGATCAGGATCTGTGGGCCGTCAGCGAACGGGAAGAAGGCGTCCGAGGCCGCCACCGATCCCGCCGCCCGATCGCCGGCCCGCTCGACCGCCAGGCGGCATGAGTCCACCCGGTTCACCTGCCCCATCCCCACCCCGACGGAGGCGCCGCCGCGAGCAAGGAGGATGGCGTTCGACTTGACCGCCCGGCAGGCCCGCCACGCGAACTCGAGGTCGGCCAGGGTGTCCGGATCGGCCGCCTTGCCCGCCACCAGGGTCCACGACGAGGGGTGGTCGCCAATGGCGTCCAGCCGGTCGGGATGTTGCACCAGCAGCCCACCACTGATCGGCTTGAGCTCCAGGCCCCCTTGTTGCGGCCGCTCGGCCACCAGGATCCGCAGGTTCTTCTTCGCGGTCAGGATCGCCAACGCCTCCTCGTCATACCCGGGAGCCACGATCACTTCGGTGAACACCTCAGCCACCTGGGCGGCCAACTCGACGGTCACCGGACGGTTGCAGGCGATCACTCCGCCGAAAGCCGACACCGGATCGCACGCGTGCGCCAGCCGATGCGCCTCGGCGATGTCGCCGCCGATCGCGATCCCGCACGGGTTGGCGTGCTTGACGATCGCCACCGCCGGCGGGACGAAGTCGTGGGCAGCCCGGTGGGCGGCATCGGTGTCGGTGTAGTTGTTGAAACTCATCTCCTTGCCGTGTAACTGCCGCGCCTGGGCGATCCCCGCCCCACCGGCCTCGCCGTAGAGCGCCGCCGGTTGATGCGCGTTCTCGCCGTAGCGCAGCTCCGAGGTGCGAGTCCAGGTTCGGCCCAGCCAGCCGGGAAACTCCTGATCGTCGGCTTCGGCCAGCCAACTGGCCACCGCCACGTCGTAGGTCGCGGTGTGGACGAACGCCGCCGCGGCCAGCCGCCGGCGCTGGTCGAGGGTGAACCCGCCCTCGGCCAGAGCAGCCAACACCTCGGGGTACTGGCTGGGGCTGGTCACGATGGCGACGCTCGGGTGGTTCTTCGCCGCTGCTCGGACCATCGCCGGCCCGCCGATGTCGATCTGCTCGATGCACTCGTCAGCGCTGGCCCCCGACGCCACGGTCTGGGTGAAGGGGTAGAGGTTGCTGACCACCAGGTCGAAAGGGGCGATACCGAGTTCCGCCAGTTGCCGACGGTGAGTCTCCAGCCGGCGATCGGCCAGGATTCCGGCGTGCACCCGGGGGTGCAGAGTCTTGACCCGTCCGTCCAGGCACTCGGGGAAGCCGGTCAACTCCTCCACCGCGGTCACCGGCACGCCCGCGGCGGCCAGGGTGGACGCGGTCGACCCGGTCGACACCAATTCCACTCCCGCTGCCGCCAGCGCCTGGCCCAGGTCCACCAGTCCGCTCTTGTCGTACACCGACACCAGCGCGCGGCGGACGGGGGTGCGTTCGGTCATGGGTTCTC
The DNA here is from genome assembly GCA_964453585.1 of uncultured Micropruina sp. GTDB lineage: Bacteria > Actinomycetota > Actinomycetes > Propionibacteriales > Propionibacteriaceae > Micropruina. The sequence goes on from CAYVOW010000082.1 coordinate 5,181, forward strand.
CTCCCGGGACGCCTCGCGCGCCCAACGGTTCACGGTGTCGACCAACAGCCGGCGCTCGGCCACTTTGATCCGTTCATGCAACGACTCGACGGTGTCGCCGTCCTCGACCCGGACTGCCTGCTGGTCGATGATTCGGCCACTGTCCAAGCCTTCGTCGACCAGGAACACCGTGGTCCCGGTCACTTTCACGCCGTGGGTCAGGGCGTCCCGGGGACCGTGCATCCCGGGGAACGACGGCAGCAGCGCGGGGTGGGTGTTGATCGTCCGGCCGCCGAAGTCGGCCAGAAAGGCCGGCCCGACCAGCTTCATGAACCCCGCGAGCACCACCAGATCGGGACGCACAGCGGCGACCCGAGCGGCCAACTGCCGGTCCCAGCCCGCCCGATCGGCGCCCTTGTTCAAGGGGTGGACGAAGGTGGCGACGCCAGCGCGGCGGGCCCGGTCGAGGCCTTCGGCGTCCGCCCGATCGGAACCGACCAGGGCGACGGTGGCGTCCAGCCGACCCTCGTGCTCGGCATCCAGCAGCGCCTGCAGCAGGCTGCCGGTCCCGGACACCAGGACGGCCAGCCGGAAGGTCATGCGCGGCAGCCTAGCGAGCGCGCAGCCGGTCACCGGACGCTGCCCGGGCAGCGGTCGTCAGCTCGGCAGCAGGACGGTGTCGTCGTCGTCGATGACGATCGTCGCGGTGTCCACGGTCGCCAGTTGCGGACGGCGCCACCAGAGCAGCCCGCTGGTGGCACAGGCGGCCAGCAGCAGTGGCAGCGGCAGCATCCAGGCCAGCGGCGCCAGCCTGGGACCGAAGCCGGCCAACTGGTCGATACCCAGATCTCCCCGGGCCACAGCGGCCAGCGCGAAGAACGCCAGGGCGGCGAGCAGCGCCGCCAGTGCCGCCGCGATGAGCACCCCGCTCAGGCTCCGGCCGGCCCTGGGGACCGCCCAGCCGATCAGGGCGCCGGTGATGATCCCACCGGTCAGCCACAGGTAAGCCCACCCGTTGCCCGAACCACTGAGCGGCACCGCACCCAGCACCGGTATCGCCGGCAGCAGCCCAACGTGGGTGAACCAGGGCGTCACCACGGTGCCGACGCCCACCGTGAAGCCGGCGCCGAGGGCGAACGAGGCCGCCCAGATCAGCAGGTTCGGCAGGTAGGCCAGGGTGGCGATGCACCAGGCGACCTGCCCGACGAGGTCGAACCCGACCGCCTGCTCGATCAGCGCGATCCGGTGGCTGCCGACGATCAGTGCCGCGGTCAGACCGATCGCCCCGAGCGCGAACAGAGCCAGCAACCCGGCCGCGACCAGACGATGACTGCCCCGCAGCAAGGCGGGCACCGGCCAGCGACCAGCCGCCTCGGTGATCCGCAGGACGGCCCACAGCGAGCCCAGCCCGGCCACCACCGCACCCCCGCCGATCGCCCAGGCGACCCGTCCGCCTGAGCCGGTGGCCAGGGCGACCAGCCCCGCGAAGGCCGCGAAACCCACCATCACAGCGATCGCCACCCGCCAGACGGCGGCCGGCGACGCTGCCTCGTCGTCGCGGGTCAACACCCGCCGGAGTGCGGCTGCCGCCACCACCCGAACGATCCAAACCAGGATCAGGCTGAGCCCGAGGGGGGTGATCGTGATCGTCCGATCGGCAACCTGGGCACCGGCGCCGAGCCCGGACAGCCACCACTGCGAGGAGAAGCGGAGCAGGACCGGCAAGGGCATGGTCATGACGGTGAACCAGACGACAAGGCAGGAACCGGCGACCAGCAGCCAGCCCGAGAGCGCAGCGGCCACACCGGCCAACAAACCGCTGCCAGCGCCCGGAAGCGACAGCACCAGCGCCTGAGCGTCGAACGGGTTGGCTGGTTGCGTCGGCGCGGCCACGGTCAACTGAACGCGTGGTCGGCGGCGAACTCTGGGAAGCGGCATCCCCACCATGCTCGGGCACCCTCAACCAGGTGGTCGTCCGGACACGCCCGCCCCGGGTAAAGTCGGCGTCCAGCCGACCAGGAAGGACGCCGTGACCGACAGCGACACCCCCGTCCCTCGGCGCGCCCTCGGCGTGGCGGGCAGCGCGGACGAGGACCCGGCAGTCGACACCCCGCATCGGCCTTCGCGGGCCATCTGGCCGTCCGACCCCGATGATGACGACGACTGGGACGACGACGAGCCGGTCACACTGACCGGTCTTCGGGGCATCCTTCCGGAGCCCGCGCAGTCGACCCCGGTGCCCCCGCCGGCGCCGGTGCTTCCCAGTTCGGTCACCGCGAGCCAACAGTCGGCCTACCGCCCGCGCTTCTCCGCCGTTTCGTCGACCTCTCCGGCCGAGCCGCCGGCCCCGCGGCTGCCCGACCCGCCCGTGGTCGCCGCCGCCAGCCGTCAGGCGACCCCCGAAGCCACGACTGCCGACCTCGAAACCGGTCGGCCCGAGCCGACATCGGCGGGCCGCTCCTTTTGGGCCGATCGCCGCCAGCGGATGGTCGCCCTGGTGGTGATCGGGGTGGCGGTGCTGGCCCTGATCGCAGCTCTGGTGGCGACGAGCTGGAACCGTCCCGCCGGCACCGCCAGCCCCACCGGAAGCGGCTCCCCCAGCACTGCCTCGGCCACGCCTGCAGCCGAGTTGCTCACCGTCGCCGACCTGTCCGGGGTGGGCAAGGGCGTCACCTGGGCGGCGGCCGCCGCAGGCACCGCCGCGCCGACCGCGCTCTGCCTGACCGCGGCCACCGACCCCGCCCCGGCGAGCCAAACCAGTCAGGCGTTCACCGGCAGCGCGGCCGGATCGACCGTGATCCAGGCCCACGCGCGCTACGCCGACGCCGAAGCCGCGAAGGCCGGCTATGCGGCCACGGCGGCGCTGTTGGGCGGCTGCCTGTCCGATGGCGTCCTGATCACCGACGGCTACACCGTCAGCGGCCTGGCCGACGAGGCGGTGGCGGTGACCGCCAGCGTCCAGGACGCCCAGCCCGTGATCCACACCCTGCTGCTCACTCGCACCGGGACCAGCGTCGAGCTGGTCGACGCCAGCCAACC
>CAYVOW010000083.1:0-8043 GCA_964453585.1 uncultured Micropruina sp.
AACGCCGCCGCCGAACTCGGCGTGGACAGCGTCCAGACCCCGGCCGGCGAGGTCCAGCTGACCGGCGACTGGGCCTGGCTGAAGGTGTATCCGGGCTTGTCAGCAGCCTTGGGCGAGGAGATCACCCCCGACACCCCGCTGGACCGACTGCGGGCCATCGCCGATGAACGGGGCGTCGAGTTCGACCCGGCCTGGATCGACCAGAAGCTGGTGATGGAACTGTTCGCCGAGATCGTCGAACCCACCCTCGTCCAGCCGACGTTCGTCCATGACTACCCGGCGATCGCCCAACCGCTGGCCCGCAACCACCCCGACGACCCGCGGATGGTGGAGGCCTGGGATCTGATCATCGGCGGCGTCGAACGGGGCACCGGGTTCTCCGAACTGATCGACCCGGTGATCCAGCGCGAGCGGTTGGTGGCCCAGTCGCTGAAGGCGGCGGCCGGTGATCCCGAGGCCATGCAGCTGGACGAGGACTTCCTCGCCGCCCTGGAACTCGGCGCCCCGCCGATGGGCGGGATGGGCCTGGGCATCGACCGGACGATCATGCTGTTCACCGGCGCCGGCATCCGCGAGACGATCCTCTTTCCGCTGCTGCGCCCCCAGGGCTAGCCGTGGTTGATCGCGACGACCTCCCGTCGGAGTACCGCAAGGGCGACTATCCGAAGCTGAAGGCGTACGCGGTGCTCTACAACCCCGAGCGCAGCCATCACCTGGTTTGGCAAGGCCGTGACCCGAACACCGGCGAGGTCTTTCAGCGGCTGCTGGGCGGGCACGTCGAGTTCGGCGAGTACGGACGCCAGGCCGTGATCCGGGAGATCCAGGAGGAGGTGGGGGTCGTGCTGGACGACCCGCAGTTCCTGGCGGTGGTGGAGAACGTCTTCGAGTACGCCGGAGCCCCCGGGCACGAGGTGGTGTTCGTGTACACCGCGACCATGCCGCAACCCTCACCGATCCCGCCGGAAGGCGGCCTGATCGACGACAACGGGATCGCCGTCTGGGCCGTGTGGCGCCCCGTTCAGGACGAGGGCTGGTGTCCGTTGTACCCCGAGGGTCTCTCGGAGCACCTGCGCGGCTAAGGCCGACCGGCGCTCGGAGATCCGCGGGGTGGGCAGCCAGAGTGGAACTCTGCCAGCAGTGAAGGGACGATTTGGGGGCTTTTCAGGGCACTTTGGCCAGTTCAGCGCTGTCAGAGTTCCACCCGGGTCACTGACCCCTCTCCGAAAACGGGGCCATCGTTACCCGGTGACGTGGACGATCGGCTGCTCGTCGGCGTCCGGCCGCTCGGCGTGGGCCAGGTAGGCGTCCAGGTCGTCCGTGCTCACCGGGAATGCATTGGGCCCGGGGTTGGCCTGCCTGGCCGCGACCCGCCGGTGGAGCACCTCGGTTGGCGCCTCGAACCAGTGCAGCTCGACTCGGGCGCCCAGATCGTTGGCCAAGGCTCGATAGGCGTCGCGTTTCGCGCGCCGGCACAGCGGATAGTCCAGCAGCACCTCGCGCCCCTGGCGCAGCAGGTCGATCAACCGCGTCCGGAGTTCGTCCTCAACTCCCGGGGCCAGAGCGTCCCAGTCGCCGCCGCGCTCCCACACCACCTCGTCGATCGACAGTCGGACGGCTCCCGCTGCCTCGAGGACCCGGGCGTAGGTGGTCTTGCCCGAACCCGAAACCCCGGCCAGCAGCAGCAAAGCCGGGCCGGTGACGTTCGTCCGGGGAGGGGGGGAGCCAGCTACTTCCACAGGGTGGACAGCGCGAACGCGACCGCCATGGCACCCATGCCGATCAGTACGTTCCACCCGCCGAGGGCGGACATGAACGGGATCATGTGCCCGCCGATGTAGTAGACCACCAGCCAGAGCACACCCAGCAGCCCGACGGTGATGAACGCTGGCGGCACCCAGCGCCGGCTTCCCGGGGCGGCAACACGGCGCTCCCGGTCCTCGCGCGCCTCCTTGGCGGCGTCGAACCGGGCCTTCTGCTTCTTGTCCGCAGCCCCCTTGCGGATCTTCGATTCGGGCACGTCGGCTCACTCCTGCCTGCTGTTCTTGACCCGCAGGATAGCCCGGCAACCCGAGAGCAGTCGAAGCGCTGGATCCCAAAGGTAGGGTCGAGGCCGTGAGCGGACGGCTGACCCGGGCCCTGGCCAAGGTGCGGCTGGCCCGTCGCCGGATGTCTGGACGCTCGCTCGCCGGTCGCCTGGTATCGATCGCGGTCTGCGCCTTCGCCGGGTTCATGATCGTCACCGGCGCGGTCACCGCCCAGGGCGGCGATCTTCGGCCCAACCGCAACACCGACCTGGCCGGGCTGGTCCGCCAGGAGGCCCGCCGCAACGCCGACCTCGCCTCCCAGGTGGCCGCCCTGCGCGCCGAGGTGGATGCGCTGGCCAAGACCGCGGCGGTCAGTCCGATCAACGAGAAGCAGACCGAACAGGCCGCCGTGGTCGCCGGGCTGACCGCGGTCAAGGGGCCGGCGGTCTCGGTGACCTTGACCGATGCCCCCGCCGACGTGAAGCCGGTCGGGGTGGACGAGGACCTGCTGGTCGTCCATCAGCAAGACATCCAGGCCGTGGTAAACGCGTTGTGGACCGGCGGCGCCGAGGCGATGACCATCCAGGGCCAGCGGGTGTCGGCGCTCACCGGCATCAAGTGCGTCGGCAACACCGTCGTCCTGCACGGCGTGCCCTACGCACCGCCCTACGAGATCGTGGCGATCGGCAACCAGGCCAGCCTGGAGGCGTCGTTGGCCTCCTCGGAGTACCTGCGGATCTATCAGCAGTACGTCCGCGCGTACGGGCTTGGCTACGCCGAACACCGGCTCGACGAGGCCACTCTGCCCGCCTATCGCGGCAGCCTGGACATCAGCGCCCAACGGGTGGAGTGAGGGACAATGGCCGACATGGCCCGCATCCTGGTGATCGACAACTACGACTCGTTCGTCTACAACCTGGTCCAGTACCTGGCTCAGTTGGGCGCCGAGGTCGAGGTGTGGCGCAACGACGATCCGAGGTTCGCCGATGAGGGTTGGGCCGACCCGTTCGATGGGCTGCTGATCTCGCCCGGACCGGGCACCCCTGAGGCTGCCGGGGTGTGCGTGGACGTGGTCCGCAGCCATGCCGGCGTGCTGCCGATCTTCGGGGTCTGCCTGGGGCTGCAGTCGATCGCCGTCGCCTACTCAGGCGTGGTCAGTCGGGCACCCGAGTTGCTGCACGGGAAGACCTCGGAGACGTTCCACAACCAGCAGGGGGTGTTCGCCGGGCTGCCCAGCCCGTTGGTGACGACGCGATACCACTCGCTGGCGCTCGATCCGGAGACGGTGCCGGACGAGCTGGAGGTGACCGCCTGGACCGAATCCGGGGTGATCATGGCGGTGCGGCATCGGGAACTGCCGGTCGAATCGGTGCAGTTCCACCCCGAGTCGGTGCTGACCGAGGGTGGCTATCAGATGCTCGCGAACTGGCTGGCCGCCTGTGGCGACGCCGACGCCCCGGAGCGGGCCCGGGGGCTCACCCCGTTGATGTCGATCCGCTGAAAGAGGGAGCCGAGGAAAATTCTCATCTGACTCAATCGTTGACGATGGTGACGTCAACATCCGCCTCGAACCCACAACGATTGAGTCAGGCGGCGAAAACCCTGGCCTGACAAACCCCGCCGGATGTAGCCCGGACCGTCGGTCAGCCGTCCTCGGTCGAGGTTGGGGTTGGCGAGGGGGCCGCAGTGGTCGGGGGAGCCGTCGGCGCCTTGGCCAACACCAACTTGATCGTGGTCGTCCGCTTGGCTGTGCTGCCCTCGGCTGGGGTCTGCTTGAACACCCGGCCCGGCGCCACCTCGGTGGTTTCCTCCTCGGTGAACGACACCTTCCAGTTCTCCTGCTTGGCGCGGGCCACGGCCCCGTCCTCGGTCAGGTTGTAGAAGCTCGGGACTATCCCGGTGCCGGGTGAATAGGTGAGGGTGATCGGGGTGTCGAGGGTGACCGTGGCGCCGCTGGACGGACTGACGTTGGTCACCTCGTTGGCCGGCGCGCTGGACGTCGGGTCATCCTGGGTCTTGACGTTGGTGAAGCCCAGATCCTTGAGCGCCTTCTTGGCGTCGTCCAACTGTTGGCCGATCAGGTCGGTGGGAATCTTCTCCTTCTTCGGACCCAGGTTGACCGAGATGGTGACGGTTGTCCCGACCGCCACCCGCGCGCCGCCGGGCGGGTTCTGGTTGACCACCCGCCCGACCGACTGGTCATCGGGGCCGACCACGTTCTCGATCACCGGGTTCAGCTTGGCCGCGGTCAGTTCCGCAACGGCGGCATCGGGCAGCCGGTCGTAGACGTTCGGCACCGAGACCATCTCGGTCCGGGCCGCGGGATTGACCGCGAAGTAGGCGCCGACCCCGGTGCCGACCACCAGCACGAAGGCAAGCAGCCCCCACAGCCAGCCAAGGCTGCGGCGGCGTTGGGGGGGCGGGGTTATCGCCCTGGCCGCCACCCGGGTGGGGCTGGGGTTGTCCAGCACGACGGTGGCGCCGGAGGCGCCGCTGCTGGGCGTCGGCAAGGTCACCGTCGGCGACACCGGGACGGGCGGCGTGGGCGCCACCGGCACCGGCAGGGTCGCCGTCACCGGTTGACCGGCCAGCAGCCGACCGATGTCGGCCCTCATCGCCGCCGCGGTCTGGTAGCGGTGGGCGGGGTCCTTGGCCAGCGCCTTGAGCACGATCGCGTCCATCCCCGGCGTGACCACCGGGTCCAACTGGCTCGGCGGGACGGGGTTTTCGCGGACGTGTTGGTAGGCCACCGACACCGGCGAGTCGCCCTGGAAGGGCGGCCGTCCGACCAGCAGCTCGTACATCAGGCAGCCGGCCGAGTAGATGTCCGACCGGGCGTCCACGGTCTCCCCGCGGGCCTGTTCCGGAGACAGGTACTGCGCGGTGCCGATCACGGCAGCGGTCTGGGTCATGGTGGCGGACGTGTCGGCGACGGCCCGGGCGATCCCGAAGTCCATCACCTTCACCACGCCCATCGGCGTCAGCATCACGTTGGCCGGTTTGATGTCGCGATGGACGATCCCCGCCTTGTGGCTGAAGCTGAGGGCGTCCAGCACCCCTTGGGTGAACTCGAGGGCGCGCTGCGGCAGGATCTTTCGTCCGTCGCGGAGGATCTCGCGCAGGGTGTGACCCTCGACCAGCTCCATCACGATGTAGGGCACAGAGATGCCGGTGATCGGATCGGGCTCCTCGCCGGTGTCGTAGACCGACACGATGTTGGGGTGGTTCAGGCCCGCCGCGGCCTGCGCCTCACGGCGGAAGCGCGCCTGGAAGGTCGGGTCGCCGGCAAGGTCGACGCGCAGCTGCTTGACCGCCACCTCACGGCCCAACCGGGTGTCCCGAGCCCGGAACACCTGGGCCATGCCGCCGCGGCCCAGGGGGCCGGACAGCTGGTAGCGACCCCCGAGCAGCCTCGGAGCGTCGGTCATCGAACCATCCCTTTCGTCACGATTACCGTCGACCATTGTGACCGACGAGGCTTGAACGTACGAAAACCGGTCATCGCAGAGCCTCGATCACGGCTCGAGCGATCGGCGCGGCGACCCGACCGCCAGCGATGTCGCTGGTCTCCATCTCGGCGTCCTGGACGAAGACGCAGACGGCGATCTCGGGGTCTTCGGCGAACGCGATGAACCACGCGTACGGAGCGCGCTTGTTATCGGAGTGCGCCGTGCCGGTCTTGCCGCCGATGGTCAGCCCGGGGATCTGGGCGCGGGTTCCGGTGCCGCTGCTGACCACCTCGACCATCATCTGCTTCAGCTTGGCGGCATTGGCCGAGCTGAGCGCGACCGACAGTTGTTGCGGACGGGTCTGGCTGAGCACCTGCAGGTTGGCCGAGCGGACCGACTCAACGATGTACGGCTCCATCACCACCCCGCCGTTGGCCACGGCGCCGGCCACCATCGCCATCTGCAGCGGGGTGGCCGCGACCTCGAACTCGCCGATCGCGCTCATGGCGGTCTGCGGCTTGTCGATCTCGGCCGGGAATCGGCTGGCCGCCGAGGCGCCCAACTCGGTCAGGTGCCGGGCGCCGAACCCGAACCGCTCGGCCTGCGCCCGCAGGGAGTCGGCCCCCAGTTCCATGCCCAGCCGCGCGTACGCCGGGTTGCAGGACGAGGCCAGCGCCCGGGTCAGGGTCATCTCCTGGCCGCAGCTACCGGCGATGGTGACGTTGGTGCCGGGCAGCTTCACCGACCCGGACGGGATCACCCGGTCCGGCTCATACCCGGCCTCCAGTGCGGCCGCGGTGGTGATCACCTTGAAGGTCGAGCCCGGCGGAAAGATCTCCCGGGTGGCCCGGTTGGCCAGTGGTTTGTCAGCGTCGCCGTTCAGGCTGCCCCACGCCTTCCGGCTCGCCGCGAGATCGTGGGTGGCCAGGCGGTTGGGGTCATAACTGGGTGAGGTGACCAGGGCGCGGATGGCACCGGTGCGCGGGTTCAGCGCCACCACCGCCCCCTTGAGACCGCCCAGCGCCTGCGCCGCGGCCTGCTGGGCCCGGGCGTCGATGGTGGTCTGGACGCTGGCCCCGGTCGGTTTGGTGCCGGTGGCTAGGTCGACCAGGCGTCCGATGAGTTGGGAGTCGTCGCTGCCCGACAGTTGCTGGCCGTAGGTCAGTTCCAGCCCGGAAGCACCGTAGAGATAGGAGTAGTAGCCGGTGATCGGCGCGTAAAGCGCGCCGTCGGTGTACTGCCGCTGGTACTTGAACCGATCCTTGATCGGCACCGTCTTGGCGATCGGTCGATTGCCGACCAGGATCGCCCCCCGGTCCTGAGCGAAGGCGGCGTCCAGGACGCGCCGGTTGTCGGCCCGCGAGTTCAACGACTGCTGCCGGGCCAGCAGCCCGTAGTTGAGGTTCAGCAGCAGCGCCAGCGTCATCACGAAGGCGACCACTCCCACCCGGCGGATCGGGCCGTTCATGGACGGGCTCCCCTCGGGTTGGTGTCTGGCTCACGCACCGGGGCCATCTCCTCGGTCGGGGTATCGACGTAGTCGGTCCAGCGGCCATCGGCGGCGGCGGTGTTCGGCGCGGGCTGACCGACGGCCTGGGTGACCTCGTCGGCACCTGCGGCTGGGACGGCTTGGGTGGCGGCGTCGGGACGTGAGGCTGGGACGGCTTGGGTGGCGGCGTCGGCACGTGCGGCTGGGACGGCTTGGGTGAGGGCGTCCGGCGCCCCGGCTGCCAGGGGCTCGGTGACTTTGTCGAACGGTCGGACTTCGGTGGGCGTGTCCAGGCTCTGGGTGTGCTCGTCGGTGGCTGCCGGGACTGCCGTCGGACGCGACTCCCGCACCGCGATCACCTGGGTGGTGTCGTGTGCCAGTGACGCCACCGGTCCGCCGACCACCTGCGACTGCGGTTGCCGGACGTGATGGGTCACGATCAGCAGCAACGCCAGCAGCAGGTAGTTGGCGATCAGCGACGATCCGCCCTGGGACAGGAACGGCGTGGTCAGACCGGTCAGCGGCAAAAGCCGGGTGACCCCGCCGATGATCACGAACACCTGGATGGCGAACACGAACGCTAGGCCGGACGCCAGCAGCTTCCCGAACGGCTCCCGGGCCACCAGCGCCGCGCGCAACCCACGGGCCACGATCACCCCGTAGACCATCACGATCGCCATCAACCCGGCGACGCCGAGTTCTTCGCCGAGGGCGGCGGCGATGAAGTCGTTCTTGGCCAGCGGAATCAGGTTGGGCCGACCCAACCCCCAGCCGGCACCGAACAGGCCGCCCCAGGCCAGGCCGTACTGACCCTGGATGATCTGGTAGTTGGCGTCGATGTTGCTGAACGGGTCAAGCCAGGCGTTCACCCGGATCTGGACGTGGCCGAAGAAGCGGTAGCCGAGCAGGGCGCCGCCCAGGAAGAGCAGCGTGCCCAGGATCGGCCAACTGGGGCGTTCGGTGGCGACATAGAGCATGGTCACGAACAGCCCGAAGAACAGCAGCGACGTCCCCAGGTCGCGCTGGAAGATCAGGATCGCCAGGCTGGCCAGCCACATCACCAGGATCGGCCCGAGATCGC
>CAYVOW010000084.1:0-7880 GCA_964453585.1 uncultured Micropruina sp.
TGCCGACGGTCTCACCGAAGACCAGCTTCGTCCGCTCGTCCACGTGTTGGGCGAGTTCCTCGGGCTTCTCGGGGTCGACGAAGCGCACCTCGATCCCGAACTGCGGAAGGGTGTGCGCGAACAGCGCGTAGGTGCCGCCGTAGAGGGTGGACAGGGCGACGATGTTGTCGCCGGAGTAGGTCAGGTTGAGCACCGCGTAGGTGATCGCCGACGCACCCGACGCGGTGGCCAGCGCTCCCACTCCACCCTCCAGGGCAGCCATCCGAGCCTCGAAGACGCTCTGGGTGGGGTTCATGATCCGGGTGTAGATGTTCCCCGGCACCTTCAGCGCGAACAGATCCGCCGCGTGCTCGGTGTCGTCGAAGACGTAGGACGTGGTCTGGTAGATCGGCACCGCGCGCGCGTTGGTGGCCGGATCGGCCTGCTCCTGGCCGGCGTGGACGGCAATCGTCTCAACTTGAGTCATCGGATTCTCCCTAGGATCCGGGTCAGGGTAGCCAAGGGGTCTGCCCCTCCCCCGGCGGGCCGGATGCCGGACGGCGGTCAGGACGATCCGAGGGCAAACTCCTGGCGACTGCGATAGATCGACCCACCCCGGTTCAACTGTGACTCGACAAGGTGAAATGAGTCGACGTGCCAGCTCAGTTCGGGGAAGTTGTCGACCACCCGGAGGATCTTGGTCACCTCGGTCGGACGGTGCGCCCGGGCCAGGGTGAGGTGGCCTGAGAAGGCGGTCGGATCGGCCGGGACTCCGGCCCGATCACACGCCGTCCGGACCCGGCGGGCCAGGCGCGGCAACTGATCCCCCGGACCGACGGCGCCCAGCCACAGCACCCGGGCCGACCACGGGTTGGGAAACGCGCCGGCGCCGCCCAGGGTGAGCGGGAACGGCTTCGTCCGATCGGCGACCTCGGCCAGCAGTTCGGCCAGGGCTTCCTGCCGTCCGTCCGGCACGTCACCCACGAAGGCGAGGGTCAGGTGCCAGTTCTCCGCTCGGACCCAACGCCAATCGGCGGACGCGTCGCGCCGGGGGCCGACAAAGACTTCCAGGCTCTCCTGTAGGGAGTGAGGGACGGGCAGGGCCACAAAGAGTCGATCGGTCATCGCCGTCCAGGCTACGCGGGCCACCGGTGGCATGATGGGGCGGCGAAGAGAGGACGTGTCATGGCGGGGTTGAAGGACCGGTTGCAGGCCGATCTGGTGGCGGCGATCAAGGCCCACGACGAGCCGGTGAAGAGCGCGTTGCGGATGGCGATTGCGGCCATCGGCACCGAAGAGGTGGCCGGCAAGCAGGCCCGGGCGTTATCGGACGCCGAGGAGTTGCAGGTGTTGACCAAGGAGGTCGCGAAGCGCCGCGACTCGGCCGAGGCGTACGCCGCCGGCAACCGGGACGACCTGGTGGCCAAGGAACTTCAGGCCGTGGAGATCCTGCAGCCCTACCTGCCGCAGCAGTTGACCGACGCCGAGCTGGACGCCATCGTCGCCGAGGAGGTGGCCGCGGTGGCGGCAGCCACCGGAGCAGCCCCGACCACTCGCAACATGGGCCAGGTGATGAAGGCGGTCACCCCCCGGATTACCGGTCGGGCCGATGGCGCCGCTGCGGCGGCGAAGGTGAAGGCCGCCCTCAGCTGAGCGTCCGGGCTCGTCCCGGTTGTTCGTGGCCGCAGTCTGGCTGATGGCTGGTGCGACGGGCGACTCTCGGGTTGTCGCGCGACTCTCGGGTTATAACACGAGACCCGGACGACAAGGCGAGAGTCGTCCACCCCTCCGTCCTGCATGCCGCCGTGGGCCGTCAGGTCCGTCGCCAGCCGAGGCTGAGCACGCGGTCCTAAGATCCGATTGTGACCGTGCCCGTGGGCGTCGGGACCGTCCGTCGGCGGCTCCCCGGTGGCCCTGTGGCGACCATCCTGCTGTGGATCGTGGTCGTGCTGGCGGTCGCCCTGATCGGTGCCGCCGGGTACCTGGTGATCGAGGGCTGGGTATTCCTGGACGCGATCTACATGTCGGTGGTGACCCTGACCACCACCGGTTTCCGCGAGGTGCACCCGCTGAGCCCGGCCGGGCAAGTGTGGACGATGATCCTCTCGATCACCGCGATCGGGATGATCTTCGGCACGGTGGGCATCGTGGCCGAACGGACGGTCGCCGAAGTGGCCAGCGGCAAGCGAGGAAGGCGGATCATGCAGCGCGAGATCGATGCCATGAGCGATCACTTCGTGGTCTGCGGGTATGGCCGGGTGGGTTCGCTGGTCGCCCGCGAGCTGGACGCCGACGGCTACCAGGTGGTCGTCCTGGACGTTCATGAGGACTCACTCGCCCGGGCCGAAGCGGACAACTTCCGGGTGGTCCACGGCGACGGCACCTCCGACGCGGTGCTCTGCGGGCCGGGGTGCAGCGAGCGCGGGGACTGATCAGCTGCATCGACTCCGACGCCAACAACGTTTACGTGGTGATTTCGGCCCGGGCGTTGAACAAGGACCTCTTCATCGTCGGCCGGGCCGGGGACGAGGCCGTGGTCCGCAAGCTGCTGCAGGCGGGCGCCAACCGGGCCATCTCGCCCTACACGATGGCCGGACGGAGCATCGCCAACATGGCGCTTCGGCCTCGGGTGCTGGAGTTCATCGACGCGGCGCTGTCGCGGGGCGACCTCGCCTTCACCCTCGAGGAACTGTCCGTCCGGACGGGCGGCCCCGTGGTGGGGCTGACCGTGGGCGAGCTGCGTGGCCAGGGTGTGTTCACCCTCGCGATCACCCGTGACGACCAGAACTACGAGCCCAATCCTCCCGATGATCGAGTCCTGCGGGCCGATGAGCACCTGATCGTGTCGGGATCGTCGAAGGCGCTGGCGGCGCTGGAGTGAGCTGAGGTCTAGCCTGCCGACATGGCTTCGACCCCGCAGACAGGTGACGATTCGACGCTCGGCGCGCTGTCGCCGTCAACGCTGGCCGTCACCGCCGGACGCCCCGCGCCCGTGGCGGGCGCGCCGGTGAACCCGCCGCTGGTGCTGTCCTCGACCTTCGTCTCCCAAGGTGTCCCCGAGGCCGGGGCCCCGCTCTACGGACGAATGGGCAACGACACCTGGACGCCCTTCGAGGAGTCGCTCGGCCAACTGGAGGGGGCGCCAGGCCCGGCGGTCTCCTTTGCCTCCGGGATGGCGGCGATCTCTGCCGTGCTGTCGTTCGTGCCCCCGGACGGTGTCGTGGTGCTGCCGCGGCACGCCTACCAGCACTCGCTGATGATGGCCGATCAACTCGGCGAGCGCTTCGGGGTGGAGGTGCGCCGGGTCGACGTGGCGGACACCGATCAAGTGATCGGGGCGCTGGCCGGGGCGTCCCTGGTGCTCCTTGAGTCGCCGACGAACCCGATGCTCGAGGTGGCCGACCTGCCGGCGATCCTGGCCGCCGCCCGGGGGCTGAGGGTGCTGTCGGTGGTCGACAACACCTTCGCGACTCCCCTGGTCCAACGTCCGCTGGCTTGGGGAGCCGACCTGGTCGTCCACTCGGTGACGAAGTATTTGGCCGGTCACTCCGACGTGGTACTCGGCGCGGTGGTCGCCGCCACCGCCGAGTTGGACGAGCGGGTGCGGGCCCACCGAACCCTGCATGGCGCGATTCCGGGCCCGTTCGAGGTGTGGCTTGCGCTGCGCGGTCTGCGGACGCTGGCGCTGCGCGTGGAGCGGTCCCAGGCGACCGCGGCCGTGCTGGCGCAGCGGTTGAGCCAACATCCGAATGTGGTCGAGGTGCGGCATCCGAGCCTGGTGGGAGACCCCGGCCACGACCGCGCGGCGAGGCTGATGTCGGGCTTCGGGTCGATCATCGGCGTCCGGCCGCGGGGTGGCCCGGCGGCCGCAGACGCTGTTGCGGGAGCCGTCCGACTCTGGGTGCCGGCGACCAGCCTCGGCGGAGTCGAGTCGAGCCTGGAGCGGCGCCGCCGCTTCCCCAGCGAGTCACCCACCGTGCCCGAGGACCTGCTGCGCCTGTCGGTGGGCATTGAGGACGTCGACGATCTGTGGCGGGATCTGGATCAGGCGCTGCGCTCGGGCGTCTCCGGCGAGGAGTAACGATGGGCCAGCCCGGTCGCGAGCGTTGGGACACGATCTCGTTCGGCTAACGGCCCGACGCCGACGAGATCGAGATTGCCATCAACGGCGTGGCGCTGGCGGAACGAGCGCGAAGAGCTGAGCTTCCCGACGCACGGGCGGGTGGCCAACCCGCGCTAGCGGGCACCTACCGGGCCTCCCCGCCAGCGCGGTCCAACGCAGGGCGGATCACTTCCTCGGCGACCCGGTCATCTCATGGTTCGATGACGGCGACACGGTTCTGCTCGGCTGCGAGTGCCGCGAGTGGGGCCGCTGGCCGCTGACCGCCACGGTCCAGTTGGACGAGGACGCGGTTACCTGGAGCGGTTTCCGCAACGGGCACCGCGCATGGGACCTGGGAGACCTAGGGCCGTTTCGCTTCCGCCGCCCGGACTACATCGGCGAGCTGGAGAGCCTTCAGCGGGCCCTGTTGGCGACTGAGTCCGACGGGAGCTGAATCGACCCGCCCTTGCCAGGTAGCAGCTCGCGGCGACCCTCGGGGTCGACAACGGGCTCGGCCCGCGACCAGACCTGACGGGGTACCGGGGACGCGGAACGGCACGTGGAACCGACTTAGCAGGAAGTTGCCGAAGGGCTCCCCAAGTCCGACGGGGTCGTGGCATAGTCGGCCCAGGAACCCAGGATTAGGAGCGCCCAGTGCCGAGCGCAACGCCCTCGAAGACGCTGTTCGGCGCGGCCTATTACCCGGAGTACCAGCCGGCCTTGGACCTTGACCGCGACCTCGATTTGATGAGCGCGGCCCACTTCACGGTGATCCGCGTGGGTGAGTCGGTGTGGTCGACCTGGGAGCCCCGCGACGGGGAGTTTGACCTGGACTGGTTACTGCCGACCATGGACGGCGCCCACGCCCGAGGAATCCACGTGATCCTGGGCACCCCTACGTACGCGATCCCCCCGTGGTTATGGACTAAGCATCCCGAAATCGCCGGCGAGCCCGCGACCGGACGCCCCCAGGGCTGGGGCGGCCGGCAGGAGGTCGACTTCACCCATCCGGCCTTCCGCTGGCATGCCGAGCGGGTGATTCGAGCGATCGTCGGCCGCTACGCGGGTCACCCCGCGGTGATCGGATTCCAGGTCGACAACGAACCCGGCGCGATGCTGCTGCACAACGAGGGGGTGTTTGCCGGCTTCCGCGAGTGGCTGCGGGACCGGTACGGGGATGTGGCGACGCTGAACGACGCCTGGGGCCTCACCTACTGGTCGCACCGGCTCACCGACTTCGATGAACTGTGGCGGCCGGACGGCAACCTTCAACCGCAGTACGGCCTAGCCTGGCGCCGCTATCAGAACCAGCTGGTCGCCGACTATCTGACCTGGCAGGTGAACCTCGTGCGCGAGTACGCGCGCCCCGATCAGTTCGTCACCACGTGCATCGCCTTCGACCGCCCGGCGATGGACGAGCAGTTGGTCGCCAGTCGTCTCGACCTTCCGGCGGCGAACGCGTACTACGGCGTTGAGGACCACCTCGACTTGGCCAAACAGTTGAACCGCCCGGACGTCTGGATCCACACCGGGGTGCCGGGGCTGATCGAACTGGCCGACCGCAGCTACGGTCTACGCCACGAACGCTTCCTCATCACCGAGACCAACCTGCAGTCGATCCATTGGTGGTGGCAGCACTTCCCGCCCTACCCGGGCCAGATTGCCCAGTGCGCCTTCGCCCTGGTCGCCCGGGGAGCCCGGATGATCGAGTACTGGCACTGGCACACGTTGCACTCCGGCGCCGAAACGTACTGGGGTGGCGTGCTGCCGCACAGTCAGCGCCCGGGACGGATCTATGCCGAGGTCGCCGCTCTTGGCGCCGACCTGGCCGCGCTCGGTGACCGGCTGGACGGCTATCTGCCGGATGCCGATGTCGGCGTCCTGTACTCCACCGACAGCAAGCAGTCCTTCGAGGACTTCCCGCCGTTCTGCCATGCCGACGGCAGCATGCGTCGAAGCGCCTATCACGACCTCGTCGACGCCTTCCACGCCGGGGCCGTCCACGCGGGCGCCCAGGTCCGGATCGTCCACGCCGAACAATGGGACGACACCGACCCCGCCCAGGTGGCCCAGCAACTCCCGGTTCTGGTGGCGGCGGGTTTCTTCGTCGCCACGACGGCCCAACTCACGAAGCTCCGCGACTATGCCGAGGCGGGCGGCCACCTCGTGATCGGCCCACGGACGGGTTATGGCGACGAGGAGACCCGCGCCAGGTTCGCCGTCGCCCCGGACGGGCTCGCCGAGGCCGCCGGTGTCCACTACGAGGAGTTCACGTCGCTGCGGGAACCGCTTCGGGTCACTGGGTCCCTCGTCCCGGACCCGGGCGACTCTCATGCCACCCTCTGGGCCGACCACCTGTTGGTGGACGACGCCGAGGTGCTCGCCCGCTACCAGCACCCCCATTACGGCGGCTTCCCGGCCGTGACCACCCGGGCCCATGGGCGGGGCCGGATCACCTACGTGGGCACCGTCCCGGACCGCGCCTTGGGGAGCGCTCTGTTCCACCACCTCGTCCCCCGGCCGGTTGCCGGACAGTGGCCGCGCGACCCGAGCGTCACGGTGCTGTCCGGCCGGACGGCGACGGAGCGGTTCCACTTCCTCCACAACTGGGCTCCCGACCCGGCCCGGGTCACCCCGCCCCATGACGTGACCGACGGCATCGACGGTGCCACCGCGCCAGGCGGCACGGCGATCGAGTTGCCGCCGTGGAGCGTCCGGGTGGTCGCGTCCCCCCTCGATTTCGCAGGACCCAACCCTTAATGGAAGGCAGGTAACCCATGTCCCATCCTCAGACCGAGGCCGAGTACCTCGCTCGGTTCCCCGTCTCGCCGGTCAGCGGCATTTCCCGACGGTCCTTGCTCGGTGCGGGTCTGGCCGTCGGAGCCCTCGGTCTGGCCGGCTGCTCCAGCAGCAGCCCAAGCAGCAGCGGGAACCCGGCGACCGCCGCGGCGACCGGTGAGGTCACCTTCGGCAACAACCAGGCCGACCCTGTGCCCAAGGCAGCCATCGAGGCAGCGGTTGCGGCCTTCCAGGCAGCCAACTCCGGGCTCACGGTGAAGCTGAACACGGTGGCCCACACCACGTTCCAGGAGAACATCAACAACTATCTGCAGGGCTCCCCCGACGACTCGTTCAGCTGGTTCGCCGGCTACCGGGCCCGGTTCTTCGCGAGCAAGAACCTGGTTGGCGACATCACCGACGTTTACTCGGCCACCGCGGGCATCCCCGACAGCCTCAAGAAGGCCTGCTCCACCGAGGACGGCAGCAAGCAGATCATCATTCCGGCCACCTATTACCCGTGGGTCGTGCTGTACCGCAAGAGCGTCTTCGAGAAGGGCGGCTACACCGTCCCGAAGACCCTGGACGAGTTCAAGGCCGTTGGCGACAAGATGAAGAAGGACGGCCTGGTGCCGCTGGCCTTCACCGACAAGGACGGCTGGGAGGCCATGGGTATGTTCGACATCCTGAACATGCGGGTGAATGGCTACGACTACCACATCAGCCTGATGGCCGGTAAGGAGGACTGGGCTGGCGAGAAGGTGATGAAGGTGTTCGACGTGTGGAAGGGCCTCATGACCTACCTGCAACCGGACGCGTTGGGCCGCAGCTGGCAGGAGGCCGCCCAGGCACTCCAGAAGAAGCAGGCGGGCATGTTCTACCTCGGCACTTTCGCCGCCCAGCAGTTCGCCAAGGGTGCCGAGCAGGACGACCTCGACTTCTTCGTCTTCCCCGAGGTCGACTCCGCCATCGGCTCGGGCGCCATCGAAGCGCCGACGGACGGCTACATGATGAGCAAGCG
>CAYVOW010000085.1:0-7375 GCA_964453585.1 uncultured Micropruina sp.
TGAAGAACAAGGTGGCGCCGCCGTTCAAGCAGGCCGAGTTCGACATCATCTACGGTCAGGGCATCAGCCGCGAGGGCAGCCTGATCGACCTGGGCGTGGAACACGGGATCGTCCGCAAGGCAGGGGCCTGGTTCACCTACGAGGCGGATCAGTTGGGGCAGGGCAAGGAGAATGCTCGCAGCTACCTGAAGAACAATCCCGACGTCGCCGCCGATCTCGAGCAGCGGATCCTGGAGAAGGTCGGCATCGGGCCGGCCAGTCCGGTGCCCGCGGGCATCGATCCGGTCACGGGTGAGGTGCAGTTCTGACCCGGCGACGGCGACCGGCCGAAGAGCCGGACGAGGCGACCACCGATGGCCGTGGTCCGGAAGCTGCCGATCCCATCGCGGTCGCTCGTGAAATCGCGCTGCGAGCCCTCACCACCCGAAGCCGGACCGGTCAGGAACTCGCTGCCCTGATGGCTCGCAAGGGCGTACCGGACGAGGCCGCCAACGAGGTGCTCGGCCGGTTTCGGGAGCTCAGGCTGATCGATGACCAACAGTTCGCCAGCGACTGGGTCGACGGTCAACAGCGGCGACTGCGCTCGTCCCGGGTACTGCGTCAAGAGCTGCGGGCCAAGGGCGTGGACGCTGACCTCATCGACAAAGCGATCGATGAGGGCGATCCGGGAGCGGATGAGGCCGTGGCACGCGCGCTGTTGGCGAAACGTGCTCCGGCCCTGGCCCGGCTAGACCCCACGGTCCGCTATCGGCGGTTGGCTGGTCTGCTGGCACGGCGGGGTTTCTCCTCGGCACTGATCAGCCGACTGTTGGCCGAGTTGGGTGCGGGACACCTGGCGGACGAGGTGGACGACCACTGAGGCGACAGATCCCGCCAGGACGGCCGCGCGTTTCCCAGCCAGAGGTGGCGGATCGGTGACGACCGACCGGGCAACGAACCGCAGCGGCTTGAAAACTGCGGCGCAGCGCATCTAGCCTGCGAGAGGGCCCGTCACCGCGTGCCCCCCAACCATGCATGCGTTAGCCAATCGGGGCTATCACCCCATCAGGACAAGGTACTTCGCCGCGGCGAAGCAGTGAGTCGGTCAGGGCGGCATTACCGCGCTCTGGTCCGGCGACGTCGTTGTCTCGAACGCCCACCGCGTGCATGCACTCAGGAGGTGTTCCCGTGGATCCCATGGCGGTGCTGACCTGGGTAGCGGTGATCCTCGGAGTGGTCTTGGTCGGCCTGATTGTGGTCGTGGTGTCGGTCCTGCGGAACCAGCAACAGGAGCAGAAGCAGGCCGCCCGCCGGGCCGTCGAGCAGGAGAAGTCGCGGCTTCAGTCGCTGGTGTCCAAGGTGGATCCATCGGCGCGTCGCACCGAGGCCGACGATCTGCTTCGGGCAGCAAGGTCCGAGGTGGCGAACCTGCACGCCGAAGCGGTTCGGCACCGGGACCAAAGTGAGCAGGCGCTGCGCCTGGAGCGCGAGGAACTGCGACAGGAGCGTCAGGAGGCCGACCGGCGGGAACGTCGCCTGGTCGAACGCGAGAGCCAGGCCACTCGGACCAGCCTGCAGGCCGAACGTCAACTGTCAGAACTGGACGAACGAGCGGCCTCCCTGACTGCCCGGGAGCAGGAGTTGGAACGCAGCGAGTCGTTCCAGCGCCAAGAACTGGAGCGCCTCGGCGGACTGACCACCGAGGAAGCCCGGGCCGAGATCATGAGCAGGGTCGAGCATGAGTCCCGGCTGCAGGCGGTCGCCCTCAGTCGTGAGATCGAGGCCCAGGCGCGCCGCAGCGGCGAACAGCAGGCTCGCCGGATCATCGTCGGGGCGATTCAGCGGTTGGCCACGGATCAGACCACGGAGTCGGTGGTGTCCACCGTGCCGCTGCCGTCGGACGACATGAAGGGCCGGATCATCGGCCGAGAGGGTCGCAACATCCGAGCTTTCGAGCAAACAACCGGGGTCAACGTGATGATCGACGACACCCCCGAGAGCGTCCTGCTGTCCTGTTTCGACCCGGTCCGGCGCGAGATTGCTCGGCTGACCCTGACCGAGCTGGTGGCCGATGGTCGGATCCATCCCGCCCGGATCGAGGAGGTCTACGAGCGGTCGAAGCGCAAGATCGATGAGTTGTGCCTGCGGGCGGCGGAGGACGCCCTGGCGGAGGTGGGGATCACCGATCTCAACGCCGGCCTGATGCCCACGGTAGGCGCCTTGCTCTATCGGACGTCGTACGGTCAGAACGTCCTCAAGCACCTGGTCGAATGCGCTCACGTTGCCGGCCTGATGGCCGCTGAACTCGGCCTCGACGTCGCCACCTGCCGACGCGCGGCCTTCCTGCACGACATCGGCAAGGCGCTGACCCACGAGGTTGAGGGGTCCCACGCCAAGGTGGGCGCCGAACTCGCCCGCAAGTACGGGGAGCACCCAGACATCGTCCACGCCATCGAGGCTCACCACAACGAGGTGGAGCCACGCACCGTTGAGGCGCTGCTGACCCAGGCGGCGGACGCGATCAGCGGTGGTCGGCCTGGGGCTCGCCGCGAAAGCCTCGAGGTGTACGTCAAGCGGCTGCAGCGGCTGGAGGAGATCGCCCGCAGCCACGCCGGGGTCGACAAGGTCTTCGCCATGCAGGCCGGTCGGGAGCTTCGGGTGATGGTGATCCCGGACCAAGTGGACGATTCCGAGGCGCACGTGATCGCCCGGGACATCGCCCGACAGGTGGAGAGCGAACTCACCTACCCCGGCAACATCAAGGTGACCGTGGTTCGCGAGTCCAGGGCCGTCGAACTGGCCCACTGACGTCGGCCGGGTGCAATCGGCCAGGTAGCATGCGCTGGTCATGACTGCACGCACCTACGAAGTCGTCACCTACGGGTGCCAGATGAACGTTCACGATTCCGAACGGATCTCCGGGCTACTGGAAGAGGCCGGCTACCGGCAGGCGGCCGACGGCGCCCAGGCCGATGTGGTGGTCTTCAACACCTGCGCCGTCCGCGAGAACGCCGACAACCGGCTGTACGGCAACCTCGGCCACCTCGCCCCGGTCAAGCAGCGCACCCCTGGCATGCAGATCGCGGTCGGTGGCTGCATGGCCCAGAAGGATCGCGACACGATCGTCAAGAAGGCTCCCTGGGTTGATGTCGTCTTCGGCACCCACAATCTCGCCGCCCTGCCGATCCTGCTCGAGCGCTCTCGGATCGAGGAGGCGTCGCAGGTCGAGATCAAGGAAGCACTGGTCGATTTCCCGTCGGCTCTCCCCACGCGCCGCGAGTCGGCCTACTCGGCCTGGGTGTCGATCAGCGTCGGCTGCAACAACACCTGCACGTTCTGCATAGTCCCGGCGCTGCGCGGCAAGGAGACCGACCGCCGACCCGGTGACATCCTCGCCGAGATCAGGATGCTGGTCGATCAGGGCGTCCAGGAGGTCACCCTGCTGGGCCAGAACGTGAACACCTTCGGAGTCGAGTTCGGTGATCGGCTGGCCTTCGGCAAGCTATTGCGCGCCTGCGGCGAGATCGACGGCCTGCGCCGCGTTCGCTTCACCTCGCCGCACCCAGCTGCCTTCACCGACGACGTGATCGCCGCGATGGCCGAGACCCCCAACGTCATGCCGAGCCTGCACATGCCGCTGCAGTCCGGCTCAGACCGGGTGCTGAAGGCGATGCGCCGGTCCTACCGCTCCGAGCGCTACCTGG
This sequence comes from uncultured Micropruina sp., assembly GCA_964453585.1. Taxonomy (GTDB): domain Bacteria; phylum Actinomycetota; class Actinomycetes; order Propionibacteriales; family Propionibacteriaceae; genus Micropruina. The sequence goes on from CAYVOW010000085.1 coordinate 3,684, forward strand.
GGATCCTGGACCGAGTCCGGGAAGCGATGCCGGAGGCCGCGGTCACCACCGACATCATCGTCGGCTTCCCCGGCGAGACCGAAGAGGACTTCCAAGGAACCCTGGACGTGGTCGCAGCAGCGCGGTTCTCTGCGGCGTTCACTTTCCAGTACTCGATCCGCCCCGGCACGCCGGCGGCAACCATGGACGAGCAAGTGCCGAAGCCGGTCGTCCAGGAACGCTACGAGCGACTGGTCGACCTGGTCGGTGAGATCGCCTGGCGCGAGAACCGAGCCCTGGTCGGTGACACCGTTGAGGTGATGTTCGCCGCCGGCGAGGGGCGCAAGGACGCCAGCACGGCGCGAATGTCAGGCCGGGCCCGAGACAACCGCCTGGTGCACGTCACGGTTCCCGACGATCCCGCCGAGCGGCCTCGTCCCGGAGACCTGGCCGAGGTGGAGATCACCTATGCCGCTCCGCACCACCTCAATGCCGACGCCGGGCTGGCCTTGCTCACCCGAACTCCGGGCGGCGACGCTTGGGCGGCTCGGCACGCCCCGACGCCGGAAAAGCGCCTCGTCGGCCTGGGTTTGCCGCAGCGGAACTGACCCCTCAACGCGCCGTCAACGAAGATGTGGGGCCCATCCGAAGATGAGCCCCACACCGCTAGAAACGTTGTCGTCGGAAATGATCGGCCGTCAGGCCTCGCCCTCCAACTTGGCCTTCTCGGCCGCGATCCGGGCGTTGAGCACCTCGCCAACGGTTTCATCCGTCGCGGCGACGCTTGGAGCGTCGTCCGAAGCGAGTTGACCCTTCAGGAAATCCTGAACCTGATCGACCTGACCCGCGAACTGACCACCAGTCTTGTCGTCAATGAAGTCACCAGCCTTGTCGACTGCGTCCTTGACCTGGTCTTCGTGGCCTGCCAGCGCGTCCTTGATCTTGTCGACGAACTCCATTGGGCCTCCTTTCTCTCAACCGCCCGGTCTGAACCGGCTTGCGATCATTGTTCAGCATCGAAACGGGCCGGACAAGGCATGTTGTCAACACGGCAGAATGTGGGGATGCCGCTGCCGACGCTCGTGATCAACGGTCCGACCGCGAGCGGCAAGACGCACCTGGCCGTGGCGGTGGCCCAAGGACTGATCGCTGCGGGACGCGCGGTCGAGGTGGTCAACGCCGACGCGATGCTCGTCTACCGGGGCATGGACATCGGCACCGCCAAGCCGAGCGAAGCCGAGCGCGGGGGAGTCCGACATCACCTGATCGACCTGTGGGACGTGCGGCACAGCGCGACGGTCGCAGAGTTCCAACAGTTGGCTCGCACCTCGGTGGCCGACTGCCTGGCACGAGGGGTCATTCCGTTGCTGGTCGGGGGGTCGGCGCTCTACGTACGTGCGATCGTGGACGACTTCGAGTTCCCGGGCACCGATCCCGAGGTTCGATCCCGGCTGGAGGAGGAACTACGGCGCGTGGGTTCGGCGGCGCTCCACGCGCGGCTGGCTACCGGGCACCCCGAGGTTGCGGCCGGGATCCTTCCCGGCAACGGCAGACGGGTGGTCCGGGCCCTAGAGGTGATCCAACTGACCGGCAGCTACCGGGCGAGTCTGCCGGCCTGGACCTACGCGCTGCCGAACGTCCATCAGTCGGGGCTCCAGCTGGATCGGCCCACCATGGACGCGCGGATCGCCGCCCGAGTCGAGCGGATGTGGGAGCTGGGTTTCGTCGACGAAGTGCGTCGGTTGGAGGACCAGGGCCTGCGGGAGGGCCGGACGGCCTCGCGCGCCTTGGGCTACCGGCAGATCCTCGCCCACCTGGCCGGCGAGATCTCGTCCGCCGAAGCCAAAGAGCAGACGGTGGCCGGAACCCGGCGGTTCGCTCGCAAGCAGCTTGGCTGGTTCCGCCGCGATGCCCGAATCGGCTGGTTGGACGCGACTGAGCCCGACCTCGTCGACCGGTTGGTCGAGGCGGTGCTCCGCCGACTGCGGGTTTGACGTCGCCGCCGGAAACGAGGTCCAATTTCGGGCATGTGGCAGTTCGCCAAGGGGCACGGGACACTCAACGACTTCGTGCTGATCACCGACGAGGACGATTCCCTCGCGCCCACCGACGACGAGGTGCGCTTCCTGTGCGATCGCCGCGCCGGAATCGGTGGCGACGGGTTGCTCCGCGCCGTTCGGGCGGGGCGCGTCGACGGTTGGGATGGCGATCCGGACCTGTGGTTCATGGACTATCGCAACGCCGACGGATCCCTGGCCGAGATGTGCGGGAATGGCTTGCGGGTGTTCGCGCGCTACCTGCAGCAAGAGGGCCTGGTGTCCGACGGACCGCTGACCGTGGCCACCAGGGCCGGGTTGCGGCGGGCGGAGTGCCTCCACGACGGGCAGGTCCGGGTGTGGATGGGACCGGTCCGGATCGAGCCCGACCAGGTCATCGTCTCCTGCGGTGACTCGTCCTGGCCGGCGCTTTCGGTGAACGTTGGGAACCCGCACGCTGTCAGCGAGGTTGGCCCGGGCGTGCTGGACGCGCTCGATCTCACGTTGGCGCCGACCTGGGCGCCGGCCGACTCCTTTCCCCACGGCACTAACGCCGAGTTCATCGAGGTCCTCGGGCCGAGGCACGCCCGGATGCGCGTTTATGAGCGGGGAGTGGGCGAGACCGCGTCCTGCGGCACCGGGACGGTGGCGGTGGCCGCCACCCTGGCATCGCGCCTCGAGGTCGCCGAAGGCAGGTTCGACATCGACGTACCGGGTGGGCGGATCGTGGTGGAGCTGGGTCCTGACGGCTCGTACCTGACCGGTCCCGCGGTGATCGTCGCCCGAGGAGTGGTGGACGTCGGCCGCTGAGGCGGCTTTGCTCCAGGTGGATCGATCTGGAAAGGTGGATCGATCATGACTGCCGACACCGATCCGTTCGCCTACGACTCCGCCACCGATCCTGAGGTGGAGAACTACGACGGCGATCAACTCGAACTGGCGGAGCGGCTGTCGCTGCGCCGGGTGGCTGGCATGTCCACGCAGCTGGCTGACATCAGCCAGGTCGAATACCGCGACCTGCAACTGGAGCGGGTGGTGCTGGTCAGCGTGTGGGCCACCGGCAGCGATGTCGACGCCGAGAACGCGGTCGCGGAACTCAAGCTGCTGGCCGAAACCGCCGGGGCGCAGGTGCTGGAGGCGCTCGTCCAGCGGCGGTCCAAGCCCGATCCGGCCACCTTCATCGGTCGGGGCAAGGTGGACGAGCTGCGCTCCGTGGTGCTGGCCACCGGCGCCGACACGGTGATCTGCGACGGCGAGCTGGAACCGGCCCAGTTGCGCAACCTGGAGGACCGGGTCAAGGTCAAGGTGATCGATCGCACCGCGCTGATCCTCGACATCTTCGCCTCCCACGCGCGCAGCGTCGAAGGCAAGGCTCAGGTCGAACTCGCTCAACTGCAGTACCTCAGGCAGCGCCTCCGCGGTTGGGGCGGAAACCTCTCCCGGCAGGCCGGCGGCCGGGCCGCTGGTGGCGCCGGCATCGGCGGTCGCGGTCCCGGCGAGACCAAGATCGAAACTGATCGACGTCGGATCCGGACCCGGATCAGCGTGCTGCGCCGCAAGCTGCGCGACCTGGACGATGTCCGCGCCACCAAGCGCCAGGAACGACAGCGCCACCAGATCCCCAGCGTCGCCATCGTCGGCTACACCAACGCCGGCAAGTCGTCGCTGCTGAACCGG
>CAYVOW010000086.1:0-7328 GCA_964453585.1 uncultured Micropruina sp.
GCGTCGGGCCCGGCCCAGATCTCGACCGGGTGTCCGCCCAGCTCCGCGGTCAGCGCGGCGGCGGCCTGGTCGTCGGCCACCGCCACCACCGCGGGCGAGAAGGCCCGCACCTGGGCGGCAAGGAGGGCGGGGTTGGCGCCTCCGGCGGCCAGGCCGGTGATCGTGAACTGCTCGCGGCGGGTGTCGACCACGTCCAGGGCCTGGGTGCCGATGGAACCGGTACTCCCCAGGATGATCAGCTCGCGCACCGGCCCAGTCTGTCACCGATGCCAAGGCATTACGGTTGACTCGTCGCCGCGCGGAGGGAGCGTTTTGTGGAGTCGATCACCGTTCAGGAGCTGGCCGGAGCGCGAGCCGAGGGCGCTTTCGTCCTCGACGTCCGGCAACCGGACGAGTACGCCGCCGGTCACGTTCCGGGTGCGGTGCTGATCCCGCTCGGCGAAGTCCTCGACCGGCTGAACGAGATCCCCCGCGACCAACCGATCCACGTGATCTGCCGCAGCGGTCAGCGCAGTGCCACCGCCGCCCGGGCGCTGGGTGAGCTGGGCTGGCGGGCGTTCAACGTCGAGGGCGGCACCCTGGCCTGGATCGACGCCGGCCTGGCTGTCGACTAACCCTGATGGGTCTCGCCTGGGTCGTTCCGCTGGGCCTGCTGGTCGGCCTGGTGATGGGCAGCCTGGGCGGCGGCGGCGCGATCATCACCATCCCGATCCTGGTCTATGTGTTCGCCCAGCCGCCGACCAGTGCCGCGGTCGGATCGCTGATCATCGTGGGCCTGGGGGCGATCGTCGGCGTGATTACCCACGCCCGGGCCGGCCGCGTCCGGCTGGCCGAGGGGCTGGCCTTCGGCGGCGTCGGCGGCGCGGGGGCTGTCGTCGGCGCCCTGCTGTCAGCGGGCGTTCCCGACCGCGTGCTGATGCTGAGCTTCGCCGTCCTGCTCTGTGGCGTGGCCGCGACCCTGGTGATCGATCGTCGCTCCCTGCCCGTGACCCGGCGTCGGTGGCCGGTGATCGGGGCGGCGGCGTTGGGCGTCGGACTGCTGACCGGGTTCTTCGGCGTCGGCGGCGGGTTCGCCGCCGTACCAGCGCTGGTGCTGGTGCTGGGTTTCCCGATGTCCCAGGCGGTCGGCACCTCCCTGGTGGTGATCCTGATCAACACGCTGGTCGCCTTGATCACCCGCGCCTTCACCGGCTTCGGCGACCTGGATTGGCGGCTGATCGGGCCGTTCGCGGTCACCGCGGCGCTGGGGACCCTGATCGGGGCCCGGATCGCCGGCCGGCTTCCGGCGACCCAGCTGCGGCTGAGCTTCGCCGGCCTGCTGATCGCGCTGGCCGGGTTCCTGCTGCTGGAGAACCTCAGCCTGCTGGGCTGACTGTCGGTGGCCTCTGGTTCAATCAGGCCATGACCACCGAACTGGAGTCGTTGGCCGACGTCGACGCCCACCTCGCTCGCGTCGGCAGCCTGCGCGGCTGCTACGTCCAGTCGGTCGATCTCCGGGAGCGCTCAACGGCGCTGCGCGGGGTGGACGTGACTGACGCGATGTTCCTCGGCTGCCTGCTCAGCCAGACGGACCGGTCCTATCTGGTCGACGCCGGGGCCCTCGTCTTCCCCGCGCTCCCTGACCTGCCCTTCGATCCGTACCGACCGAGCCTGTACACCCCCGACGAGCTCTTCCGGGAGCTGGATCACGGCTACCCGGCCACCCTGGACGCACGGGTCTTCGCCTGGATGACCGCCCACCTCCACCCGGGGGAACTGGGCGCCGAACTCGCAGCCACCCTGCACGATCACGCGATCACCGAGGCCCTGGAGCAGCGGCTGGCGGGGATCGAGCCCGCCAGCATCGTCGGGCTGCTCGGCGGCCATGCCCAGGCTCGCGGCTCGGACGCCTACCGGGCCAGCGCCCAGTTGGCCGCCCGACTGACCGCGTCCGGACGACTGGTGTTCAGCGGCGGCGGTCCTGGCGCGATGGAGGCGGCCAATCTCGGCGCCGCCTTCCCCGGTGCTCCCGACGAGCTGGACGCCATCATCGACCAACTGGCCGCGGTCCCGTCCTGGTCGGACGACGTGGGCGCCTGGGCCGGATCCGCCCTGGCGCAGGTGTACTCCTGGCCGACGGCCCGGCTGACCCTGGGCATCCCGACCTGGTTCTACGGCCACGAACCACCCAACGCCTTTGCCACCGGGCAGGCGAAGTACTTCAACAACGCGATCCGTGAGGACGCGCTGCTGCGACTGTGCCAGGGCGGGTTGGTCTTCCTGCCGGGAGCGGCGGGCACCGTCCAGGAGATCTTCCAGGCGGTCACCCCGAGCTACTACGCCAAGCCCGGCGCAGTGGTTCCGGCGCTGATCCTGGTTGGCCGCGATTACTGGACGAGCACCCTGCCCGCCTGGCCGTTGCTCAAGGCCCTGGCCCGGGGCAGGTCGATGGCCGATCGAGTGCACCTGGTCGACTCGGTGGACGAGGCGCTGGCGGTGCTCGGGTGAGTCAACCGGTCCGTCCCTGGCCGGCGATGTGGGCGTTGGTTTTCGGGTTCTTGATGATCCTGGTCGATTCGACCAACGTTGGTGGGCGCCTTCGTCACGCTGGGCTTCGTTCGTCCGGCTCACCAGCACGCGGCCACAGCGACACCGCCCGCTCAGTCAGTGCGGTGATCGTCAGCGCCGGGTTGACGCCCAGGTTCGCGGGCACGCTGGAGCCGTCCATGATGTGCAAACCGGGGTAGTTCCAGACCCGGTGGAAGCGGTCGATCACCCCGCCTTCGGGATCACCCGAGATCACAGCGCCGCCCAGGAAGTGCGCGGTCAACGGACGATCGATCACCGCGGCCCAATTGCCCTGGGCGACGGTCGCGGCTCCGGTCTCCTCGGCCACCGCCCGGGCGAGCGCCTCGATCCCTCGGGTGGCCTGCGGGAACCAGGTCGGGTTCGGTCGGCCGTGGCCCTGCGTCGAGGTCAGCCGGAAGCCACCCAACGGCCCACGTCCGGCTTGGACCGTGATCGAGTTGTCGATCGACTGCATCACCAACGCGATCACCGAGCGGTCCGACCAGCCACGCACCGCCAGGGTGCGCAGCAGCCCCAGCGGGTCGTGCAGCACCGCACGGGCCAGGGCTGCCGGTCGTCCCGAGTCGGAGTCGACCAGCAGCGTGGCCAGCAGTCCCATCAGGTTGGACCCGGGGCCGTAGCGGACGTTCTCCAGGTGGGTATCGGCGTCGAGGTGGAAGGAGGTGGTGATCGCCACCCCGCGGGCCAGGTCAGAATCCGCCGGGAGGCGCCGGGTGCTGGCCCCGCCCAGGGCTTCGGAGTTCGTCCGGGTCAACCGGCCCAGCGCCGGCGAGAGCTTCGGCAAAGAGCCCGCGCGCAGCCGGTGCAGGAGCAGTTGCGTTCCCCAGGCACCGGCGGCCAGGACGACCTGGGCAGCCCGGATCGTCCGGCGATCGGCGTTGCCGCCGGTTCGGTGGGTGGTCACCAGGTACCCGTCGCGTCCGGGACGCGGGCGCAGGTCGGTCACCGTCCGCAGCGGCTCGATGGTGACGCCCCGGCGCTCGGCCAGCCACAGATAGTTCTTGACCAGGGTGTTCTTGGCGCCGACCCGGCAGCCGACCATGCAGTTCCCGCACTCGGTACAGCCGGTGCGCCCCGGCCCAGCCCCGCCGAAGTAAGGGTCCGGCACGGTTCGTCCCGGCTCCCCGAAGTAGACCGCGACCGGGGTCCGGCGCAGCGTGTCAGCCACGCCCAGTTCGGTGGCCGCGCGACGCATCGCGCGCTCGGCGGTGCCCTCGCAGCGGTTCTCCACGACCCCGAGCATCCGCTGGGCGGTGGCGTAGTGCGGTGCGAGCTCGGTCTGCCAGTCGGCGAGCCCAGACCATTGCGGGTCGTCGAAGAAGGCCTTCGGCGGCACGTACAGCGTGTTGGCGTAGTTGAGCGAGCCGCCGCCAACTCCGGCCCCGGCGAGCAGGGTGACGTGCGGCAGGTGATGGATCCGCTGCACTCCGAAGCACCCAAGCCGAGGTGCGAACAGGTAGTTGCGGACGTCCCAGGAGGTGACCGCGAATTCCTCGTCGGCAAATCGGCGACCGGCCTCGTAGACCAGCACCGAGTAGCCCTTCTCGGCCAACCGCAGGGCGGCGACCGAACCGCCGAACCCCGAGCCGACGATGACCACGTCGACGTCGTGGTCGCTCACTTCAGGCCGAGCCGCTTGAGCAGCACCAGGGCCTGCCGCAACGTCACGGCGAACTGCTCGGTGGTCAGCTGCGAGGGAACCCCGAAGCCGACTCCCCGGTGCACGGTGATCGCCTGGGCCTGGGTGAACCTCAGGAGGCCCTCAGCGCCGTGGCGCCGGCCCAACCCGGACCGCTTCATGCCGCCCAGCGGAGCGCCGATCGCTCCCCAGGAGGTCTGGTAGGTCTCGTTGATGCTGACCGTGCCGGCCCGGATGGCGGCCGCGACCTGGCGTGCCGACCCGGTGTCGCGGCTGTAGATGGTGGCGTGCAGCCCGTAGTCGGTGTCGTTGGCGAGCCGGACGGCGGCATCGTCCGACTCCACCCGGTAGACCGCGACCAGCGGACCGAAGGTCTCGGCGTCCCGGCAACTCATCGCCGCAGTGACCCCCTCGATCACGGTCGGCTCGAACACGAACGGCCCGATCTCCGGCCGGGGCTTCCCACCGGCCAGCACGGTCGCGCCCTTGGCCAGGGCGTCGTCCAGGTGCTCGGTGACCCGGTCGAGTTGCCGCTGGCCGGCCAGGCTGCCGACGTCGGCGTCATAGTTCAGCCCAACGCCGAGCCGTAGCGCCCGCACCCGGGGCAGGAACCGGGCCAGGAAAGCGTCGGCGATTGAGTCGGCCAGCAGGAGTCGTTCGCTGTGCAGACACAGTTGTCCCGCTGAGTTGAAGCAGCTGCGGACAGCCCCCCCTGCGGCCAGGTCGAGGTCGGCGTCGGCCCGCACGTAGAGGCTGTTCTTGCCGCCAAGTTCGAGACTGGCTCCGACCAGGCGGCCGGCCGCGACCCGGGCCACCTGGCGTCCGGTCGCCGTGGAACCGGTGTAGGCGACGTAGTCAGCGAGCCGGACGACCGTCCCGCCAATGTCCGCGCCCCCGCTGACCACCTGCAGGACGCCGTCGGGCAGTCCGGCCCGCTCCAGGAGTTCCACCGCGGCCAGCACCGATAGCGTGGTCTGCGGATCCGGGCGCAGCACCACCGCGTTCCCGGCCAGCAGTGCCGGGATGGAGTCGCCAAGCGACAGCGCGAGGGGATAGTTCCAGGGCGTCACCACTCCGACGACGCCCCACGGCTCGGCTCGGGTTTCGACGCTGGTCAGCAGCGGGGCGATGCCCCGGCCGTGCCGGGTGGCCAGCAGTCCGGGCGCAACCCGGGCGTAGTGGCGGGCGGCGTTGAGAACCGCGCCCACCTCTTCGAACGCGTTCAACCGCGTCTTGCCGGTCTCCAACTGGAGGAGGTCCAGCAGCCGTTCATCGTTGTCGGCCAGCAGATCGTGGAAACGGCCGATCACCGCGCATCGATCGCGGACCGGACGCTGAGACCAGCCGCGTTGTGCCTGAGTGGCGGCGCGGACCGCCTGCTTCACGTCGGCCGGGGTGGATCGTGGGTAATCGCCGAAGGGCCGCCCGTCCAGGGGGCTGGTGATCGACTGCCGCTGCGCCGCGGGGCCGGCCACGATGCCCGATGCCGAATGCCAACGAGCGGTTACGTCGACGGCCATCCGTTCAGGGTAGCGCCACCTCAGCGCGGACGGAGGCGGCCAGCTGCCCGCAGGCGCCGTCGATCTCCCGACCCCGGGTGTCCCGGACGGTGACCGGCACGCCGCGCTTCTCCAGGGTGGAGACGAACGCCCGCTGCGCCGCCGCGGTGGACGCCGTCCACTTAGACCCCGGGGTGGGATTCAGCGGAATCAGGTTCACATGAACCCAGCCGTAGCCGTCTTGGCGGAGCACGTCGGCCAGCAGCCTCGCCCGCTCGACCGAGTCGTTGACGTCGTGGATCAGGGCGTACTCGATCGACACCCGGCGACCCGTCGCCCGGAAGTATTGCCAAGCCGCCTCGACCACCTCGGCCACCTGCCAGCGGGTGTTGATCGGGCAGAGCTCGTCGCGCAGCTCGTCGTCCGGCGCGTGCAGGCTGACCGCCAGGGTGACCGGGATTTCTTCACCGGTGAGTTGTTGGATCCGTGGCACCAGGCCAACCGTCGAGACGGTGATGCCGCGAGCGGAAATGCCGAGGCCGTGCGGGGCGGGCGCGGTCAGCGTCCGGACCGTGGCCAGCACCGCCTTGTAGTTCGCCAGCGGTTCGCCCATGCCCATGAACACCACGTTGCTGATCCGGCCGGGCCCGCCGACGATGTCGCCGCGGGCCAGCATTCCGGCCGAGGCGACCGCCTGGTCGATGATCTCGGCCGCGCTCAGGTTGCGTTGCAGGCCACCCTGGCCGGTGGCGCAAAACGGGCAGGCCATCCCGCAGCCTGCCTGGGAGGAGATGCACAGGGTAGTCCGGAGGCGTCCGGACCCGCTGGCCTTGACGCCGGGAACCCCGTAGCGCATCAGCACCGACTCGATCAGCGAGCCGTCGTGCAGCCGCCACAGGGTTTTCACCGTCGTCCCCTGGTCGCAGCTCAGCGGGCGAACCGCTGTCAATAGAGTGGGGAAGAAGGCCTGGGCGAGCCCCTGGCGTTGCGCGGTCGGGATGTCGCTCCACTCGTCCGGGGCGCGGTGGTGTTCGAAGTAGTGCCGCGACAACTGGTCGGCCCGGAAGGCCGGTTGGCCCGCGTCCGGCATCGCCTCGCGACGCTCATCGGGAGTCAGGTCGGCCCAGTGGGCAGGCGGCTTGCCGCGGCGCGGAGCCGCCATCGTGAGCGGGATGGTGGCGCCCGCGCGGACCTTGTCCTCCAGGGCGGAGTAGGCCGCGACGTCTTCGGCGGTGAGGCCGGTCGGCTGGTCGCTCATCCGCTGGGCACCAGCAGGAAGAGCAGCAGCCAGGCCACCGGGGAGGCCACCAGGATCGAGTCCAAGCGATCCATCGCCCCACCGTGGCCGGGCAGGATCGAGGACATGTCCTTGATTCCGATGTCGCGCTTGATCAACGATTCGATCAGGTCGCCGCAGGTGCCGGCCGCGACGATCGCCAGCGCCAGGATCACCCCCACCCACCACGGCTGGCGCAGCCAGTAGACGGTGAGCAGGGTGGTCACCGTGGTGGCCAGCAGGATCGAGCCGACCATGCCTTCCCAGGTCTTCTTCGGGCTGATCAGCGGGGCCATCGGGTGCTTGCCCCAGCGCGCGCCGACCGCGTAGCCGCCGGTGTCGTTGC
>CAYVOW010000087.1:0-7269 GCA_964453585.1 uncultured Micropruina sp.
GCGGTGTCGAAGATCGAGTAGTGCTCGGTCTTGAGCCCCGGCGCGTTGACCACGTGGCCGTGCTCGGAGATGTACTCCACGATCGCTTCGACGGTTTCGGCCGGGTAGCCCAGCTTGGCCAGCGCGTGCGGGATCGTCTGGTTGACGATCTGCATCGAACCGCCGCCGACCAGCTTCTTGAACTTCACCAGCGAAAAGTCCGGCTCGATGCCGGTGGTATCGCAGTCCATCATGAAACCGATGGTTCCGGTGGGCGCCAGCACCGAGGCCTGAGCGTTGCGGAAACCGTCCTTGGCGCCCAGGGTCACCACCTGATCCCAGGCGTCACCAGCGGCGTCCAGCACGGCCTTGTCAAAGCCGTTGAAGCTGCGCAGGTCGTCGTTGGCGGCCTGATGCTTGCGCATCACCTTCTGGTGCGCCGAGGCGTTGCGGGCGTAGCCGTTGTACGGGCCGACGATCGCGGCCAACTCGGCGGAGCGGCGGTAGGACGTCCCGGTCATCAGCGAGGTGATCGCCGCGGCCAGGGCTCGTCCGCCATCGGAGTCGTAACCCCGACCAACCGCCATCAGCAGCGCACCCAGGTTGGCGTAACCGATGCCCAACTGCCGGTAGTTGCGGGTGGTCTCGCCGATCGCCTCGGTCGGGAAGTCGGCGAAGCAGATCGAGATATCCATCGCGGTGATGATCAGCTCGACCGCCTTGACGAAGTTCGCCACGTCGAAGGTGTCGTCGGCCTTGAGGAACTTGAGCAGGTTCAGGCTGGCCAGGTTGCAGGAAGAGTTGTCCAGGCTCATGTACTCCGAGCACGGGTTGGAGGCGGTGATCCGCCCCGTCTCGGGGTTGGTGTGCCAGGCGTTGATCGTGTCGTCGTACTGGATGCCGGGATCGGCGCACTCCCAGGCGGCCTTGGCCATCTTGGCGAACAGCGAGCGGGCGTCAACGGTCTCGATGATCTCACCGTCTTGGCGGGAGCGCAGCCCGAACTCGGCTCCGTCCTCGACTGCCCGCATGAACTCGTCGGAGACCCGAACCGAGTTGTTGGCGTTCTGGTACTGGACGCTGACGATGTCCTTGCCGCCCAGATCCATGTCGAAGCCGGCATCACGCAGCGCGCGGATCTTGTCCTCCTCGCGCGCCTTGGTCTCGATGAACTCCTCGATGTCGGGGTGATCGACGTCGAGGACGACCATCTTGGCCGCGCGCCGGGTGGCGCCGCCGGACTTGATCGTCCCGGCGGAGGCGTCGGCACCACGCATGAAGGAGACCGGACCCGACGCGGTGCCGCCGGAGGACAGCAGCTCCTTGCTGGAACGGATCCGGGAGAGGTTGAGGCCGGCGCCCGATCCGCCCTTGAAGATGAACCCCTCCTCCTTGTACCAGTTGAGGATCGAGTCCATCGAGTCGTCGACGCTCAGGATGAAGCAGGCGCTGACCTGCTGCGGGCTGGCCGTCCCCACGTTGAACCAGACCGGCGAGTTGAAGCTGAAGTATTGGTTGAGCAGCATCCAGGTGATCTCATGCTCGAAGATCTCCGCATCGGCCTCGGTGGCGAAGTAGCCGTGCTCCTCGCCGGCCTGGCGGTACTTGTGCACCACCCGGTCGATCAGTTGACGCAGGCTGGTCTCGCGCACCGCAGTGTTGAGGGCGCCGCGGAAGTACTTGGTGGTGACGATCGTCGAGGCGTTGACGCTCCAGAAGTCCGGGAACTCCGCGCCACGCTGCTCGAAGACGGTCTCGCCGGTCTTCCAGTTCGTCTGAACGACGTCACGCCGCTCCCAGGTCACCTCGTCGTAGGGGTGAACGCCCTCGGTGGTGAAGACCCGCTCGATGGTCAAGCCGCTGCGGCGGCTTCCCCGGCTGCGGGTGGGACGGGCTGTTTCGGTCATTGACGTGCCTCTCTTCGATGGTTCGGGCGGTGACGGGGTTGTTGATCAGAGCGCGCTGACGGGGCTGCGCTGGAGTTGCACATTGCGGCGAAGCTCGGCGATTCCGGCTTCGAAATCCTCGACCGAGTTGTACTTGAGGTAGACCGAGGCGAAACGTAGGTAGGCGACCGCGTCCAACTCGCTCAGCGGCCGGAGAATCGCCAGGCCAACGTCATCGGCGGGAATCTCGGAGAACCCGGAGGCGCGCAGCGTCTCTTCAACCCGCTGACCCAGCCGGGCCAGGTCGGTCTCGGAGACAGGACGCCCCTTGCAGGCCTTCTGCACTCCGCTGATCACCTTGTCGCGGGAGAACGGCTCGACCACTCCGGAACGCTTCACAACCACCAGTTGCATCTGCTCCTGCGTGGTGAAGCGGCGTTCACACGACGGGCATTGACGCCGGCGACGGATGCTGCCGCCGTCCTCGGCCACCCGGGAGTCGAGGACGCGCGAGTCGTGATGACGGCAGAACGGGCAGTACATCAGCGACCCTCCCTCGGACTGGACGCCCTCACCTTGTGGAGGACCCTGTGCGTGGCGTGTGGAGAATCCTGTGGACAAGACCACAATCTGTGGATGAACCACACGCTTGTAACTACTAGATGTAGAGGTTAGGCGTGGTCCACGCACGAAATCAAGACCCGAACCGCGGCGTGTCGGCATCGCCGCCCGCGATCACCGACTCGGGGCGACCACCTGACTGACCCCGCTGACCATCCGCGCGTCAACGGGCGTGTTCGGAATCGCCAGGAAGCTGGACACGACGACCACGGCGGACACCATCATCACCAGGGCCAGCAGCGCGATCACCACCGCGATGCCCCGCTCGGTGAGCTGCCAGCCTGCCGACGGAGCCGCAGAAATTGGACGAACCGCAGGCGGCGTCGCCACGGTGACCGGTCGAGCTCCCGGATGCGTCGGCTGGATCGGTCGAGCGGCGGGACCGCGGTGGACCCAGACCCCACGAGACGGCCGGGTCGGCCGGACCGGGACGACCGTCGCGACGATCTCGTCCATCATCAAAGCGCTCATCGGAACCTCACTTCTCGAACAGGTGTTCGAACCATTAGTACGACACAGAGACCGCAGGCGCAAGCATTTTCGAACATTTGTTCGTAGCGTGTCGCGGACATGACTGAAGTCCATCAGCAGCCTCTGACAGTTTTCGAACAGCTCGACGACACGCTCGAACAGGTGTTTGATTCGACGCTTCGGGCGGCCTAGCTTTGACCTATGGCGAGCACACCCAGTAATCCTCCCCGCCGGCGCGGCCGGCCCCCCAAGCGGCCGCCCAAGCTCGGCGTCGGGCGTCCGACGAACGCCGAAGTGGCCGAACACCTGGCGCGCAAGGTGGCATCGTTCCCGGACGGCCCGGCGGATACCGACGGGTTGACGCTGCGTCAACGCCGGATGCTGCAACTGATCCAGGAGGCGATCAGTCAGCACGGCTACCCACCCACGATCCGCGAGCTGGGTGAGGCCGCCGGATTGGCGTCACCGTCCAGCGTCTCCCACCAGCTCCGTGCCTTGGAGGCCAAGGGGTTCCTTCGCCGCGACCCCAACCGGCCACGGGCGCTGGAGGTGCGTCTGCCGGCCTCGATGCAGCCGACCGGCACCGATCTGCCCGCCTCGTCGGAGGCCTTCGTCGATGACACCGGCATCGGCGACGCCCACCCCGAGGCGGTCAACGTCCCAGTGGTAGGACGAATTGCCGCCGGCGGGCCGATCCTGGCCGAGGAGCGGGTCGAGGACGTTTTCCCGCTGCCCAAACAATTGGTCGGCGAAGGGACTCTGTTCCTGCTCGAGGTCAGGGGCGACTCGATGATCGATGCGGCCATCTGCGACGGCGACTTCGTCGTCGTCCGACAGCAGCCAACCGCCAACAACGGCGATATCGTGGCCGCCCTGCTTGAGGACGAAGCCACCGTCAAGACGTTCAAGCGCACCGAAGGCCAGGTGTGGCTGCTCCCCCACAACCCCGCCTACTCCCCCATTGACGGCAACCAGGCCAGCATCCTGGGCAAGGTCGTTGCGGTCTTGCGCAGGGTCTGACATCAAGATCACGATCAGGGTCAAGCCGGGCGCCTCCCGAACCAGGGTCGGGGGGCGATTCGGCGACGATCAGCTGATCGTCTCGGTGTCGGCGCCGGCCGTTGACGGTCGGGCGACCACCGCCGCCCTCACCGCTCTCGCCGCGGCGCTCGGGGTGGGCTCCGCCGACGTCCGGCTGGTGTCGGGACGAACCAGCCGAAGCAAGGTGGTGGAGATCCCGGACCCGGCCTCGGCGGCCTTCATTGCGCTGCTGGGGACTTGACGCGGCTCAGCCGGTGTCCGCCTCCGAGGCCGGGGTCTCGGCCAGGCGTCGGAGGGCGGCGATCGCCACCTCCCGGTCGGTGGTGGTCCAGAAGTCCGGCATGGACGCGCGCAGGAATGACCCGTAGCGGGCGGTGACCAGCCGTGGATCCAGCACTGCGACCACCCCGCGATCCCCGACCGTGCGGATCAGCCGACCCGATCCCTGAGCCAGCAGCAGCCCGGCGTGGGTCGCCGCGACCTGCATGAAACCGTTTCCGCCGCGTTCGGCGACCGCGCGCTGCCGGGCCTGCTGCAAGGGCTCGTCGGGACGAGGGAAGGGAATCTTGTCGATGATCACCTGAATGCAGGTGTCTCCCGGAACATCGACGCCCTGCCACAGGCTCAGCGTCCCGAACAGCGACGTGGTCGGCTCCTCGGCGAAGCGGCGGGTGAGCTCGCCAAGCTGGGCGTCGCCTTGGCACAGGATCTCGAGGTGCGGCAGCTCGCGGCGGCAGAACAGGGCTGCCGCCTCCGCCGAGCGCTGGGACGCAAACAGGCCCAGCGTCCGGCCGCCCGCGGCCCAGATCAACTCAGCCACCTCAGCCAACGCGTCGGCGCCGATGCCCTCGCGTCCCGGGGGTGGTAGCTGGCGGGCCACGTACAGGATCGCCTGACGCGGGTAGTCGAAGGGGGATCCGACGTCCAACCCGCGCCACGGGGTCGGTTCATCGCCCCCGACCAGCCCGACCGACGCCGCCACCGCGTTGAAGTCACCGCCGATGCGCAGGGTCGCCGAGGTGAGCACGGTCGGCACTTCGGCAAGGATGCGATCACGGATCAGGTGCGCCACCGAGAGCGGCGCCTGGTGGGCCCAGCGGCCGAACCGCTCGCGTTCCGACACCCAGATCACCTCCGAGGGCTTCAAGGCGGCCATCGCCTCGGCGATGTCGAAGATCTCCTTGGCTGCCGCAGACGCTTGGCGCTTCTCGTTGTCGTCGTCGCCAGCCCCCAGTTGGGAGACGACAAGGCGGGCGGTGTCGCGCACCTGCCGAAACGCGTGGACAACCGGCGCCTCGGGATCCTCGATGCGTTCCAGGGGTGCCTCGTCCAGCGCCACCCGCAGGGCGTCGGCCGCCTCCAGGAAGTCCAGCGCCACCTCATCGTCCAGCCACTGCAGGCAGCGCTTGCCCACCCGTTCGATCGTCTGCGGGCTCAGCTCGTGAGAGGCCGCGCCGGTGACCCGGGACACCAACTCGTGCGCTTCGTCGACGATCACCGCCTGGTGCTCGGGGAGCACAGTGCCCCCGTGCATGGCGTCGATCGCCAACAACGCATGGTTGGTCACCACCAGTTGCGAGCCGCGGGCGTGATCGCGGGAACGCTCAACGAAGCACTCCCCGAAGTAGGGGCAGCGTTGCGCCCCCAGGCACTCGCGGACCGGGATCGACACCTGCGCCCACGCGGCAGCGGTGTGCGTCGGGGCATCGTCGCGGTCGCCGGTCTCGGCCGCTTCGGCCTGACTCTCGGCCCATTCCCGCAGCGCGACGACCTCGCCGCCGACCCGGGAGCTGGCGTCGGTGGCGGCGGATGTGAGCGCCTCGGCCAGTTCGCTTCCGCCCAACAGCGCCTCCTGTTCGACCCCCAGCGACTCGCGAACCCGGTACAAGCAGGCGTAGTTCGTGCGGCCCTTGAGGATCGCGTGGGTCACCGTCGTCCCGGTGACGTCCTCGCAGGCCTTTGCCACCGTCGGAATGTCCTTGGTGGCAAGTTGGGTCTGCAGGGCCAGGGTCGCGGTCGCCACCACCACGCGGTCGGACGGGTTCGCGACCAGGTGCGCGAAGGCCGGAGCAAGGTAGCCCAAGGACTTCCCCGTTCCCGTGCCCGCCTGGACGAGCAGGTGCTCGCCACCGGGCAGCGTCTCGCTGATCGAGCGAGCCATCTCGTCCTGCCCCTGCCGCGGGACGCCACCGATCGAACGCACCGCGGCGCCCAGGATCAGGGCGGTCAGGTCGGGGGTCTCGGACACCCGCCCAAACTACGCGACCGCCGCCATACTGGGCTGATGGCACCCGCACCGAAGATGGACAAGGCCGGCGACGAGGTCAAAGCGCGGCTACGCGAGATCGTCGACGAGCTGGCCACCGAGCACGCCGTGATGGCGAGTTCGATGTTCGGCATGCCCTCAGCCAAACACGTGGGCGGCAAGGCCTTCCTCGGTGTCTACGGCGACGATCTGGTGGTCAAACTGCCGCCCGAGCGGGTCGCTGAGGCGCTCGCCCTGCCCGGAGCCGGGCTCTTCGACCCGATGGGTGGACGGCCGATGAAGCAATGGGTCCGGGTGCCGGCGGCGCAGGCTGAGCAGTGGCTGGAGCTGGCTCGGATCGCGGTTCAGACCGACGCGTAGGGAGCCAACTCGCCGGCGAGATCGGGATTGACCCGGACCACCACCAGGGAGCCGCGTTCGGTGTGTTCCAGGACGACGAACTCGCCGAATTGGTGCACCTTGTTGAGCAGGTCCCCGCGCTCGTAGGGGATCAGCGCGTGCACCTCGACGGCGGGTCGCGGCAGGCGCTCCTCGATCCGACGCTTCAGATCGGCTAGGCCCTCACCGGTTCGAGCCGACACGAAGATTGAGTCGGGGAAGCGGGTGCGCAGCGTCACCTCGGTGGCTTCGGAGATCCGATCGGTCTTGTTGATCACCAGTTGCTCGGCGACGTTGCCGGCCCCGATCTCGGCCAGCACCTCCCGGACCGCACGAACTTGACCGTCCGGGTCGGGATCGGACCCGTCAACGATGTGCAGCAGGAGGTCGGCCATCACCGACTCCTCCAGCGTGGACCGGAAGGCCTCCACCAGGTCGTGCGGCAGGTGCCGGACGAAGCCAACGGTGTCGGTCAGGGTGAACACTCGGCCGTCGGTGGCTTCGGTACGACGGGTGGTGGGGTCAAGGGTCGCGAACAGCGCGTCTTCGACCAGGACGCCGGCCCCGGTCAACCGGTTCAGCAGCGACGACTTGCCGGCGTTGGTGTAGCCGACGATGGCGACGCTG
>CAYVOW010000088.1:0-7132 GCA_964453585.1 uncultured Micropruina sp.
GACTCGAACGCGGCGTACTTGGGCCGGACGCCGGCGAAGTGGTCGCGGATCCGGAGCAGCCGCTCGGCGTCCAGGTTGGTCGTGTACGGGGTGCCGACCAGCATCGCGACCAGGGACTCGGTGGGGTTGTGGCCCGGGCCGAGGCTCATCGACGAGATGGCGGTGTCGACCACGTCCGCGCCGGCCTCGATGGCCTTGAGCAGCGAGACCAGGGTGACGCCGGTGGTGGCGTGGCAGTGCACGTTGATCTGGACGTCGCCGTAGGTGTCCTTGATGCCCTTGACGATGTCGTAGGCCGGCTGCGGCTGCAGCAGCGCCGCCATGTCCTTCAGCGCCAGCGATTCGGCGCCCATGTCGAGCAGCTGCCCGGCCAGCTTGATGTAGCCCTCGGTGGTGTGCAGCGGGGAGATCGTGTAGCAGATGGTGCCCTGGGCGTGCTTGCCGGTCCTCTTCACCGCGGCCATCGCCTGGGCCATGTTGCGGGGGTCGTTCAGGGCGTCGAAGACCCGGAAGACATCCATCCCGTTCTCCGCCGACTTCTGGACGAAGGCGTCGACCACCCCGTCGCCGTAGTGGCGGTAACCGAGCAGGTTCTGGCCACGCAGCAGCATCTGCAGCCGGGAGTTGGGCAGCAGTTCACGGAAGGTGCGCAGCCGCACCCAGGGGTCCTCGTTGAGGAATCGGATACACGCGTCGTAGGTGGCTCCGCCCCAGCACTCGACGCTCCAGTAGCCGGCCGCGTCGATATCGGCACAGGCCTCGACCATGTCCTCCATGGCCATCCGGGTGGCCATCAGGGACTGGTGGGCGTCGCGGAGCGCAACCTCGGTCACACCAATGGTTCGCTGACTCATGTTCCCAATATTGTCACTGTGACTACTACTCAATGTCGTAGTTGCCGGAAATCCCGGTAAATGGAACATGGCGTCTTGGTTGATGGGACGCGACCCGACTTCGCCTCGGCGGCGGTCGCCGTCCCTGCGAGAGCGTCGCCTCAGGGGTCGGGTGACTCGCCGGTGGCCGGCGCCTGAATCGTCCAGCGCATCCCGACGACCCGCAGCGCGAAGCAGACGGCGCTGGCAACCACGGTCATCAGCGGTGACTGGTGGCCCAGTTCGGCGGCCACGACCAGGACGGCCGCGCCGACCAGGGCCGGGATCACGTAGAAGTCGCGCCGCAGCACCACCGGAACCCGCCGCACCATCAGGTCCCGGACGATTCCACCGCCGACGGCCGTGATCGCCCCCATCGCAATCGCGACTCCCGCACCGAGCCCGAAGGTGATCGCCTTTTGAGCACCGGCAACGGTGAACAGCGCCAGACCCGCCGCGTCGATGACCCGAATCGTCCGCTTGAGCACCTTGGTCGGATTGGGGAAGAGGAACGGAAGGAGGGAACCCAGAATGGCTGCCACCGGGTAGTACCAGATGGTCAGCGCGGCCGGTGGAACCGCCCCGATCAAGACGTCGCGCAGCATGCCGCCGCCCAGAGCGCTGATGATGCCGACGGTGGTGACGCCGATCACGTCCAGGCGGGCGAAGCGGATCGCGTCAAAGGCGCCGCCGGCGGCGAAGGCGAAGATGCCGAGCACATCCAGCAGCAGCACCCAGTCGATCGCGCTCATCATCGGCCTCCCGGTGGATGCTCTCACAGCCGACCGACGATGGCGGGCCCGGGTCGCCGTGGAACTCTGACAGCGCTGAACCTGCGAAAACGGCCCAAATCGGCCCTCTCGCGCTGTTCAGCGCTGCGAAAGTTCCACAGCGTCGGGTCAGCGCTGCCGGATCGTCGGCATCCGCTTCTTGAACTCCGCCTCGAAGAGGTCCTTGACCGCCTGGGAGTCCACCACCCCGTTCAGGGACGGCAGGGTGCCACCGGCCGCCTTCTGACAGACCACCAGCCAGGCCTGGCCCATCGCCAGCGTGAACCCCGAGGCCACCGACGCGTTGATCACGCCCCCGGCCACGCTGCCCGCTCCCGGGATCAGCTTGAGCAGGTTCGTCACCGCCTGGCGGCCGAGCGAGGTGGCCACCGAGGTGGACGCGATCGCCAGCAGCGCCGCCTTGTCGAAGGAGATGCTGTACAACTGCGCGATCCGCCCCATCATCCCCAATTGCAGCGGCACCAGCACCGCCGCGGACGAGAACGGGATCGGTACCGCGGCGGCCGCCCCGGCCGCGGCTACGGTTGCGCCGATGTGCTTCTGGGCTTGTCGGACCTTCGCTTCCAGATCGATCGTTTGCGCCGCTGCAAGAGCTCCGTGGACCGCCTCAGGAGCAACGTGAAAGGTGGCCTGGAGGACGTCCATCAAGCCGTGCGGCGGCTGACCAGAGAACTGGTCCCTCATGGCGTAGGTCAGGAAGGGGCGACCACCGACGATCGGCAGCCGCTTCGCCTCGAGCTGCCGGGCGAGCTCAATGGCGTCCGGATGGTAGGCGTTGTCCCGCATCGGCACCTGGGTGAACACCAGCAAAACCGGGATGCCGAGATCGTGCAGGGCCCTGATGAACCGCTCCTCCACGTCCTCGAAACGCCGATCCAGGGCGCGGACGCAGTACCAGGCGACGTGGATCTGCTCCTCGATCGGCTTGGCACGCATCTGATGGACGGCCTTGGTGACCTCCTTGATCAGCTCGGCGTCGTCGCGCCCGATCTCCAGGCCGCGGGTGTCGATCACGCCGAGGGTGCCGCGTCGGTCGAGGTAGAGGTGTGAGCCCTGGGTGACCGGCTCGCCGATCCCGGTGGCGGCAACGTCATCACCGAAGATGGCGTTGATCAGGGTGGACTTGCCGACTCCGGTCTTGCCGAAGATGGCCAGGTTGAAGCGTCCGATCTGGCGGGCCTGAGCGTCGAACTCGGCCCGGAAGGACTCGGTGAACCACTGCGTCACGCTCCCAGGGTAGGGGGACGACCGCGCCGGCAGGATCGGGAGCGACCCCACTTCGGCCCTGGACGCCCCTCGCCGGGCGGTGAAGCGTGTTCGCAGGGCGACACGCCGACGCGTCCCCCCACCGGGTGACTTAGCGTTTCTTGCGCGACGCACCGCGGCGTCGTCCCACCCCGGGTTGAGAAGACCAGGAGGCCCCCGTGAGCCTGTTCCGTACCAAGTCGATCGAGCAGTCGATCGCCGACACCGACGAGCCCGAGTACCAGCTGAAGAAGTCGCTGACCGCGCTGGACCTCACGGTCTTCGGCGTGGGCGTGGTGATCGGCGCCGGCATCTTTACCCTGACCGGACGCGTCGCCCACCAGATGACCGGGCCGGCGATCGTGTTCAGCTTTATCGTGGCGGCGCTGGCCTGTGCCCTGGCGGCGATGTGCTACGCCGAGTTCGCGTCCACGGTGCCGGTCTCGGGGTCGGCGTACACGTTCAGCTACGCCAGCCTCGGCGAACTGATCGCCTGGATCATCGGCTGGGACCTGATCCTGGAGATGTTCCTCGGCGCCTCGGTGGTGGCCCAGGGCTGGTCGGCCTACCTCGGGGTCTTCCTGGGCAAGCTCGGCATCACCCTGCCGCCGAGCATCGCCTACGGGGCCAGCCCGTTCACCGAAACCAAGGGCGTCGACCTGATGGCGGTGCTGCTGGTGGTGGCCCTGGGCATTCTGGTCACGGTCGGCATCAAGGAGTCGATGCGGGTCAACCTGATCCTGGTCGGGGTCAAGCTGTTCATCGTCTTGTTCGTGATCGTGGCTGGTCTGATGTTCGTGAACCCGGCCAACTACACCCCGTTCATCCCGCCCGCGCAGGCCACCGAAACCACCCACGGGCTCACCCAGCCGCTGCTGCAGTGGCTGACCGGGCAGGCGCCCGCGGCGTTCGGGGTCAGCGGCATCCTGGCCGGTGCGGCCCTGGTCTTCTTCGCCTACATCGGCTTCGACGTGGTCGCCACCACCGCCGAGGAAGCGCGGAATCCCCAGAAGGACCTGCCGATCGGCATCATCGCCTCGCTGACCATCTGCACGGTGCTCTACTGCGCGGTCGCCGCCGTGGTCACCGGCATGGTCCCCTACGACAAGCTGGACCCCAAGGCGGCGCTGGCAAACGCCTTCGCCGCCCACGGCCAGAACTGGGCGGCCACGCTGATCGCCGCCGGCGCGGTGGCCGGCCTGACCACCGTCGTCCTCACCCTCTTGATCGGCGCCACCCGGATCATCTTCGCGATGAGCCGCGACAACCTGCTGCCGATGGGCCTGGCCAAGGTGCACCCCACCTTCCGGACGCCTTGGATGATCTCGTCGATCGTCACCGTGATCTGCGCCATCACCGCCGGATTCACCCCGATCGGGGTGCTGGAGGAGATGGTGAACATCGGCACCCTGAGCGCGTTCATCCTGGTCTCGCTGGCGGTGGTGGTGCTGCGGCGCAAGCGCCCTGACCTGCCGCGTGCCTTCAAGGTGCCGTTCAGCCCGGTGCTGCCGATCCTGTCGGCGTTGATCTGCTTCTACCTGACCCTCAACCTGTCGATCGAGACCTGGTTGCGGTTCCTGATTTGGCTCGCGCTCGGCGTTGTCATCTACGCCCTGTACGGCTACCGCAACTCGCGGCTGGCCACCGGCAAGTCGATTCACTCCGACATCGCCGAGGCGATGGCATCGGGCCAGGTCAAGCGTCCAGACGACCGTCGCTGAACCCGAACAGAGGGGTGGACGCGTCACGCGTCCACCCCCCATGTTGTCCCCCAGCCGGGACGGCACGATCCCCCTCCGCGCCGACGCCGGATGTTTGGTCAGGCCGGGTCCGACCCGTCCGCTGCGGCCCTGCCCTCTTCGCGGACCGCGGGTACGGCCAGCAGCGCGGGCACCAGGAAGGCGGCCACCGCCAGCATCGCCAGCAGGACGCCCACGTGGTCGCCCAGGTACCCGAGCAGCGGTGGCCCGCCCAGGAAGGCCAGGTAGCCGATGGTGGAGATCACGCTCAGCCGCGCCGGGGCGCGAACCGGGTCGTCCGCAGCGGCGGACATGCCCACCGGGAAGCCGAGCGAGGCACCCAGGCCCCACATCGCCGCACCCAGGAAGGCCAGGGTCGGTCCACCGAAGACCACCAGCAGGCTGCCCACGATCGCCACCGAGAACAGGGCCCGCAGCACGGGCACCCGGCCGAAGCGGTCAAGGGCGTAGCTGCCGGCGATCCGGCCGATGGTCATGAAACCGAGGAAGGTGGCGAAGCCGAGCACACCAAGCCAGGCCGGGAGTTCGTAACCGTCGGTCATCGCGACCGCGATCCAGTCGTTGGCGGCGCCCTCAGTGAACGCGGTGGCCAACACCACCAAGCCGATGATCAGCGTCCGTGGCTCGGTCCAGGCCGAGCGGCCGGACGCCTTGGCCGCCTCGGCCAGTTCCTCGTCGATGGGCAGGAAGTTCGCGACTCCCCACAGTGCGCCAGCCACGGCCACCACCAGCACCGCCAGCAGGTGGATCCAGATCGGCACCCCCAGCCAGGTGAGCAGGCTTCCCAGGAGCGCGGACGCCACCGTGGCGCCGCTGAACACCGCGTGGAACCAGGGCATGATCGTGCGGCCGAGGCCACGCTCGACTTCGGCGCCCTCATGGTTCATCGCGACGTCCCAGATGCCGAAGCCCAGACCGAGGATGAACATGCCGGTGAAGACCACGGGAACCAGATGCAGGAAGTCGATGCCGAGCGCGGTGATCACCACGCCAACCGCGGAGGTGATCACGCCGGCGGCCACCGCCTTACGAGTGCCCACGGCGCGAATGACCCGCCCGGCCATCGGCAGGCCGATCACCGAGCCGAGGGCGGTGGCGAGGAGGAGGGTGCCCAGCTCGCCGGGGCTCAGATCCAGGATCCGCTTGACGTCGGGCAGACGGGAGGCCAGCGCCGAGAAGGCGAGGCCGGACGCGCCGAAAACGGCGTAGACCGCGGTGCGGGCCTTGAGGATGGTGCCCCGGTCAAGGGTGGCGACGGACATTCGAGTTTCTCCAGTCGAATCGTTTCGATCGAATCGATTCGATAGTATGGGCTTCGATGACGACGAAGCAACTTGGCGCCGGCGTGACCCTGGCCGATGTCGCCAGCCGTGCCGGGGTGGCCCTATCAACAGCCTCCCTGGTGTTCAGCGGGCGAGGCCCGGTGTCCGCCGCGACCGCCGCGCGAGTGCAGGAGGCGGCCTCATCGCTCGGCTACGCGGGTCCCGATCCGCGGGCCGCGCAACTGCGCACCCGGCGGACCCAAGTGGTCGGGGTCAGCTACGACGGGACGCTGTCCACCGCCTTCGCCGACCCCTACCAAGTGGCCCTGCTCGGCGGTTTCTCCCAGGAGCTGGACGAGGAGGGCTACGGCCTGTTGCTGCTCCCCGAGCCGGCCGGGACCGATAGCCCCACCCTGGCCGGTCACGGCATGGACGCGGTGCTGTTTGCGCTGTGTGGATCGGCCGAGCGGCCGGACCTGGACGCCCTCAGCGCCCGCGGGATGCCCCTGCTGGGCACCGGGGCGCCGATCGACGACCGGGTCGTCCAACTGACCGTGGCCGACCGGGCGGCCACGGCTGAGGCCGTTCGGCACCTCTCCCGGCTGGGTCATCACCGGATCGGCCACGTCCTGATGCCACTGGGCGCGGCACCGACCACGCGGCAGGTGCGCGCGGCCGAGGTTCAGGAGGCCACCTTTGTTGACACCCGCGACCGGGCGCTCGGGTTCCTGGACGGCGGCGGCTCGGCCGACCTGCTGGCCCAGGCGGCCGATCTGACCAGCGAAGCGGGCGCCGAGGCCGCCGGATTACTCCTCGACCATCCCGACCGGCCGACGGCCCTGGTCTGTCAGTCCGACCTGCTCGCCCTCGGCGCGATCCGGGCCGCGGCCGAGCGCGCGCTGGTCGTCCCGGACGACCTGAGCTTGATCGGCTTCGACGGAGTCGAGACGCCGGGGTTCGACGGCGTCCTGGCCACCATCGACCAGCAACCGGCCGAGAAGGGACGGGAGTTGGGCCGGATGATGCTGGCGCTGCTCCGGGGCGAGGACGTGCGGTCGCGGGAGTTCGCCGTCCAGCTTCGGGCGGGGACCACCACCTCCCCCCGCCGGTAGCCGCTCGGCCTTCCGTCTCTGGCCCCTCGCCACCTCTGCCTCCGTCCATCGTCCAGCCCTCGACGTTGCGCCGGTCGCCCCTGCGTCGTC
>CAYVOW010000089.1:0-3829 GCA_964453585.1 uncultured Micropruina sp.
GGCGTCCACCCCGGCCAGCGGGACGAGGACCAGGTCGGGGGTCACCCGGGTGCTGAACCGGGGCAGCAGCGCTTCGTCGACGCAGGTCACCCAGGAGGCGCCCGCGACGTAGGTTTCGGCGCCCACCACGAGCGCACACCCGCCGGCTCGGGAGAGCTGCGCTCGTGGTGACGGTTGCCGCTAGTCGCTGGTGCGCGACTCCCGGTTGATCGCCGAAATCACGGCCTTCTGGGCCGCGGTGGCGATGGATTCGTGCATGCCGACTCCCCAAACCACGTGGGCGTCCTCGCCGGTGCCCAACTCGCACTCGACGTACGCCACCGCGACGGCGTCCCGGCCCGACGACAGCGCGTGCGACGTGTAATCGAGCACCCGCACGTCGTAGCCGAGGATGCTGACCGCGTCGGCGAACGCGTCCAGTGCACCGTTGCCCTCGCCGACCAGTTCCTTCTCCACCCCGTGCACCCGGACCCGGGCGGTCACGGTGTAGCGGCCACCGTTGGAAATGTCGGGCACCGAGAGCAGCTCGAGCGGCTCGGTGGCGTCCAAGTATTCGGCGGAGAAGATCGCCCACAACTCCTCCGGGGTCACCTCGCCGCCCGCGCTGTCGGTGTGCCGCTGGACGACCCGGCTGAACTCCATCTGCAGCCGCCGTGGCAGGTCCAAGTGATGCTCGGACTTCATGATGTAGGCCATGCCACCCTTGCCGGACTGGCTGTTGACCCGGATCACCGCCTCGTACGTGCGGCCGACGTCGTGGGGGTCGATCGGCAGGTACGGCGCCTCCCAGGCGATCTCGTGGACGCCCTTGCCTTCGGCCCTGGCTTGCTTGTCCAGGGCTTCCAACCCCTTCTTGATGGCGTCCTGGTGGGAGCCCGAGAAGGCGGTGTAGACGAGGTCCCCCGCGTATGGGTGGCGCGGGTGGACCGGCAGGTTGGTGCAGTACTCCACCGTCCGACGGATCTCGTCGATGTCGGAGAAGTCGATCTTGGGGTCGATCCCCTGGCTGAACAGGTTCATCCCCAGGGTGACCAGGCAGACGTTGCCGGTGCGTTCGCCGTGGCCGAACAGGCAGCCCTCGACCCGGTCGGCCCCGGCCATCAGCGCCAGCTCGGTGGCCGCGACCGCCGTCCCGCGATCGTTGTGCGGGTGCAGCGAGATGGCGACGTGGGGCCGGTTGCGGACGTGACGACCGAAGTACTCGATCTGGTCGGCGTAGGTGTTGGGCGTTGAACGCTCCACGGTGGCGGGCAGGTTGAGGATAATTTCACGGCCATCGGACGGCTGCCAGCTGTCCATGACCGCGTTGCACACCTCCACCGCGAAGTCGGTCGGAGTCTGGGTGAAGATCTCCGGCGAATACTGATATCCGAACTCGACGTCGCCGAGGTTCTGCTCGGCGTACTTCATCACCAGTTCGGTTCCCCGCTTCGCCATCGCGATGCACTGGGCCTCGTCGATACCGAACACCACTCGCCTGAACAGTTCCGCGGTCGCGTTGTACAGGTGGATGGTCGCCCGCTGCGCCCCGATCAGGGACTGGGCGGTGCGTTCGATCAGGTCCTCACGGGCTTGGGTGAGGACGCTGATGGTGACGTCGTCGGGGATGTGCCCGCCCGCGACCAGGTCGCGGACGAAGTCGAAGTCGGTCTGTGAAGCCGAGGGGAAGCCCACCTCGATCTCCTTGTAACCCATCCGCACCAGCAGGTCGAACATCTTCCGCTTGCGGGAGGGGGTCATCGGGTC
The DNA here is from genome assembly GCA_964453585.1 of uncultured Micropruina sp. Classification (GTDB taxonomy): domain Bacteria; phylum Actinomycetota; class Actinomycetes; order Propionibacteriales; family Propionibacteriaceae; genus Micropruina. The sequence goes on from CAYVOW010000089.1 coordinate 1,747, forward strand.
GATCAGCGCCTGGTTTCCGTCGCGCAGGTCGGTCGATAGCCAGCGCGGAGCGGCGGTGATCTTCTGGGCGGGCCAGGTGCGATCAGGCAGGTCCACCGGGACGAAGGGGCTGTAGCGCCCGAACGGCATCGGTGACGGCTGCTGGATCGGTTGGGGTTGAACGCGGGTTCCGAACGCGTTGACAGACATGGTTTCCTCGGCTGGTTGCGGGTTGGGGTGTCAGGCGCGTGCAAACTCTCCGCAACGAGGAAGCCTGAACTAGATCGAGGCCTCGCTGCGGCTGCCAAGAATGAGGGCAACCGATGCCATGTCCGCAACCTTGCCATAACTTCGGCGTCCGCGCGAACGTCCACGGCGCCCTGGACTCATCCCCAGATCGCCGACGCCTTATCCTCGGGCAGTTGCGGGCCGTCACCACGTTCGTCCTCGGTGTCGGCCATCCGCGACCGGGCCTCGGTCCGGGACAGGCCGGTCAACTGGAGCAGGTCGATCGCCACCGACCGCAACAGCGACACCAGGACGACCGATCGCCAACCCTCGGCCTGCACCGCCGCAGGGCTGACCTCACCGGCGAGACCGGTGGCGATCTGGCGAGCGTCATCGGGGCTACGCCAGTGAGCGATGTCCTCCGACAGTGCGTGGAGTCCACGGCCGGCCTGGTCGATCATCCCCGCCACCCGGGGGCTGCTGGCGCCCTCGTCCAGCACCCCTCGGGACTGGCGCAGCAGCAACTCGACGCTGTGGACGAGGCGGTTGCACAGCGCCCTGATCCGGTCGAGTTCCAGCGCCTGCGGACGTTGGCGCCGCAGGGTGGGGTTCAGCTTGGTGATCTCCAGGGTGGACGCCAGCACGGTGGTGGCGTCGTCCAGGATGCCGTCGACGCCGCGCAGCAGGGCGTCGGCGTCGCGGAGCCGCTCGGGGTTCGCCGTGCGGACGGCATCGGCGATCATCGCCAACGCCGTGCCCACCTCGCCCAGCAGCCAGCGGAAGTGGCGTCGTGGGCGGGCCATCACGTCACCGGGGACGGCCACCGCAACCAGCAGCGCGATCACGGCCCCGACGATGGCGTCGATTAGCCGCGAGAACGGTCCACCGGACGCGGCCGCGAAACTCCCCAGCCCGATCACCACCATCGCATTCACGCCGCACTGCATCGTGAACAGATCGCCGCGGTCGAGCAGCCGGCCGATCAGGGCCCCCACCACCAGCCCGAGCGCGATCTGCCAGGCTCCGGCACCGACCGCAAGGAACACCACCTCGCCGATGGCCACCCCCATCGCTGCGCCGGCGCCCATCTCGACCACCCGTCGGGGCAGCCGGTTGAAGGTGAAGCCGAGACAGATCCAGGCGGCGACCGGAGCAAAGAACGGGGCCGGGTGACCAAGGAGCTGGTGCGAGATCAGGAAGGCCAGAAAGGCGGCGACGGAGGCCAGCAGAATGGGCAGGAATGACCCCCTGGCCCGCCGGAAGCCCTGCCGGGTCTTCAGCGCCAGGAACACCCCCCAGCGGCGCAGATCGAGGGTCTGCCAGGCGTCTTCGGCCAGGCTGCCGACAGCACTGGCGGCGCGGGTGATCGCTGACGGTCCGTCGGCGGGCTGGGTGGGAGCCACGTCCCTCACCCTAGAGCGCCGGGGCCGTCGCCATCGTCGCTGACCGCCGCCGCGCCCACCGACGCCAGGCGATCGGCCCGGTCGTCCAGCGATCATGGGGGACGCTGAGCCGACCCACAGGACCTCCACAGGATCGCGACGTTCCCTGGGGTCATGACGCAGCCGATGACAGCCCCCTCCTGGACGCCGCCCGGGCATCAGCCCCCCAACGCCTGGTATCCCCAGCCCGCCCCCGCCAAGCGCCCCCCACGGGCTGGTCTCGTCCTGCTCACCGGGGCCATGTCGGCGGTGCTCGGCGCTGGCGCCGGAGTGGGCGGCTACCTGGTCGCGGCGGACGCGCTCCCGCACAGCACGGTGACAGTTAGTTCCGCCGCCGCCCCCCAGGCCGCCCTGGACGGAACGGTCAGTGCCGCCGCGCAGCGGATCACGCCGTCGGTGGTCACGATCACCATCGAGTCCCAGCGGGGCTCGGC
>CAYVOW010000089.1:3929-7058 GCA_964453585.1 uncultured Micropruina sp.
GGGGCACCGCTGGGGCTTTCCGACACGGTCACCAGCGGGATCGTGTCGGCGCTCAACCGGCCGGTGCGCTCGGGCAGCAGCGGTGACGCGGTGTACCAGGCGATTCAGACCGACGCAGCGATCAACCCCGGCAACTCCGGAGGGCCGCTGGTCAACCTGAACGGCGAGGTGGTCGGGATCAACTCCTCGGGAGCCACCTTGTCGTCTTCGAGCGAGCAGGCCGGCAACATCGGGCTCGGCTTCGCGATCCCCAGTGACCTGGCCACGCGGATCGCCGGCGACCTGATCAGCGGCGGCACCTCGAAGGACGCCACCATGGGGGTCACCCTCCAGGCCGGGGGCAGCGCGACCGCCGACACCACCTCGACGGGCGTCACCCTGGGCGGGGTGACCGCGGGGAAGGGGGCAGCCCAGGCAGGGCTGAAGGCCGGCGATGTGATCACCGCCGTCGACTCCGTCCGCACCCCGACCACCGACGCCCTGATCGCGGCCATCCGGTTCCACGCGCCAGGCTCGACGGTGACCGTCCATTACACCCGGGAAGCGCAGTCGGCGACTACTCGGGTCACCTTGAACTAGGCGCGCAGGCGCCGGCGCGCAACATGGCCCTGACCCGGCGGCCCTGGAATCGCCATCCCACAGCCCCGATACGTGAAAATACGTCTGTAAGAGGGCTGTGGACTGGCGATTCCAGGGCCGCCCGAGGCAGTCTCGGCTCGCGCGCCGGAGCCGGAGCCGAGACCCCTAGAAGCCGAGTCGGTTGAGGTATTTCGGGTTCCGCTGCCAGTCCTTGAGCACCTTGACCTTGAGGCTGAGGTGCACCGGCGTGCCCAGCAGGGCGGCGATCTGCAGCCGGGCGGCCTGCCCGATCTCCTTCAGCCGCTCGCCCCGGTGGCCGATGATGATTCCCTTCTGGGAGTCACGTTCGACCACCATCGAGGCGAAGATGTCCAACAGCGGCTTGTTGTCGGGCCGGCCCTCGCGCAGGCCCATCTCGTCTACCGTCACGGTGATCGAGTGCGGCAGTTCGTCCCGAACCCCCTCGAGCGCCGCCTCGCGGATCAGTTCGGCGATCATCGTTTCGGTCGGCTCGTCGGTGACCTCGCCGTCGGGGTAGTACCGCGGACCCTTCGGGAGCAGCTTGATCAGCTCGTCGGTGACGATCCCGACCTGATCGCCGGTCAGCGCCGAGACCGGAATGATCGATGCCCAACGGATACCCAGTTCCTCTTCGAGGGCCGCGATCCGCATCAGGTGCTCCGCCATCCGGGCTGGCTGGACGAGGTCGGACTTGGTGGCCAGCGCCACCAGTTGCGGGCGCTTCGGCAAGGCGGCGATCTCGCCGACCAGGTAGGTATCCCCCGGCCCGACCCGTTGGTTGGCGGGAAGGCAAACGCCGACCACGTCCACCTCGGACCAGGTCTCTCGGACCAGGTCATTCAACCGCTCGCCGAGCAGGGTCCGCGGCCGGTGCAGGCCAGGGGTGTCGATGAGTACGAGTTGTGCGTCGGGCCGGTTCACGATCCCGCGGACGGCGTGCCGGGTGGTTTGCGGCTTGGAGGACGCGATCGCGATCTTCTGGCCGACGATGGCATTGGTGAGCGTCGATTTGCCGGCGTTGGGCCGTCCGACGAAGCAGGCGAAGCCGGAGCGGTGGCTCATCAGTCGCGTCCCGTCGCCGATTCGGACGCGAGCTGGGTGGCGGCGTCGACGGCGTCCTCGGCCGGGACACCGTCCTCGATCCGACTGGCCACCACGGTCTGGATTGAGTTGCGCCGGCCGGTGCCGCGCTCGGCCACCAGTTCGATCCCCTCCCATTGGACGGTGGACCCCGGGATCGGCACCTTGTCGAGCGCCTTGGCCATCACCCCGATCACACTGTCCACGTCATCATCGTCCACCTTCAGGTTGAACAACTCCCCCAGGTCCTCGACGTTGAGCCTCGCCGACACCCGATATCGGTTCGGGCCGATCTCCACCCAAGGAGCGACCTCCTGGTCGTACTCGTCCACGATCTCGCCGACGATCTCCTCCAGGATGTCCTCGATCGTGACCAGTCCCGCGGTGCCGCCGAACTCGTCCACCACGATCACCACGTGGGACCGGGTCAGCTGCATCTCGCGAAGCAACGCGTCCACCGGCTTGCTGTCGGGGCAGTAGATGGGTAGGCGCATCAGGGCGTCCACGGTTTCGGTGGCCTGGGCCTTGGGGTTGTCGTAGACCCGGCGCATCGCGTCCTTGAGGTAGAGGATGCCGACCACGTCGTCGAGGTCCTCACCGATCACCGGGATCCGGCTGAACCCGGACCGCAGCGCCAGCGACATCGCCTGCCGGACGGTCTTGCCCTGCTCGATGTAGACCATCTCGGTGCGCGGCACCATCACCTCCTTGGCGATGGTGTCGCCGAGGTCGAAGACCGAGTGGATCATCCGGCGTTCCTCGTCCTCGATCAGGTCACTGGCCTCGGCGATGTCGACGAGTTCGCGAAGTTCGGCCTCCGACGAGAACGGGCCGTCGGTGAAGCCGCGACCCGGGGTGAGCACGTTGCCCAGCCAAATCATCAGTTGCGGGATCGGGCCCAGCACGGTGGTGGCAACCGTGACCAGGCCGGACGACGCCAACGCCACCTTTTCGGCATGCTGGCGGCCCAGCGTCCGGGGGGCGACGCCGAGCAGGATGAAGGACACCAGCACCATGGTCGCCACCGGGTAGAGCACCCGCTCCCACGGCGCCGAGGTGTGGTTGAAGATCACCAACGCGACCAGGACGATGCAGACGGTCTCGAGCAGGATCCGCAGGAACAGGGTGGTGTTCAGGGAGGGGGCCGGGTCCTGGGTGATGGTGAGCAGCCGGGCGGCTCCCGGGCGTCCATCATCGACCAGGCGCTCGGCCCGGCTGCGGGAGAACGACTGCAGGGACGCCTCGGCGGCGGTCAGCAGGGCGGCCAACAGTGCCGACGCCCCGGCGATGGCCAGGAGCACCCATTCGGACTGGGTCAACAGGAGGATTCACGCCCTTCGGCTGGGAAATGCCGGTCAGTCTATCGGTGCCGCGCAGGTGGGGATCACCCGGCCCTGCAGCCCACTGGTGACAGCACGTGGCGGCGAGTTGGTGGTCAGGACGACAAAC
>CAYVOW010000090.1:0-7031 GCA_964453585.1 uncultured Micropruina sp.
TCGGGCGCCGTCCGGCCCAGCGAACCCGAACCCCCATCGCGTCCAACTGGTCGCGGCGGCGGTGGATGACGTCGCGGTTGAACCCCATCAGCCAGCGCACCTCGTCCGGCGATCGCCGCCAGTTCTCGGTCGAGAACGCATACGCCGACAGGTACTTCACGCCGATCTCGATCGCGCCCTCGATCACGTCGAACAGCGACTCCTCGCCGCGGGCGTGGCCCTCGGTCCGAGGGAGGTTCCGCGCCTTCGCCCAGCGGCCGTTGCCGTCCATCACGATCGCCACGTGCTGCGGCAGCAGCTTGCGGGGGATCGCCGGCGGGCGGGCGCCGGACGGGTGCGGGATCGGCGGACGAACGGACTTGGCCACGACGAGACTCCGGGCTTTCAGGCAGCCGGCGCGGGGGCGACCGCGAACGGCGCCGACGCCTTGTCCAGCCGCCTGAGTTGGGCGGCGGTCAGCTTGAGCCTCATCGCCGCCAGCAGTGCCGGCAACTGGCTGGCCTCGCTGACGCTGGCGATCGGCGCAACCACCCCGGGTCGAGTCCGCAGCCAGGCCAGCGCGACCGTGGCCATCTCGACGTCCAGCTCGGTGGCGACGTCGACCACGGCGGAGTCGACCGCCCAGCCCTCGTCGGTGAAGTAGCGGCGGACCGAGTCGGCCCGACTGCCGGTCGGTTCCTCATCGCGGAAGTACTTGCCGGCCAAGAAGCCTGAGGCGAGACCCCGGTAAGGAAGCAGGGCGAGCTTCTCGGCCACCGCCAGATCCCCGAGTCCGGACGCTTCCACCTCGGCCCGGTGGACGAGGTTGTACCCCGGCTGCAGGGCCACCGGCCGCGCCCACCCTTCGCGGTCGGCCACCGCCAGCACCTCCCGGGTCCGTTCGACGCTGAAGTTGGACAGCCCGTAATGGGTGATGACGCCCTCGTGCACCAGGGCATTGAACGTGCCCAGCCATTCCTCAATGGGCACCCGGTGATCGTCCTCGTGGGCGTAGTACAGGTCGATCACGTCCAGCCCGAGGCGGCGCCGGGAGCCGTCCAGGGCCATCCGGATGTTGTGCGCGCTGAGGCCGCGGTAGCGGGGGTGCTTGGCCACCTTGGTGGCCACGACGACCTTGCTCCGGTCGACGCCGTGGGCCAGCCAGGCGCCGATGATCCGCTCCGATTCGCCCCCGGAATTCCCCGGAACCCAGGCCGAGTACACGTCGGCGGTGTCGATGAAGTTGCCGCCGCCGGCCACGAAAGCGTCCAGGATCTCCAGGGAGGCGTCGTGGTCGGCCGTCCAGCCAAACACGTTTCCGCCCAGGCAGAGAGGTTGCACCGACAAGGAACCGACGCGCGTCACCATGGACCCACCCTAGGGGCTGGCGCACCGTCGGCGCGTACGCTTCAAGCGTCCCGCGAGCCGAGGAGAGGCGCACTATGGAAATCAGCGTTCAGGCGTCCCACGAGCAGTGGCTGCGCCCCGAGATCGGTCGCCTGCGGGCGCGAGCGGCGGCGGAGGCGGCAACCAAGGAGGAGGTGCTCACCAAGGTCACCGACGTGGTCACCACGTTCAGCGCCGAACTGAAACGGCTGGCCGGGCTGGAAGTCGCCCCCGTCCGAGACGTGATCGTCCGGCCGATCACGACGTCCTCATGGCGTCCGGTGAACCGCGGTCGGATGCAGCCGCCGATCTACACCGCGAACGCCACCATGCAGGCAGACTTCACTGATTTCACCGCTCTGGCCGACATCGCCGCCAAGTTCGGGGCGATCGACGGGCTGAACCTCGACCTGGTCGAGTGGCGGCTGACCGACGCCACCCAGGAGCGGGCCGAGCACGAAGGCCTGACTGCGGCGGTCGGCGCGGCCAAGGATCGGGCGCTGGTGATGGCCCGAGCCGCCGGGGCGACATCGGTGCGCTGCCTGCAGTTGGCCGACCCCGGGCTGATGTCCGATCCGTCGCGGCAGGCGGCCCCGGTGATGTACGACGCAATGGCCAGCGGCATGATGCGCGGCAAGGCGATGAGTGCCGAGGTGCAGGGGATCGAGATCGCTCCGGAGGATCTGATGGTCGCGGTCCAGGTCCAGGCGCGGTTCGCCACCGACGACTGAGCACACCGACGCATTGGCTCGCCCGATTTACAGCACGGATGGTCGCCTTTGGGTGCGGGCGTGTCGAGTTGGGGCATCGGGGGTGTAATCCGGCGCACCACCCCAGCTCGCGAGTCTGGGGCCGACAAAAGCGAAGGGCCCCGGAACGAGTATGAGTCGCTCCCGGGCCCTTCTGAGGTGATCGGCGGTAGTGGTGACGCTGCCGATCGTCGGACTCGTCCGTCTGGATCCCAGCACCCCCGTCACCCGAGCGCTGCGGCGAGAAACCCCGCCGATTGGACCCTCTGTCTGAGTCGTCCCGCTCTCCCCGAGGGGATCGCGTAGGAGATGTCTACACGGCCTCCGGCCCGCTTTACAAGCGGGATTCGCGAACTACTGGGCGGTAGTTTCGCTCTCCACAGCTTGGCGCGAATCGCCCACATGTTCGGCTGCACCGTCCACCGGTTGTCCACAGTTTCACTCACAACCGACCCGCCGAGACCAGGTGTCCAGTGACCTGATTGCCCAGATCGGCGCGAAGGAGACGGGCGTGGGTAAGGCCGCCGGGCGGCATCGTCGGCGACAATGGCGGAGTGCCGACCTACACCGACGAGGCGGTCGTGCTGCGCGCCCACAAACTAGGCGAAGCCGACCGGATCCTCACCCTGCTGTCGCGCCGGCACGGCAAGATCCGGGCGGTCGCTCGAGGCGTCCGCCGGACGTCGTCGAAGTTCGGTGGGCGGCTCGAGCCCTACAGCCACGTCGACCTGCAGTTCGCCAACGGGCGCACCCTGGACGTGATCACCCAGGCGGTCACGCTGCACTCCTATGCCGAGCCGCTGGGCCGCGATTACGGACGCTTCACCGCGGGCCAGGTGATGGTCGAGACCGCGGACCGGCTGGTCGCCGAGGAGCGGGAACCGGCCCTGCAGCACTTCCTGCTGTTGGTCGGCGGCCTGAACGCGCTCGCTCACGGCACCGCGGCCGGGCCGCGTCCGGCGACCATGATCATGGATTCCTACCTCCTGCGGTCGGTGGCCGTCGCCGGCTACGCCCCCTCGCTGGACGACTGCGCACGCTGCGCGGCCGCCGGTCCGCACGACGGTTTCTCGACCGTGCTCGGCGGGGTGGTCTGCCGTGGCTGCCGTCCCCCCGGGACGGCCTGGGTGCGTCCCGGCGTGGTCGACTATCTGACCGCCCTGCTGACCGGTGACTGGCCAGCCACCGACGGGGTGGACGAGCAGGTTCAGCGTGCCGGCAGCGGCCTGGTGGCGGCGTTCGCCAACTGGCATCTGGAGCGGGGTCTTCGCTCGCTGGCTCACGTCGAACGCTGATCAGTCGGCCGTGGCTATGCTTCCGCCCATGACCCCGGATGGACCTCTCGCGGTCGCTCGGCCGACCCGGTCGCGTCCCTCGATGGCGGACGTCGCAGCGCTCGCCGGGGTCTCTCCGCAGACCGTTTCCCGGGTGTCGATGGGGCACAGCAACGTTCGCGCCGAAACCCGCAACCGCGTTCAACGGGCGATGGACGACCTCGGCTACGTCCCCAACCGGGCCGCCCGAGCCCTGCGCAGCGGCGCCTTCAAGACCATCGGCGTGGTGGCCCACCACTTCACCCGAACCGGCGTCTCCCAAATGGTCGAAGCGATCGTCAGCGCGTCTCGTGACCGGGGTTTCGGGGTCAGCCTGTTCGACGTCGAGGACAGCACCCAAGAGGACTTCGAGAACGTGGTCGGCGGCCTCGCCTCCGCCGAGGTTGACGGGCTGATCGTGCTGCGTGCCTCGCTGTCGACCCCGGCGGTGATTCCGGTGCCGCGCGGACTGCCGATCGTGGTGGGTGACTCCCGCTTCCTCGGCCAGCACCCGGTGGTCGGCTGCGACGACCGCAGCGGTGCCCGGCTGGCCGTCCAGCATCTCCTGGAGCTCGGCCACCAGACCGTCCATCACCTGCGTGGCCCGGCCGATTCGGTGCAGGCCCAGCTTCGCGAGGAGGCCTGGGCGGACGCACTTCGCGAGGCCGGACGAGAGCTGCCGCCGGTCTTGGAGGGGGACTGGACGCCGGCCTCGGGGTATCGGCAGGGCAAGATCCTGGCCGCCGACCCGGAACTGACGGCCATCTTCTGCGCCAACGACGAAATGGCCGCCGGGCTCTATCGCGCCTTGTGGGAGGCGGATCGGAAGGTGCCAGAGGACGTCTCTGTGGTGGGCTTCGACGACGTCCTCGGCGAGTTCCTGCTCCCGCCGCTGACCACCATCGCCCAGGACTTCGAGACCATCGCCCGAGCCTTGGTGGAGATGCTGGTCGGCGAGATCGAGTCAGACGAGCCGGGGGAGAGCCCGCAGGTGCTGGTGCCCACGCACCTGGTGGTGCGGCAGAGCACCGCCGCTCCGCGCTGATTCAGCGAATCCGGCGTCCGGCACCGCCGGCCACCGCGATCAGGAAGGCCGGGTCGGTCAACCCGCGCTCGCGGAAGGCCGCCAGAATCGCGCCGGCCACCCGTTCCAGGTCAGCCTCCGCGACCAGGGCGATCGACGAGCCGCCGAAACCGCCGCCGGTCATCCGGGCGCCCAGGGCGCCAGAGGTCCGGGCGGCATCCACGGACACGTCCAACTCGGTGCAGCTCACCTCGTAGTCATCGCGCAGCGAGTCGTGGGACGCGTCCAGCAGCGGGCCCACCTCGCCCACTCGGCCGGCGGACACCAGGTCGGCGAACGCCGCGGTCCGGGCGATCTCGGTCACCACGTGCCGGACGCAGCGGCGGCTCACCTCGTCGTCCAACCTCGCCAGGGCGTCGTCCAGGTCGGTGATCTCGCGCAGGCTGGTCACGCCGAGGGTGCGGGCGGCCGCCTCGCAGGTGGCCCGGCGAGCCGCGTACTGGCCGTCCACCAGGGCGTGCTCGGCGCGGGTGTCGGTCACCAACACGGCCAGTCGAGCCGACTCCAGATCCAGCGGCACCTGGGTGACCGAGGCGTCCCGGTTGTCCAACAGCAGGGCGTGGCCGGCGGTGCAGCGCAAGGACGCGGCTTGGTCCATGCCACCGGTGGGGGCTCCGGACACCTCGTTCTCGGCCCGGACGCAGACCCGCGCCAGCAGCGCCCGGCCGTCGTCGTCGTCGGGGACGCCGAGGGCGAAGGTGTCGTTGAGCGCCAGCGCCATCGCCGCCTCGATCGCGGCCGAGGACGACAACCCGGCGCCCAGCGGCACGCAGGAGTCGATCGCGGCGTCGAAGCCGCCACAGACCAGACCCTCCTGGGCCAGGGCCCACACCGGTCCCGCGGCGTAGGACACCCAGCCTCTGACGGTCCCCGGGGCGATCCCGGAGACCGAGCCCTGCCACACGTCGTCGGGGGCCAGCGCCGAGACCAGCCGCACCTGTTCGTCGGCGCGCGGGGTGAGCACCACGAAGGTTTGATGGGGGAGCGCGATCGGCAGGCACAGCCCGGCGTTGTAGTCGGTGTGCTCCCCGATCAGGTTGACCCGCCCGGGGGACGCCCAAACCCCGGCCGGATCCGAACCGAAGGTGGCCCGGTGTAGGGCGGCGGCGCGCTCGGCCCCTTCCGGGTCGCTCCACGAGGGGATGAGTCCTGGGATCGTCACGGCGTCTCCTGCGGCGGTGAGGGGCTGTTTCACCCACCGTAGGGCACGCTCTATGTTTACGTAACCATTCTGTTATCGGAATGTGCTTGACAGCCCACTCGGGCGAGTGCGAGCGTTGCAACCGGACACGAATGGTTACGGAAACATTCGCTGCCAGGTCGTCCGCTACGGGAGCGCGGCGCGAGGCGTCCAGGATCAGCGAAGGAGCGATCAACGAGCATGCTGAGCGGCTGCACCCCACGGCGCCAGACCGGATGGTCGCCCCACCAGGAACGCCGATGATCGACCTCGACCCGCACCGTGCCGCCATCGAAGCCGCGAAGGTCGAAGTTGCAGCGCTGCACGCGTTGCTGCCCCGCAACGGACTGGTGGTCTGGACGGCCGGCAACGTGTCGGCCCGGATCCCCGGTGCGGACCTGCTGGTGATCAAGCCATCCGGGGTTTCCTACGACGATCTGACGCCCGATCGGATGGTCGTCTGCGACCTCGACGCGAATCTGGTCGAAGGCGACGGCGTCTCCTCGTCCGACACCGCGGCCCACGCCTACGTCTACCAGCACATGCCTCAGGTGGGCGGGGTGGTGCACACCCACTCCGACTACGCCACCGCCTGGGCGGCCCGCCGCGAACCCATCCCCTGCGTCCTGACCATGATGGCCGACGAGTTCGGTGGCGACATCCCGGTTGGCCCGTTCGCGCTGATCGGTGACGACTCGATCGGACGCGGGATCGTCGAGACCCTGCGCGAGAGCCGCTCGCCGGCGGTCCTGATGGCCAACCACGGGCCGTTCACCATCGGTAAGGACGCCCTGGCCGCGGTCAAGGCTGCGGTGATGCTCGAGGACGTCGCCCGCACCGTCCACTTCGCCCGGCAACTGGGCGAGCCACACCCCATTCCTCAAGCGGACATCGACTCCCTGTACGCCCGCTACCAGAACGTCTACGGACAGTAAGGAGCGCCCTCATGAGCGAACGCAAGAAGATCTGGTTCCTGACCGGCAGCCAGGGCCTCTACGGCGCTGACGTGCTGGTCCAGGTGGCCGACCAGTCCAAGACGATCTCCGACACGCTCGCCGCCGCCGACACCCTGCCCGCCGAGGTCGTGGTCAAGCCGGTGCTCACTGATTCCGAGGGGATCCGTCGGGTGATGCTGGAGGCCAACGCCGACGACGACTGCGTCGGCCTGATCGCCTGGATGCACACCTTCTCTCCGGCCAAGATGTGGATTCACGGCCTCGACCTGCTCCGCAAGCCGCTGTTGCACCTGCACACCCAGGTCAACCGTGACCTGCCCTGGTCGTCGATCGACATGGACTTCATGAACCTGAACCAGGCCGCCCACGGCGACCGCGAGTTCG
>CAYVOW010000091.1:0-6921 GCA_964453585.1 uncultured Micropruina sp.
TCGACCCGGCCACGAACACCGGCTCCATCACCGCGAACGGGGTGACCCGGCCGGTCCGTCCGGTGTTGACCTGGATCGCCAGCAGCTTGGTGGTGACCTCCTCGGGCGGGTACTTGAAGGCGATCGCCCACCGCGGGGCGCGCGACGTGAACCCGAGCCGGGCCTGGGCGGACCGGTCGTCCACCTTGATCACGACCCCGTCGAGCTCGTGTTCGACCGCGTGGCGGTGAGCGCCGAAGTGCTCGATGTAGGCCCACGCCTCGTCCCGGGACGACACCACTCGGAAGTGGCGGGAGGTGGGCAGCCCCCACTCCTTCAGCAGCTGGTACCCGTGGGACTGGCTGTCGATCTCGACCCCCGTCACCTCACCCAGCCCATGACAGAGGAACTGCAGGTTGCGCGCGGCGGTGACCCGAGGGTCCTTCTGCCGCAGCGAACCGGCGGCGGAGTTGCGGGGGTTGGCGAACGGCGCCTTCCCGGCGGCGACCAGGCCCTCGTTGAGCTGAGCGAAGTCCTCGGGCCGCATGAACACCTCGCCGCGAACCTCGACCACCTCGGGAGCATCGCCCACCAGTCGCTGCGGGATCGAGGCGATCGTCCGGACGTTGGCGGTCACGTCCTCGCCGACCCGGCCATCGCCGCGGGTGGCCGCACTCACCAGCCGTCCGTTCAGGTAGACCAGATCGAGGGCCAGCCCATCGATCTTGAGTTCGCACAGCCACGAGTTGACCGGCTCGGCCTTCGTGGCGCGGGCGATCCAACGATCGAACTCGTCCTCGCTGAACACGTTGTCGAGGCTGGTCATCGGCCTCCGATGGACGACCGGGGCGAAGGTCGCCGAAGGGGCGCCGCCCACGGTCTGGGTGGGCGAATCGGGCGTCCGCAGCTCGGGGTGGGCGTCCTCGATCGCCTCGAGCTCGCGCATCAGAGCGTCGAACTCGGCGTCGCTGACCACCGGAGCGTCGCTCACGTAGTAGCGGAACCGGTGGTCGTTGATCTCGTCACTGAGTTCGGCGTGGCGGGCCTGCGGACTGGTCACGCCGGGAAATCTACCGGCCCGATCCGACACCTCAGCGAGCGAAGATCCCGCCACGGTTGGGAACGAATCTCTCCGCGTCGCGCGCGGAGCGTTCCCCTAGCGCAGCTCCGAGTCGACGACCGACGCGGCGCCGATCAGCGCCTTGAACAGGGCGGTGACGTCCCTGGGGTTGCTCCCGGCCAACCCGCAGGCGGGGGTGAGCACCAGCCGGTCAGCCAACTGCGGACCCAACTCGAGGGGACGCAGGACGCGGAGCACCCGGGCGGCGAGCTGGTCGGGGGTGGGCGTCGTCCCGGTGGGCACCGCACCGAGATAGAGCCCGGCTCCGACATCCACCAGACGGGCGATGGCGTCCCAATCCTCGATCAGGTCCTGATCCACCGACACCGCGGCGAAGCCGGCGGTGTCCCCGGGACCGGCCAGCAGTGCGAGCGGCACCGACGGCGCGCAGCAGTGCAGCACCGAACCCGCGGCGGCCGGTCGCAACGCCGCCACCACCTCGGCCCGGTCGATGCTGCGGTGCCGGAAGTAGCCCCCCTCGGTGGGCACCGCGCCGGCCAGGACGGCGGGTAGCGCCGGCTCATCCACCTGGAGGATCACCTCCGCCGCCGGGACACGCCGGGTCACTTCGGCGCGCAACTCCGCGACCCCCTCGGCCCAGGACGCGGCCACGTCGGAGCGGGCCGCGCGGTCGCCGAGGACGCGTCCGCCTCGTGGCAGGAAGATGCTGGCGGCCAGCGTCCAGGGCCCCGCGACCGCGACCTTGAAAGGTCCGCGGTAGTCGCTGGCGGCCTCCTCCAACCGGTCGAGGTCGTCGCGCAGGGTCGCCCGAGCCCGGCGTTGGTCGAGGCCCGGGTGGTCGGCGAGCTGCCATTGCCCGGCGAATAGGCCGGCCGCGAGGCCCGGCAGCAGCCCGGTGGCCCGGCCGACCATGGACGCCCAGGGTCCGCGGTCGGGCAGTTCGGGCAGGTAGGCAAACTCGGGCAGGAGGTCCACGGTGGCGCGGACGGCACCGCCGAAGTCGCTACCAGGCAGTGACCCCACCCCCGTGACCCGAACCATCGCACCGCCGCTCTTCCATGTATTGCTCGCCACCGGACCGACACCTCAGGGTATGGCCATGGACCGCGCCCGCCTGTTCACTGGTCTCTCCGCGACCCTGCTCGGGCTGGCGATGTCGATCGCGGGGCTGTGGTGGGGCTGCTTCACCACCGACCGACTGCTGCACGACGACGCCGCGTTCACCACCCAACTGACCGCGAGCCTTGACCGTCCGGAGGTTCGAGCCCAACTGTCCACCTGGCTGCTCGACGCGATCCGCGCCGCTGGCAAAGCGAGCGGCGCCAAGACTGGCAACACCGCCGCGTGGGAGAAACTGACCGGCGGCCTGTCCTCGGAACAGCAGGTGGCCCCGCTGGCCGATCGACTCGTGGCGGCCCTGGTCGACGTTCGCGATCGCAGCGTCGCCCAACTCGACGCCCATGCGGTGCCGAAGGCGGCGGTCGCGATGGACCTCAGCGGGGTGCTGAAGCAGCTTGGCCTGTCCCTCGACAAGAAGACCGCCGCCGCCCTGGGGCTGCGCATCACCGGCGGGCGGATCACCGTGCCGGTGGTTTCCTCCGCGAGCCTCGATTCCTATCAGCAGCGCTACGACCAGACCATGGTCGGCTCGCGCTGGGGAGGCTGGCTGGCGCTGGTCTTGGCGATCGCGGCGATTGCCCTGTCGCGGCGGCCGCTGCGGGTGGTGGCACTCGCAGCCGTAGGCGTGGCGGTGCTCGCCCTGCTGGCCGGACCGCTGGCGTCCATGGTCAGCGGGTTACTCGGCCGCGATGCGATCGGGGCCTTGCTCCAACCCGCCGTGGACTCCACCGGGGCCGCGATTGGCGCGGGGGCCGGCTTCGTGGTGGCGGTCGGCGTCGCCGCGGCAGCCCTGTGCCTGGCGGCCGATTGGTTCTTGCAGCGCCGGACCAGCTGAAGGTGGCGGAACTCTGACAGCGCTGAACGGGACAAAAGGCCCCGAAAGCGCAAAATTCGCGACTTCAGCGCTGTCAGAGTTCCACTCCGGCCGGTGACCCGGCACCGGAGGTCGTGACGCCAGGGGCTTGAAAGGTCAGGCGGCGGCCGCAATGGTGGCAGCTCCGACCACCAAGTCGCCGTCATAAAAGACTGCGGCCTGACCAGGGGCGATGCCGTGCGCGGGCTCGTCGAGTTGGACGGTGGCCCGTCCGCCGGCGACCTCGATGGTGGCCGGCATCGCAGAGCCATGGGCTCTGACCTGCACCAAGCCGCGCCAGGGTCCGGTCCGGACGGTTCCGGTCCAGGTTGGCCGGATCGAGTCCAGGCAGGACACCGCCAAGCGTTCGTGAGAGCCCACGGTCACGGTGTTGGTGGTCGGAGAGATGTCGATCACGTAGCGGGGTCGTCCATCGGCGGCCGGGACGCCCAGGTGCAGGCCACGCCGCTGGCCGACGGTGAACCGGTAGGCCCCCCGGTGGGAGCCCACCACGACACCGTCCTCGTCCACGATCGACCCCTCCTCGGCACCCAGCCGCTGCTCCAACCAGCCCGAGGTGTCACCGGTGGGAATGAAGCAGATGTCGTGCGAGTCGGGCTTCTTCGCCAGGTACAACCCTCGCGCCGCCGCCTCGGCCCGGACGTCGGCCTTGGCGGTATCGCGGCCCAGCGGGAACAGGCAGTGCCGCAACTGATGCTGCTCCAACACTCCCAGCACGTACGACTGATCCTTGGCCTGTTCCGCCGACCGCCGCAGCTGGACGAGGCCGTCGACCTCGCCGACCACCGCGTAGTGGCCGGTCGCCACCGCGTCGAACCCCAGCGCCATGCCCCGCTCCAGCACCGCGGCGAACTTGATCTTCTCGTTGCAGCGCAGGCACGGATTGGGCGTCCGGCCGGCTCGGTACTCGGCCACGAAGTCCTCGACCACGTCGGCGGCGAAGCGCTCGGCGAAGTCCCACACGTAGAACGGAATGCCCAAGACATCGGCCGCCCGCCGGGCGTCGTGCGAGTCCTCGAGCGAGCAGCAGCCTCGCGCGCCCGAACGGTACGACTCCGGGTTCTTCGACAACGCCAGATGGACGCCGGTGACGTCATGGCCTTCGTCGACCAGGCGCGCCGCAGCAACGGCGGAGTCGACCCCGCCGGACATCGCCGCCAAAACGCGCATCGGACGATTCTACGAGAGCGCGGCGCGGGCCAGTGCCAAGGCCTCGGGCAGCACCGCGAGCAGCGCGTCAACAGACTCCCCGCTGGTGGCCGGCCCGAAGGAGAACCGCAGCGATCCCGAGCAGGCGTCGGCGCTTCGTCCCATCGCTCGGAGCACGTGACTCGGCTGGTGGACGCCGGCCGAACACGCCGAGCCTGTGGACGCGTCCACGCCCGCCCGGTCGAGCAGCAGCAGTAGGTCGTCGGCGCGGACGCCGTCGAACGTGACGTTCACGATCGCCGGGCTCAACTCGCCCGACCCGTTGAGCGCGACGCCGGGCAGTGCGGCCAACCCGCCAGCCAGCCGCTCCCGGACCCGGCCCAGCCGAGCAGTCTCCCGGGCAAGGTCACTGACGGCCTCCCGGCTAGCCGCGGCGAAGCCGACCGCCAGCAGCACCGGGACGGTCCCCGATCGCAGCTTGCGCTCCTGCCCGCCGCCAAACCCGAGCGGCGCCAGCGCCACCCCACGCCGGACGATCAGGGCACCGATCCCCACCGGTCCGCCGACCTTGTGGGCCGAGACGCTCATCAGGTCCAGGCCGAGCTCGGCGAACGACAGCGGGACGTGGCCGAGCGCCTGGATGGCATCGCTATGGCTCAACGCGCCCCGTTCGCGGGCCAGCGTTGCCACCTCACCGACCGGCTGGACGACACCGGTCTCGTTGTTCACCGCCATCACCGACACCAGTGCGGTCGCCGCGGTCACCTCCCGGTTCGCCGACGCCAGCTCCACCTGGCCCGCCGGCGTGACCGCCACGACGTCGACCCGCTCCGCCATCTTGGCGCGGACCGCGTCCACCGAGGGGTGCTCGATCGCCGAGATGACCAGCCGGCGCCGAGCCGGATCGCTGCGGGGAGCAGCCAGCACCCCGGCCAGGGCGAGATTGTTCGCCTCCGTCCCACCGGAGGTGAAGACCAGCTCCGGAGCTTGGCAACCGAGGTCGGCCGCCAGGCTCTCCCGGGCTTCCTCCAAGACTCGACGAGCCCCTCGTCCCGATCCGTGCAGGGCGTGGGGATTGCCGGTCAGCGACGCGAGTTCAGCCATCGCGGCCCAGGCCGTCGGACGGAGCGGGGCGCTGGCGGCGTGGTCGAAATAGTGTCGCACCGCCACCCCGAACCCCCCTGCCGTTTGCATCCGGACCGGACTAAATGCTCTTATCAAGGGTGTCCGAACCGATGCGGATCGAGCATCGCCCGCCAATTTCCGGCAGAATGATGCTTCCCCCGCCATCAGGCACTCACCGCATGTCCGAAAGTAGCTTATGACTGAGCCAGGACTTCTGGCACCGGCGACCTCCTCCATCCTGGGTGCGCACCCACGCGCTGATGGAACCGACTTCGCCTTGTGGGCGCCCCGCGCCACCCGCGTCGAATTGGCTTTGGTGGATGCGCAGCGGCGCCAGACCAATCACGAGATGAGCAATGAGGCCGCCGACGGCGTTTGGCGGGTCTTCGTCCCGGGCGTCCGCGCCGGTCAGCGGTACGGCTTCCGGGTCCACGGGCCGTGGAACCCCGACGCCGGCCTCCGGTTCAACCCGGCCAAGCTGCTGCTCGACCCCTACGCCCGGGCGATCACCGGCGGCGTCGACTACTCCGGCCCCATCCGGGACCACACCGAGGCCTCGAACTTCCAGCCCGATCCGACCGACTCGTTCGCGTCCGTCCCGCTCAGCGTGGTGGTCGCGCCCACCCCGCCGCCCGAGCCCTTGGCGACGCCAATCCCGCTGGCCGACATGGTCATCTACGAGACCCATCTGAAGGGCTACACCCGCCTCCATCCCAGCGTCCCGGAGCACCTGCGCGGCAGCTACGCCGGTTTCGCCTACCCGGCGGTGATCGATCATCTGGTCGACCTGGGGGTCAACGCGGTCGAGTTCCTGCCGCTGCACCACTTCGTCTCCGAGCCGTTCGTGGTAGGGCGCGGGTTGACCAACTACTGGGGTTACAACACGCTCGGCTTCTTCGCCCCGCACGCCCCGTACTCGGCGTCCGGGACGACCGGCGAGCAGGTGGCGGAGTTCAAGAACATGGTGACCGCGCTCCACCGGGCCGGGATCGCGGTGATCCTCGACGTGGTCTACAACCACACCGGCGAGGGCGGCCACGATGGGCCGACGCTCTCCTTCCGGGGCATCGATCACGGCGCCTACTACCGGCTCACCGACGACCACCGCAACGACTACGACGTGACCGGCTGCGGGAATGCGGTCGACACCTCCAACGAGTGGGTGCTCGCGATGGTGCTGGACTCGTTGCGCTACTGGGTCACCGAGATGGGGGTGGACGGGTTCCGCTTCGACCTCAACACCACCTTGATCCGCAACGACCATCACCACGTCGATCAGAACCACCTGTTCAAGCAGGCGATCGCCAACGATCCGGTGCTGGCCGGCACGGTGATGATCTCCGAGCCCTGGGACCTCGGCCCCTACGGCTACCAGGTGGGCCGCTGGGGTGCGAACTGGTCGGAGTGGAACGACCGCTTCCGCGGTTTCACCCGCGACTTCTGGCGCGGGGCGGTCTCCGGCGTCCAGGAGTTGGCCACTCGGTTGTCGGGGTCGTCGGACATCTTCGACCACGAGGGCCGTCCGGCCACCGCGTCGATCAACTTCGTCACCGCCCACGACGGGTTCACGCTGCGCGACGTGGTCACCTACGAC
>CAYVOW010000092.1:0-6671 GCA_964453585.1 uncultured Micropruina sp.
TCGCGGGCGTGCCGGATCGCCATCAGCGTGTCGGCGGTCTCGCCGGACTGGCTGATCGTGACCACCAGAGTCATCGGGTCGATGATCGGATCCCGGTAGCGGAACTCCGAGGCGATCTCCACCTCGCAGGGAATCCGGGTCCAATGCTCGATCGCGTACTTGGCCACCAGACCGGAGTAGAACGCGGTGCCACACGCGACGATCACGATCTTGTCGATCCGACGCAGCACCTCGGGGCTGATCCGCACCTCGTCCAAGGTGAGCGCGCCGTCGGCGCTGTAGCGCCCCAGCAGCGTGTCGGCGACCGCCCTCGGCTGCTCGTGGAGTTCCTTGACCATGAACCAGTCGAAGCCCTGCTTCTCGGCCGCGGACAGGTCCCAGGTGACCTCGAACGGCTTCACCGGGGCGGGGTTGCCGTCGAAATCGGTGACCGTGTACCCGTCGCGGGTGATCTCGACGGCCTGGTCTTGGCCGAGTTCCACGGCCTGGTTGCTGAACTCGATGAAGGCGGCGACGTCGGAGGCGAGGAACATCTCGCCCTCACCGACGCCGACCACCAGCGGGCTGTTGCGGCGCGCGGCCACCACCCGGTCGGGACGAGCGGCGTCCAGCGCCACCAGGGTGAAGGCTCCCTCCAGCCGGGACGCCACCTGGCGCAGCGCCTCGAACAGGTCCACCCCGTCGGCCACCGCCAGGCCGACCAGTTGGGCGGCGGACTCGGTGTCGGTTTCGGAGGTGAACACCGCACCCCGGGCCTCGGCCTCGGCGCGCAGGACGGCGAAGTTCTCGATGATGCCGTTGTGGACCAGGGCCACCCGGCCGTTGGACGACACGTGCGGGTGGGCGTTGGCGTCGGTCGGGCCACCGTGGGTGGCCCAACGGGTGTGGCCGATCCCGATCTCGGTGTCGGGCAGCGGATCCTCGGCGACGGCGGCGTCCAGGTTGGCGATCTTGCCCGCCTTCTTCCGGACGTCCAGTTGACCGTCGGCGATCACCGCGATGCCGGCGGAGTCGTAGCCGCGGTACTCCATCCGGCGAAGGCCGGCCACGACCACGTCCCGGGCCACGCGTGGACCGACATATCCGATGATTCCGCACATGGGCCTCACCCTACCGGCCCAGAGTCGGCAGACTGGCCCCGAGCAACCCGCGCGCAAGGAGGCAGAGTGGAGGAGCTGGTCCGTCCGGCCGTCGACCCCGGAGGCGCCCCGGAGGACGATCCCTATGGCCCCTACGTCGCGCTCGACCGCGACCAGTGGGCGGCGCTCGCCGACGTCGTCCCGTGGCAGTTGGACGCCGAAACGCTGGCCCGGCTGCGGGGCCTGGGCGACCCCACCGACGAGGCCGAGGTGCGGGAGGTTTACCTTCCACTAACCCAGTTGTTGCACCTCTACCGAGAGGAAACCGCCGCGCTGTTCCGCAGCTCACACGACTTCCTCGGCCTGCGCGACCGCCGGACCCCGTTCGTGATCGGCGTGGCCGGGTCGGTGGCGGTCGGCAAGTCCACCACGTCCCGGTTGCTCAAGGAACTGCTCTCCCGCGGCCCCGGCTCACCGAAGGTCGACCTGATCACCACCGACGGTTTCCTCTACTCCAACGCCCGGCTGACCGAACTCGGGCTGTCGGAGCGGAAGGGGTTCCCGGAGTCGTATGACCGGCGGGCGCTGCTGCGGTTCGTGATGGACGTGAAGTCCGGCAAGCGGGTCGTCTCAGCTCCGGTCTACTCCCACCTTGTCTACGACATCGTCGCCGACCAGCAGATCGTGGTCGAGGACCCCGACATCCTGATCGTGGAGGGGCTGAACGTCCTGCAGCCGGCCACCCGGCGCGCCGACGGGACGACCGCGCTGGCGGTCAGCGACTTCTTCGACTTCTCGGTGTTCGTCGACGCCCGCACCGACTTCATCCGGGACTGGTACATCGAACGCTTCTTCCGGCTGCGGGAGACCGCGTTCCGCGATCCGGCTTCGTTCTTCCGCCGCTATGCCGAGATGTCCCACGACGAGGCCTTGGAGACCGCCGAGCATTTCTGGGACACGATCAACGGCCCCAACCTCACGTTGAACATCCGGCCCACCCGAGGCCGCGCCACCGCCATCTTGCGCAAGGGCGAGAACCACCAGGTGAAGTGGGTGCGGGTGCGCCGGGTGTGACTCTCGGGTGGGTCGCCGCTCACCTTTCGGGAGGACTCCCTGCCGCGCCGGGCCGTGTCAGAGTGCGCTGGGGGCATCTTCTCCTCACGACCAAACTTCAGCGCTCGCTACCTGGGCCAGGCCAGACATGGCCAGATCGATCAGATGGTCGAGTTCTCGAACCGGACGAAACAGGCGCTCGTCCCCGTGGTCAGTTACCGGGCGCTGGACAAGAACGGGCGGGCCCTGGACGTGCGGGTGCGGACCGCCTACGGCTCGGACGCAGGACGGCTGGTGGTGCCCTCGGGCAATGCCTACGACATCCTGATCTTCGAGGGTGCGGGCGCCGACCAGGTCCGTGACGTCCAGGTGGAGACCGAACTCAGCCACAGCCCGGCGATGGCCTCGGCGCGGCGGGACGTGACCCTGACCCTGCTCTACCGCGGCCAGCCCGCGGACAAGTTCGCCGGCTTCGACGGCATCGCGTTGGCCAACCCCAACCAGGAGCCGGTGATCGCCCGGGTGGTGGGTCTGATCTACGACCACCCGCGCGCCGTGGCCACCCAGCAGATCCAGGAGTGCGTCGAACTCGTCCGGCGGGTGGAGGTGCCGGCTGGCGAGTCCGCCGCCTTCGCGATCGCGCCCGACCACGCCGGACGCGGCTTCCACAGCGTCAAGGTGCACCTAACGCCGTAGCCGCATCAGAGGGCGAGTCGCTCCTTGACCACCGCGGCCAGGCGTTCGGCGACCTCGTTGGCCAACTCCTGAGTTTCGGCTTCCACCATCACCCGGACCAGCGGCTCGGTGCCGGACGGACGCAGCAGCACCCGTCCGTTGCGACCCAGTTCCCGGGAGGCCGCGGTGACCGCGGCGGAGACGTCCGGATCGATGCCCGCTCGGGCCTTGTTGACCCCGGGCACGTTGATCATCACCTGCGGCAGCCGGGTCATCACCGAAGCCAACTCGGCCAGGGTGCGGCCGGTCCGGCGCATCCGGGCAGCCAGGTGCAGCGCGGTCAGCACGCCGTCGCCGGTGGTGGCGAACTCGCTCATGATCACGTGGCCGGACTGCTCGCCGCCCAGGGCGAAGCCGTGGGCGTTCATCGCCTCCAGGACGTAGCGGTCGCCGACCTTGGTCTGATCGACCCGAACGCCGTGCTCCCGCATCGCGTTGAGGAAGCCGAGGTTGCTCATCACGGTGGCCACCACGGTGTCGGAGTGCAGCGCGTGGGCGTCCTTGAGCGCCAGCGCCAGGATCGCCAGGATCTGGTCGCCATCGACGACCTCGCCGGTGTGGTCGACGGCCAGGCAGCGGTCGGCGTCGCCGTCCAGCCCGATGCCGAGGTCTGCGCCGTGTTCAAGCACCGCGGCCTGCAGGGACTCCAAATGGGTGGAGCCGCAGTTGTCGTTGATGTTCAGGCCGTTCGGCGAAGCGTGCAGCGGGACGACCGTCGCACCCTGGGCGTCAAAAGCGGCCAGGGCGGTCATGAACGCCGCCCCGTTGGCGGCGTCGACCACCACGGTCAGCCCGTCCAGCGACGAGTCGGTACCAAGGCTGGAGACGAGGTGGGCCACGTACCCCTCCACGGCGCCCAGGTCATCGCTCACCCGACCGACGTCCGCGCCAACCGGACGCTGCCAGTCCTCGCCCAGCCGTTCTTCGATGGCGTCCTCGAGGTCGTCGTCCAACTTGACCCCGCCGCGGGAGAAGAACTTGATCCCGTTGTCGGGCATCGGGTTGTGACTGGCCGACAGCATCACGCCCAAATCGGCGCTCAGCGCACCCACCAGGTGGGCCACCGCGGGGGTCGGGACGACGCCCAGCCGGACGACGTCGACGCCCGCCGAAGCGAGCCCGGCCACCACGGCCGCTTCCAGAAACTCGCCGGAGGCGCGGGTGTCGCGACCCACCAGGGCAACTGGACGACGCTCGCCAAAGGCTCCCGCTTCGCCCAACACGTGGGCGGCAGCCACCGCCAGGTCGAGGGCGACCTCGGCGGTCAGATCCTGGTTCGCTCGTCCGCGGACACCGTCGGTGCCGAACAGGCGGGCCATCGCTGGGTCAGCGCTTGCTGTACTGCGGAGCCTTACGGGCCTTCTTGAGACCGGCCTTCTTGCGCTCCTTGACCCGGGCGTCGCGGGTCAGCAGACCGGCCTTCTTCAGGGCGGGACGGCTGGCCTCCTGATCGATCGCGTTCAGCGCGCGGGCGATGCTCAGGCGCAAAGCACCGGCCTGGCCGGTGACGCCGCCGCCGACGATCTTGGCGATCACGTCGTAGGAGCCCAGCACGGCAGCGGTGACGAAGGGCTCGTTCACGGTCTGCTGGTGCAGCTTGTTCGGGAAGTAGTCGTCCAGGCTGCGGCCGTTGATCTTGAACTGGCCGGTGCCCGGGACCAGGCGGACACGGGCGATGGCCTCCTTGCGGCGGCCGGTGGCCTCACCCGGCGCGACGACGGCCGGACGGGCGCCGGGAGCGGCGCTGCTCGGCACGGCCTCGGAGCGGTAAGCGATCTCGCGGTCACCCTCGGTGAACGGGGCGAGTTCCTCGGTGGTCTCTTCGACGGTGTTGGTCACAGCGGTGTTCCTCGGTGTCACTGAGCGATCTGGGTGATGGCGTACGGCTGCGGCTGCTGCGCGGCGTGGGGATGCTCGGGGCCCGAGTAGACCTTGAGCTTCTTGATCAGCTGACGGCTCAGCTTGTTCTTGGGGAGCATGCCCCAGACAGCCAGCTCGACGGCCTTGCGGGGGTCGTTGTCGAGCAGCTCGCCGTAGGGGACCGCCCGCAGGCCGCCGGGACGACCGGAGTGACGGTAGGCCATCTTGGTCTCGCGCTTGTTGCCGGTCAGGGCGATCTTGGAAGCGTTCACCACGATCACGAAGTCGCCGGTGTCGACGTGCGGAGCGAACTGCGCCTTGTGCTTACCGCGCAGCAGGGTGGCGGCGGTGACGGCGAGGCGGCCGAGAACGATGTCGGAGGCATCGATCACATGCCAGTTCCTGGTGATCTCGCCAGGCTTTGGGCTGTACGTAGACACGGTCGGGGACCATCTTCCATAAGTGAGCGTTCGGTGCTGTGGGTGCGGGATCTGCCGTCGGGCAGACCACAGCGCAACAGCGACTTAGGTTACCTGGGGTCCTCAGGACGGTCAAAACGAGCCACCTCGGTGGCGCTTGCGGACCGCCCGTGGAACTTTGACAGCGCTGAACGCGCCCACGTGCCCATTTTGGGCCAGATTCGCCCGTTCAGCGCTGTCAGAGTTCCACACCCAGCCACGCCCACCCGTCTGGCGCGAGGGCGGCTGTCGTACACTCCCGCCGTGCTCAAGGATGCGCCGGTGGTGGCGGAGGTGGTCCGCGGCGGCTTCGTGGAGTCGATCCATCACGGCCTGGTGGCGGTGACCGCTCCGGACGGGACGGTCGAGTGGTCCCTGGGCGATCCGGAGACCCTGATCCTGCCGCGCTCCTCGGCCAAGCCGGTCCAGGCGCTGGCCATGGCCCGCGCCGGCGCCAGGTTGACCAGTGAGCAGTGGGCGCTGGCCTGCGCTAGCCACTCCGGCGAACCCCGGCACCTGGACGTCGTCCGCAGCACCCTGGCCTCCGCCGGGCTGACCGGGGAAGCGCTGCGCAACACCCCCGACCTGCCGTTGATGGACGCCCAGCGGCACGCTTGGATCGCCGACCGACAGCCGCCCTCCTCGCTCGCCCAGAACTGCTCGGGCAAGCACGCCGCCATGTTGGCCGCCTGTGTCGCCAACGGGTGGCAGACCGAGGGCTATCTCGATCCGGCGCACCCTGCCCAGCAGGCCGTCCGGGACACCTGGGCGGCCCTGGGCGTCGGAGTCGCCGCCGAGACCACCGACGGCTGCGGGGCTCCGGTGCACGCGATCGCGCTGGCCGACCTGGCCAGGGTGTTTGGCCGGCTGGCGGCCGCCCCCGACGGGCCCGAAGCGATCATCGCCAACGCCATCCGCGGCCACCCCGAGCTCGTCGGCGGCACCGGCCGCGACGTCACCGAACTGATCGCCGCGATCCCGGGCGGGATCGCCAAGGACGGCGCCGAGGGGGTTTACGCGCTCGGCCTGGCGGATGGTCGTGGGATCGCAATCAAGGTTGTCGATGGAGCGGCCCGGGCTCGTCCGGTGGTGATGGGGGGCGTGCTGGAACGCCTCGGGTTCGGCGGTCCGGAGCTCTGGCGACGCCTTGCCGCTTCCCCCGTGCTGGGCCACGGCAAACCGGTGGGTTCGCTGCGAGCAGCCCTGCCCTGAGACGCCCGAACCCGAATCGCGGACGCGGTTGCACGCGCCCGGGGCCGGGTGTTGGGTGTACCCATGAGTTCAAAGGTGAACGCCGCCACCATGCAGGTAACCAGCCCCGACGACGTCCGCAACGTCGTGCTGATCGGGAACGCAGGCTCGGGAAAGACCTCACTTTTCGAGCAACTGCTGAAGGCCCGGCTGGCCGGTTACCGGGGTGAGAAAGAGGACGCCGAGCGCGCCGCTCAGCTCTACCTGGCTTCGTTCGTCTCCGGTGACAAGGTGG
>CAYVOW010000093.1:0-6378 GCA_964453585.1 uncultured Micropruina sp.
CAGCACGTCGACGTTGAGCCGCAGCTTCTTCAGCGCCTCCTTGTGCTCGACGCCGAACCGCTGCTCCTCGTCGATGATCACCAGACCCAGATCCTTGAACGTCACCTCGTCCGACAGCAGCCGGTGCGTGCCGACGACCACGTCCACGCTGCCGTCGGCGATGCCCTCCTTGGTCTTCTTGGCCTCGGCCGCGGTCTGGAAGCGGCTCAGCGGGGCCACGGTGACCGGGAAGCCGGCGTAGCGGTCGGCGAAGGTGGCGTGATGCTGCTGGACGAGCAGGGTGGTCGGGACGAGAACGGCGACCTGCTTGCCGTCCATCACCGCCTTGAACGCCGCTCGAACCGCGATCTCGGTCTTGCCGTAGCCGACGTCGCCGCAGATCAGCCGATCCATCGGCACCAACTGCTCCATATCGGCCTTGACCTCGGTGATCGCGGACAACTGGTCGGGCGTCTCGACGTAACTGAACGCGTCCTCGAGTTCGGCCTGCCAGGGGGTGTCCGGGCCGAACTCGTAGCCCTTGGAGGCCTGCCGCGCCGCGTAGAGCTTGATCAGCTCGGCGGCGATCTCGCGGACCGCCTTGCGGGCGCGGGACTTCCGCTTGGCCCAGTCGGCGCCGCCCAGGCGGTCGAGGCCGGGGCTCTCCCCGCCGACGTAGCGGGTGATCAGGTGCAACTGGTCCATCGGGACGAACAGGCGGTCGCCGGGCTGACCGCGCTTGGACGGGGCGTACTCGATCACCAGGTACTCCCGGGTGGCACCGGCCACCGTCCGCTGGACCATGTCGATATACCGGCCGACCCCGTGTGACTCGTGGACGATCGGGTCGCCCGGGGTGAGTTCCAACGGGTCGATGGTGTTCTTGCGGCGGGCCGGGAGCTTCTGTTGGGTGCGGTCAACGTCGCGCTGCCCGGCGAGTTCGGCGGCGGTGAACAGGGTCAGCGCTACCGACGGCAGCTGGAAACCCTGCCGCAGGTCGGCGATCGCCACGTTCACCGGCCCGGTTGCCAGTTCTTCCGAGTCGGCCCGACGATGCGGGATCGACTCGGCGGCGAGGATCTCCCCCATGCGCTGCGCCAGTCCCGGAGAGTCGGCCACCAGGACGGTGGTGCCGCCCGAGCCAACGGCGGCTTGGATGGCGGCAAGGGCGGCCTGGGTGTCGCCTCGGAAGACCCGTCCCTCGCGGGCGTCGACGGTCCGGGAGACCACCCCGACCACCTCCCCGCTCAGCGCCTGGTAGTCGGGGAAGTCGTCGTCGAAGAACGGGCCCGGCTGCGATGTCGCCATGGCGAGCGGGTCGGCGTCGTCGAGTCCGGCCCAGGCGCTCAGCGTCCACCAGGACTGACCCCGGGACAACGATCGCGTCCGGACCTCGGCGAGGTCGCGGTAGGTGGCCGGTTCGAGGTCGATCGGCGCCCGTCCCCCGTCTGCGGCGGCAGCCCAGGACGCCTTCAGGAACTCCTCGCTGGTGGCCACCAGCTCAATCGCCCGCGCGCGCACCCGCTCGGGGTCGGCGACCAGGATCAGCGCGTCGGCGGGCAGGACGTCGATCAGCAGTTCGAGGCCGTCGACCAGCACCGGCGCCAGCGACTCCATGCCGTCAACCGCGTGGCCCTGGGAGATCCGCTCGAACAACTCCGACAGGTTGCCGGGCGTCGCGGACGTCTGGTCGGCCAGGGTCGCGGCCCGGGATTTCACCTCGTCGGTGATCAGCATCTCCCGGCACGGGTAGGCGGTGATCTCGGGCAGCGGATCACCGAACGAGCGCTGGTCGGCGACCGCGAAGGCGCGAATGTCGTCCACCGTGTCGCCGAAGAAGTCGATCCGCACCGGGTGTTCCTGCGTGGGCGGGAACACGTCCACGATGCCGCCGCGGACGGCGAACTCGCCACGCCGCTCAACCAGATCAACCCGGATATAGGCGGCGTCCACCAACGCGCGAGCCAGGTCGCCGAGGTCGTGGTCGTCCCCCGCCGCGACGTGGACCGGCCGGAGGTTGCCGATGCCCTTGACCTGCGGCTGCAGCACGGACCGAACCGGGGCGACAACGACGCTCGGGGGGAGCTCTTCGTCCTGGCCTAGGAGCCGCCGCAGCACCTGCAGTCGGCGACCGACGGTGTCGGAGCGAGGGCTGAGTCGCTCGTGCGGGAGGGTCTCCCACGCCGGGTAGTAAGCCACCCGCTGCTCGCCGATCAGGGATTGCAAGGTGGCGGTCAGCGCTTCCGCTTCCCGGTAGGTGGAGGTCACCAGCAGGGTCGTCCGATTGGTGTGGGTGGCCAGGGCGGCGACCAGGAAGGGTCGGAGCGCCTCGATCGAGGTCAGATCGAAGGCCTGCAGGCGATGGCTGCGGGCGTCGTCCAGCGCCGCGGAAACCGTGGGATCCGCGGCAACCAGGTCGATCAGGGCCGAAAGCACCCGGTCAGCGTAGTAGCCCCGCCGGAGGCCTTGTGCCGACGTTGCGCATCCCCTCGCACGGGGAACCCCACCGAATCGCTGGGCACTGCCAGATATGGCAATGCCCAGCGCAAACGGCGGTGTTTTCGTGGGGCCCGACTCCGCCACCACCCGACGGGCGGGGTTGCCGCGGAGGTATCAGCCCTCCGATCGACGGCTCATTAACCGCATGGGAGCACTTCGTCTGATGACCTTCAACGTTCAATGTCTGCCCTTGATCGCCGGCGTGCTGGACGGAACGATCTCCGTCCCCGGGGCGGTGATCGGCCTGTTCCCCTCCACAGACTCCGACGCCATCGCCCGGGCTGAGGGCGTGTGCGCCGACCTTCTGGCCATCCCGCCCGCCGAGCGTCCCCATGTGATCGCGCTCAACGAAGCCTTCAACGAGGACGCTCGCGAGGTCTTCCTCAACGAGTTGAGCGGCACCTGGCCGCACGTGATCAAGTCGGTCCACGAGGGAGACCTGGAGGAAGACAGCGGCCTCATGGTCTTCTCGTCGCTGCCGTTCTACTCCATCAACGGCAGCGATCGGCTCGAGATGTTCTACTCCACCGACGCCGGTGACGACTCCTGGGCGTCCAAGGCGGCGGTGCTGGTCCAAGTGGACCTCCCCGCCGAAGTGACCACGCTCGTCTTCACCCACCTCCAGGCCGCCTACAACAGCGACGACCAACACCGCGACGTCCGGGCCGATCAGCTCTACGAGGTGCTGAAGCTGGTCGACCAGGCGCTCGGCGGCAACCGCGACGACTGGCGCAACGTGATCGTCGCCGGCGACCTCAACATCCGCGGCGACGCCGGCTCCACCGCTGACGAGTGGTTCGCCACCTTCGACAGCGCCCAGTCCGAGTTCGGCACCCGGTTTGCCGACGGCTGGGTGGAGATGCGACCGCCCGGCGTCGGCAGCGATCTTGACCCCGGCTACTCCCATCGGGGTCGGCACAACCAGGTGGAACAGCGCCTCGACTACGTGTGTCATGTGAAGCGCGGCGACAACGAAATGATCGTGCCGCACGCAATGCGCGTCGGCCATAAGGCGGTGTCCGATCACTACGCTCTGGAGGCGCTGATCCAGTTCGAGGCGCCGCACTGCCAACCGCAGCGCGCGGTCGACCTCCTGGCCACCGGACCCATGGTCGGCAACCCGGTCCCGGGGCAACCCGTGGGCTCGCTGGCCTGGAACGTCTGGGCCGATATCCCGGCCGAGGACGGCCGGTTCTGGATCTGGATCCGCGAGCCCGGCACCTACTCCTTCTTCGCCCCTCCCGCGCTCAGCTATCAGGTGTTCGCGGAATCCGACATCTCCCACCCGCTGGACGCCTACGCCAGCATCCATGCCACGGCTCTGCCCCCCAGCGTCGCGGTCGCCTTCCACGAGTTCGAGCGGAGACTGGACCCTGAGGGGGGCACCTTCGTCCACCGAGACCCGATGCTGCTCTGCCTGAAGTCCAGCTCCGGACAGCCGATCAGCAACCTGCCCTTCGTGGTCTTCCAACACCGCGGCGACACTCCCGCGACGGCGTTGGCGCTGCCGCCGCACCACGACCTCGCGGTCCCCTACCCCGCCGGCCAGCCGCTCGGCGACAACGACGAATGCTGGTTCCGGGTGCAGCCCCGCGAAACTCTGATCGGCAAGGAGCGCTCCGAGACGATCGAACTGCGGATGCAGGGGTGGGACTCCTCACGGCTGAGCATCGTGGACGCTGCGCTCAACCCCTCCGCCAAAACCTCCGGCACCGGCACGCTCCAACATGCCTATCAGGCCTCGGCTCGAGACGACTTCTTCGTCATGGTGCAGCGCGACGGGATTGATCAGGTGGGTCAGGTGATCAGGTGGTCGACGCCGGTCTGCTACCTGCGCCTGGACGAGGGGATTCACATCCACGTCAACAATGAGAGCGGCCCCGACTGGCCGGGCGCGGACGAGCCGTACCTGGAGCTCTCCCTCGATTCCGAACACCTGCTGACGACCGAGTGGGACGACGCCGACACCGGCGAGGACTGGCCGAACCTGACCAAGGTCATCTGGGACGCCATCACGGCCCGTGGATGGACCCATCGCTCGGTGGGCCTCTCGGAGTCGATCGACATCGTGCTGGAAGACCCCGACCGTCCCTTGGGTGCGGCCCACGGAATCGCCAGCACCCCGATCGGGCTACTCAGCCCCGGGGAACCCGCGCGCGCGAAACGGGTGACGAGCGTCAACGTCTTCGACACCATCTCCAACGGCACCTATACCTTCACCTGCACGCTCACGCGAGACCCCTGAGATCGATCGGCGCACCGTGAGTCCTTCAGGGTGAACCTGAGGTCGGTGCCACCTCGGATAACGCCCCCGAATCGCTGAGCACTGCCAGATATGGCAGTGCTCAGCGCAAGCGGCGGTGTTTTCGTGGCGCTAGGAGTTGAAGCGGCTCTGGGTCGCCTCAAGGCCGTTGACCAGCAGGGATTCGACCGCGTCTGCGTTCCGGCCGACCTCCAGGGCGACCTCCTCGCGCGCCGACGCCGGGAACGGGGTCAGCACGAAGTCGGCCGGCGCCTGCCGCCCCGGGGGACGACCAACCCCGAACCGCACCCGGTAGAAGTCGCCGGTGCCGATGCTGCGGCGAATCGACTTCAGCCCGTTGTGGCCGTTGTCGCCACCGCCGAACTTGCTTCGCAATTGGCCGAAGTCCAGGTCCAGCTCGTCATGGACGACCACCAGCCGATCCGGTTCGATGCCGAAATAGGCCAGCGCCTTCGACACCGCTGCCCCCGACTCGTTCATGAACGTCCGCGGCTTGACCAGAACGACCCGTTGCGCGTCGACACCCACCCCGCCCAGGCCGGACGCGGTGATCCGCGTCTCGCAGGTCTCGGCCCGCAGCCCGCGGGGCGCGGCGAACCCCGAACCGGCCCGCCGGGCCAGTTCGTCGACCACCATGAACCCGACGTTGTGCCGGTGGGACGCGTAGGTCGGGCCCGGATTCCCGAGCCCGACCACCAACCACGCGGTCATCGCGAGGCTCAGGCCTCCTCGGCCTCGTCGGCCTCGGCGCCCTCTGCCGGCTCCGTGGCGACCTCCGAGGTTTCGGCGACGGCGGAGTCAAGCTCAGCGTCGATCTCCTCCTGGGTGCGCGCGGCGGCGACCGACAGCATCAGGTCGTCGGGCTCACCCGGGAACACCGCACCCTCAGGAAGGTTCAGGTCCTTGGCGGCGACCGAGTCGCCGATCTCCAACTCGGTGACGTCGATCTCGATCTGGGCCGGGATGTTGGTGGCCTCGACCTCGAGGGTGATCGTCTGCTGATCCATCACGATGATCCGGTCGGCCTTCTCGTCGCCGCCGATCACGTGCAGCGGCACCTCGACCGAAACCTTCTCGCCGCGCTTCACGATCACCAGGTCGACGTGCTCGATCGAGCCCTTGATCGGGTTGCGCTGCACCTGCTTCGGCAGCGCCAACTGGGCGGACTTGCCGTCGATGCTGATCGACAGCAGCGCGTTCGCCACGCGCAGCGCCAGCAGCGTCTCGTGCCCCGGCAGCGACACGTGGATCGGGTCCGAACCGTGCCCGTACAGCACTGCCGGCACCAGCCCGTCGCGGCGGGCGCGGCGCGCCGCACCCTTGCCGAATTCGGTGCGGGACCCCGCGGAAAGCTTCACTTCAGCCATTTGGCCAACTCCTCAAACCTCGTCTGCAACTCTTCAATCCCGGACGAGGGAGGGCACGTCGAGCGCGCACACACCTTGTCGATCACGGGCCCTTGGCCCCTCGCCGAGGCAACCGGACCACCATACCGACCCCAGCCCGCCGCACGTTAATCGGTCCCGTGACCCACGGGTTGGCAGAGGGAGCCCGGCGTACACTCACCGGGTGTCCGAAGAGCGTGGGGTCGATCTCCGTCCGGTCGAGTTCCACTACCTCGGCCTGCTGGACGAACC
>CAYVOW010000094.1:0-2386 GCA_964453585.1 uncultured Micropruina sp.
CCGCCCGCACCGAGCGGCTGCTGCTCTCGACCGCGACCACCCTGATCACGACCAACGATCCGGTGAAGATCGCCGAGGACTTCTCCGTGCTGCAGCACCTGGCCGACGGCCGGGTCGACCTGATGCTGGGACGTGGCAACACCGGCCCGGTCTACCCGTGGTTCGGGCGTGACATCCGCGACGGCATCGCGCTGGCGGTGGAGAACTACGCGCTGCTGCGTCGGCTATGGCGAGAGGAGGTCGTCGATTGGGAGGGTCGCTTCCGGACGCCGCTGCATGGCTTCACCCTGGCGCCGCGCCCGCTGGACGACGTCCCGCCATTCGTGTGGCACGGGTCGATCCGCAGCCCGGAGATCGCCGAGCAGGCCGCCTATTACGGTGACGGCTTCTTCCACAACAACATCTTCTGGAACATGGCCCACACCAAGAAGATGGTGAACCTGTACCGGCGGCGCTTCGAGCACTACGGCCACGGGCCGGCGGACACCGCGATCGTCGGGCTGGGCGGCCAGTTCTTCATGCGCCGCAACTCTCAGGACGCGGTCAACGAGTTCCGTCCCTACTTTGACGTCGCCCCGGTGTACGGCCACGGGCCGTCGCTGGAGGAGTTCATGCGCGACACCCCGTTGGTGGTGGGCAGCCCGCAGCAGGTGCTGGAGAAGACCCTGTCCTTCCGGGACGAGGTCGGCGACTACCAGCGCCAGCTGTTCCTGATCGACCACGCCGGCCTGCCGCTGAAGACGGCCCTGGAGCAGTTGGACCTGCTCGGCGAGATCCTGCCCGACCTGCGGGCCGGGTTCGCCGCCGGCCGACCGGCCCACGTCCCGGACGCCCCGACGCATCCGTCCCTGGTCGCGGAGCGGGACGCCGCCGGGGTGGCGGCCGGTGCGCCGACGACGGCCGTGGACGACGTCACCGGGCGTTCGCCGTACCGGGGGGCTGAGGCCCAGTGACGACCGTGATGGTGATCTCTGCCGGCATGGGCGTCCCGTCGGCCAGCCAGCTGTTGGGACAGCGGTTGGGTGAGGCCACCGTGGCCGCGCTGCGCGACGCAGGCTGGTCGGAACCCGAACTGGGCCACGTGGAGTTGCGGACGTTGGCGTCCGACCTGGCCAACTACCTGCTCACCCGGGTGCCGAGCCGGGCCCTCCAGGAGGTGTTCGACGCCGTCGGCACGTCCGCGGGAGTGATCGCGGTGACGCCGGTGTTCAATGCGTCCTACTCGGGGTTGTTCAAACTCTTCTTCGACCTGCTGGACGAGGGGGTGCTCAAGGGCCGCCCAGTGCTGCTGGGGGCCACCGGCGGCACCGCCCGGCACTCGCTGGTGATCGACCACGCGATGCTGCCGATGTTCCACTACCTGAAGGCCCGGGTGGCTCCGCTCGGGGTTTTCGCCGCCACCGCGGACTGGGGTTCGAGTGAGTCCCGGCTGGCCGTCCGGATCACGGCGGCCGCGCGGGACTTCGTCGGCCTGATGGGCGCTTGCCCGGCCAGTGATTACGCCGATGAGT
The DNA here is from genome assembly GCA_964453585.1 of uncultured Micropruina sp. Lineage (GTDB taxonomy): Bacteria > Actinomycetota > Actinomycetes > Propionibacteriales > Propionibacteriaceae > Micropruina. The sequence continues at coordinate 1,512 of CAYVOW010000094.1, forward strand.
TCACCGGCCTGACCTCGTTCGAGGACCTGCTGCGCGGCTGACCGGCGCCGCCCGTCGGGCATGCTTGGCCCATGCGACCCCAGCCGCGCCTCTGGCTCACCCTCCTGGCGATCGTGGCCGTCCTCGGCGTCGTCGGTGCCCTGGTGCTCAGCCGTCCGGCGGACCGGGTGCCGGCGGGGCTGGTCGAGGCGGCGGCTGGCGTTGGCGACCCCTACCTGCCCAACGATGGCGGCGCTGGCTACGACGCGATCCACTACGACGTCCAGGTCACCTGGGACGCCAAGGAGAAGACCCTGCGGGGGACCGCCACCCTGACCCTGAAGGCGACCCAGGCGTTCGACATCTTCCACGTCGACCTGCGGCTGGCCGCCCGCACGGCCACGGTCAACGGCGTGGCGGCGCAGCTCTCCCAGGCCGACGATGACATCCGGATTCTGGTGCCCCGGACGGACCCGAACGAGGTAGCCGTGGCCCGGGGGGCAGACCTGAGCGTCGAGATCACCTACGAGGGAGCCCCCGGCGACGTCCACCAATTGCGGCGTTCGCCGGCCTTCTACCGGGCTGGCGACGAGATCATGATCGCCGGCGAGCCCAACTCGGCCCCGTGGTGGTTCCCGTCCAACGACACGCCCCGTGACCCCGCCACGTACCGGCTCACCGTGGACGTCCCGAAAGGAACCGAGGCGATCTCGGTGGGCCGTTTGATCGAACACCGGGCCAAGGCTGGCGCACCGGATCGGGAGCGGTGGGTCTGGCAAACCGAGGAACCCACGGTTACGTATGCGACCTTCCTGGCGATTGGCCAGTTCGAGGTGTCGCAGGGGGAGACCGATGGGCGTCCCTACGTATACGCGGTGAGCAAGCGACTTCCCGAG
>CAYVOW010000094.1:2486-6363 GCA_964453585.1 uncultured Micropruina sp.
AGTTACGGGGAGTGGCTGACCAACCCGGAGAGCACCCCGCAAGCCGAGTTCGCGCACAACTACTCCTCGCCAGAAGGGAACTTCTGGGCGCCGTCGCTGTCCGATCCCGGGGAGGACGCGATGTTCGAGCGGGTCTACGACCGCGGCCCGGCCAGCGTGCACGCCCTGCGCACCCGAATGGGCGACGCTGCCTTCCTACCCTTCCTCAAGTCCTGGTCTCAGCAGCGAGGGCCGCGGACGCTGGAGGAGTTCCGCCGACAGGCCGACGACGCCACCCCCGAGGACTTGACCGGCTTCTTCGCCGCCTGGCTGGACGGGACCGACAAGCCCGCGGCGACCAAGGAGAACGGCATCCCCTGAGCCGGGTTTGATCAGCCCAGCACCTTGGGGACGTGGGCGAGCAGCGCCACGATCGACTGTCCGCCCGGAGTTTCGACGGCCTCGGCCGCCGCATAGAGCGCCTGGTTCACCGCACCGAGGAGTTGACCGCGGTCGCCGTTGAGCGACGCCACCGCTTGCGCGAGGGCGGCTCGCACTCCCTCCTGTTCTGCCTCGGGCAGGAACGGCACCTGGCCCAGGGCGGTCTCCAGGATCACCCGGATCTGGGCGGCGTCGTCGTCGTGGGTGGACGAGGCGGGCGCCGCGGCCGGGGCCGTCGGGGCGGGACTCCTCCCTGCCGCCGGGCGGGACGGCTGATCGGTCGCCTGGTCGCCCTCGTCGAGCACCACGGCGCCGGAAGCGGTCAGGTTGACCACCTCGCCCAGCCGCGGGACGACCGCGGTCAGGCCGAGCTCACGATGAATGCGGGTGGCCAGCGCCTCGGCCGACCCCTGCTCGCCGTGCACGCAGAACACCGTCACCGGCTTGGGCTGAAGTGCGGCCAGCCAGTCGATGATGTCGGACGCGTCGGCGTGCACCGAGAACTCGGTGTCCTGGACGATCTCGGCCTTCACCGGGACGAAGCGACCCCGGAACTTCATCTCCGTCGCCCCCTCCAGCAGCGACCGGCCCCGGGTCCCGGCGCCCTGGTAGCCGGTCAGGATCACCGCGTTGCGCGAGTTGGGCAGCAGGTACTCCAGGTGATGCAGCACCCGGCCGCCGGTCGCCATCCCGGACGACGACACGATGATCGACGGCTGGGCCGGTGTGTTGAGCCGCTTGGACTCCTCCGGGTCGGTCACCTCGCGCAGCCCCGGCAGGTCGAGCAGGTCGTTGAGGTCGATGCCCTCGTGCATTTCACCGCGGGCAGCGCCGTCCTTGTAGGCGGCCAGGCTGGCCACCGCCATCGGCGAGTTGACGAAGATCGGGACGTCCGGGATCCGGCCCGCTCGCCGCATCTCCGACAGCGCCTTGAGGACGAGGGCGGTCCGGTCCACGGCGAAGGCGGGAATCAGCACCGTCCCGCCACGGGCGATGGTGTGCCGAATGGTCTCGGCCATCAGCTCGTGCGCCTCGCCCTGGGGCTCGGGGTGTTCCCGGTCGCCGTAGGTCGATTCAACCAGTACGTAGGGGGCGGGCGGCGGGACGTCGCGGCCGCGCAGAATCGGGTGGTCATGCCGTCCGATATCGCCCGAGACCAGCACCGACGAATCGCCGGCCCGGACGGTGACGCTGGCCGAGCCGAGAATGTGACCGGCCCGGGTCAACCGGATACTGACCCCGTCGCCGAGGTCGGTATCAGTGTCAAAGGCGATTACCTTCAACAGCGGCAGGGTTTGCTCCACGTCGGCGACGGTGTAGAGCGGCTGCGGGGTCTCGTGCTTCGACCAGCCCTCCTCGGCGGCGTGCATCGCCTCGCGCTCCTGCAGGTGACCGGCGTCCATCAGGACGATCTCGGCGATCCGGCGGGTGCCCTCGGTGCACCACACCGAGCCGGCGAAGCCGTCGGCGACCAGGGCGGGGAGGTAGCCGACGTGGTCCATGTGAGCGTGGGTGAGGACGATGTCGCTGATCTCGCTCGGAGTGATCGGGAACGGGTCCCAGTTCTTCTCGCGCAGTCGCTTCTCGCCCTGGAACATGCCGCAGTCGACCATCAGCCGGCGACCGCCGTAGCTCAGCAGGTATTTGGAGCCGGTCACGCTTCCGGCGGCTCCGAGGAAGGTCAGGTTCAGCGCAGCGGTGCTCATGGTGTCCAGCCTGACCTACCGCGGTGGTTTCACAAGCCTGATCACGCCGAAGTCGTTACGGTTCGTCCAGCTCACCGGAGATCGCCCGGGCCGCCAGGTCCTCCTCGGTGGCTGCCTCCCAGACCTCCTTGGCCGCGGACAGGTTGATCATCGCCACGAACAGGCCGAGGACCAGATCGGGCCAGCCGCTCGTCGTCCAGGCGGTCAGGACGCCGACCGCGATGATCGCGATGTTGATCGCCACGTCATTGCGGGCGGCGAGGAAGGCGGCCTTGGACAGCGATCCGCCGTGGTGCCGGACGCGGGCCAGCAGCAGCGCGCAGACGGTGTTGACCAGGGCCGCCCCGAGGGCGGTGACGACCATCGAGCTGGGGTCGGGCGCGTCCACGGCCCCGATCTTGGTCACCGCCTGCCAGATCGCGGCCACCGCCGGCAGGCAAATGATCAGCGCCATCACCTTTCCCACCCGGGCTCGGGCGGCCAGCGTCCAGCCGAGCGCCAGGAAGATCAGCGCGTTGACGGCGGCGTCCTCGAGGAAGTCGACCGAGTCGGCCAGCAGCGACACCGAGCCGATCCCAACCGCCACGGCCGCCTCCACGAAGAAGTAGGCCAGGTTCAGCAGGGCGACCAGAGCCACCGTCGGGCGCAGCGTTCGGTTGCTCACGCTCCCACGGTAGTGATCGTCGGCGGGCCCTGGTTGGGGCGAGGACGTGGGCATAGGGTGCAGCTATGAGTGACGGGGGTCAGGGCAGCCAGCGGCAGCAGGACGCCCGACGCCGACTGGAGATGGAGGCGGCGGCCGCGCGCAGCGAGGGGGCGGCGGCGCAGGTGCTACTGGACGAGTTTTTGGTCGAGACGCGCACCCGTGGACTCCGCCCGGAGCCATTGATGGCGCTGCTGATGAACGGCACCAGGGTGAAATCGGACCAGGTCGGTTTCTATTTGAACAAGGCCCGAACGCTGGCGATCACCCCCGAGGGCCGCTTCTTCCAGTTGCTGACCAGCGGTTCGGCGCTGGCCCGGTTCACCGGTGTGAAACTGGTGCCGAGCCTGCCGAGCCTGGAGGTCGGCCGGGGTGGCCGTGATGGGGAGACCGGACCGTTGAAGGACTTCTTGGCCCGCGCACTGGAGCACTACGGCGCCCGTTAACGGCTCCAAGGGGCCGCCGGATCATCCGAGCGACCCCCTGGGCGATCAAGCAGGTTGTGGTGTGCGGCAACCTGAACCACCGGTGAGTACGTTTCTCAGGTTACGCCTGCGTAGGCCCCAGTGCCGCTAAAGCGTCCCACCGTTGCCAAAGCGTGATCTTTGCGCGGCCGCTGACCGAGCACGTTGCCCACCGTGTGCGCACGACACGCCGCCGTGGCCCGGCGTGTCCTGCACTTTGGGTGGGCAACGTGGAGTCCGGGGTGGTGGCGCGGTGGGGGTGGTGGCGCGTCCGGGGACGGGAGCGGCGTGTCGTGCGCGTTGGGTGGGCGACGTGGCTTCGGGAGGGGTGGTGACGTCCTGGGAGGTGGCGGCGGGGTGGAGCCCTGGCGCGTCCCCCGGTGGTGGCGCTCGCTGACGCTCCGGTCCGGCTGGCGCCCCTCCGTAAACCCGCCAGAATCTACGGGCACTGCCAGATGTGGCAGTGCCCGTCGATTCCGGCGCACATTTCGTGAGGCAGGCTCGGGGAGGGTGCTGGGGCGTCCGGCGGGACGGGGCCGTCCGGCCGCTGAGCACGTTGCCCACGGTCTGCGCAGGACGCGCCG
>CAYVOW010000095.1:0-6336 GCA_964453585.1 uncultured Micropruina sp.
GACGCCGACACCCCGTACACCCCGGCCTGGCAGGAGGCGATCACCTCGGTGCCGGTCGAGGCCTGCCTGCGGATCGCTAGGGAGTTCGGGGCCAACTCCGAGGTCTCCAAGGGCCGGACGATGATCCTGATCGGGGCCGGCATCTGCCACTGGTTCCACGCCGATGTGGCCTACCGGGCGATCATCGCGCTGCTGATGCTGACCGGGTCGATCGGCCGAAACGGCGGCGGCTGGGCACACTACGTCGGACAGGAGAAGTGCCGGCCGATGACCGGCTGGTTCAACCTGGCCAACGCCCTGGACTGGTCTCGTCCGCCGCGGACGATGATCGGCACCGGCTACTGGTACATGCACACCGACCAGTGGCGCACCGACGGGTACTCCGCCGATCGGATCACCTCGCCGCTGTCCACCGGCAAGTTGGACGGGCTGCACACCGCCGACGCGATGGCCCTGTCGCACCGACTCGGCTGGATGCCGTTCTACCCGCAGTTCGATCGCAACCCGCTCGACCTGGCCGACGAGGCCAAGGCCGCCGTTGAGGCCGGCGAGGCGGAAACCCCGCAAGCCTGGATCGCGGCGAAGCTGAAGGACGGCACCCTCAAGTCGGCCCTGGAGGACATCGACGCCCCCGGCAACTGGCCGCGGACGATGATCGTCTGGCGGTCGAACATCATGGGGTCCTCGGCCAAGGGCAACGAGTACTTCCTCAAGCACCTGCTGGGCACCCACAACAACCTGATGCCGAACCAGCACGGGGCGGACGAACGACCGAAGGTGGTCGGCTGGCGCGAGGAGGCGCCGGAAGGAAAACTCGACCTGCTGCTGTCGGCCGACTTCCGGATGACCTCGACCACCCTGCTCTCCGACATCGTGTTCCCGGCGGCCACCTGGTACGAGAAGCACGACATCTCCTCGACCGACATGCACCCCTTCGTGCACGCGTTCACCCCGGCGATCGATCCGCCCTGGGAGACCAAGACCGACTTCGACATCTTCCAGGCGCTGGCCCGGGCGATCTCCCACCTGGCCAAGGATCACCTCGGCACCCGCTCCGACCTGGTGGCCGTCCCGCTGCAGCACGACACCCCCGGCCAGATCGCCCAACCGGGCGGCACCGTCTACGACTGGAAGGACACCGACCTTCCCTGCGTCCCCGGCAAGAACGCCCCGGCGCTGATGATCGTCGAGCGCGACTACACCGCGATCGCCGACAAGCTGGACACCGTCGGGCCGTTGGCCGACCGGCTCGGGTTCACGGTCAAGAACATCACCTACGACGTCAAGCACGCGGTGGAGCGCCTCGGTCGGCTGCACGGCGTGATGACCCACGGCGCCGGCGCCGGACGCCCGGCGATCGACACCGATCAACGCTTCGCCGAGGCGATCCTGACCTTTTCCGGGACGACCAACGGCGAGTTGGCGACCCACGGCTTCCGGGACCTGGAGCGCAAGACCGGGCGGAAACTGGCCGATCTGGCCGAGGGGTCGGAGGAGAAGATCATCACCTTCGCCGCCACCCAGACCCAGCCGCAGCCGGTGATTACCTCGCCGGAGTGGTCGGGCTCGGAGACCGGCGGCCGCCGCTACGCCGCGTTCACGATCAACACCGAACGGCTGAAGCCGTGGCACACGCTGTCGGGGCGGATGCACTTCTTCCTCGATCACGACTGGATGATCGACGCCGGCGAGCAGTTGCCGATCTTCCGACCGCCGCTCTACATGCCGAAGGCATTCGGCGAGCCCGAACTCGGCCGCAACGGCGAGAAGGAGATCGTGCTGCGCTACCTGACCGTGCACAACAAGTGGTCGATCCACTCCGAGTACCAGGACAACCTGTTCATGCTGTCGTTGGGACGAGGCGGGCCGCAGGCCTGGCTGAGCGTCGCCGACGCCAAGAGCATCGGGGTCGCCGACAACGACTGGATCGAACTCACCAACGCCAACGGCGTCTTCGTCGCCCGCGCGGTGGTCAGCCACAAACTGCCGGACGGGATCTGCTTCGTCCAGCACGCCCAGGAGCGGACGATCGACGTCCCGAAGTCGGAGGCCACCGGCAAGCGCGGCGGCATCCACAACTCGGTCACCCGAATCCTGGTGAAACCGACCCACCTGATCGGCGGCTACGCCCATCAGTCCTACGCGTTCAACTACCTCGGCCCCACCGGCGTCCAGCGTGACATCGTCTCGACGGTCCGCCGCCGCTCCCAGGAGGTGCAGTACTGATGAGGGTCATGGCTCAGGTCGGCATGGTGATGAACCTCGACAAGTGCATCGGCTGTCACACCTGTTCGGTCACCTGCAAGCAGGCCTGGACGAACCGGGCGGGCACCGAGTACGTCTGGTTCAACAACGTCGAAACCCGTCCCGGCTTGGGGTATCCCCGCCGCTACGAGGATCAGGCGAAGTGGCGCGGCGGCTGGGTGCGGACCCCGTCCGGACGGCTGAAACTGCGCGCGGGGGGTCGCTTCCAAAAGCTGCTCAGCATCTTCGCCTCACCCGTCCAGCCGGAACTGGCCGACTACTACGAACCGTGGACCTACGACTACGACAACCTGATCGCCGCCCCGCTCGGCGACGACTTCCCGGTGGCCCGGCCCAAGTCACTGATCACCGGTGAGAACACCAAGGTCACCTGGTCGGCGAACTGGGACGACTCGCTGGGCGGCGTCTACGCCACCGGCGACACCGACCCGGTGGTCGAGAAGCTTCGTGCCGACGCCAACACCAAGATCAAGTTCGAGTACGAGCAGAGCTTCATGTTCTTCCTGCCGCGGATCTGCGAGCACTGCCTGAACCCGTCCTGCATGGCGTCGTGTCCCTCCGGTGCGATCTACAAGCGGGCCGAGGACGGCATCGTCCTGGTCGACCAGGACCGCTGCCGCGGCTGGCGCCAATGCATCACCGGCTGCCCGTACAAGAAGATCTACTTCAACCACCGCTCCGGCAAGGCCGAGAAGTGCACCTTCTGCTACCCGCGGCTGGAGGTCGGCCTGCCGACGGTCTGCTCGGAGACCTGCGTTGGTCGGCTGCGCTACATCGGGATCATCCTCTACGACGCGGACGCGGTCACCGCCGCCGCCGCGGTGAAGGATGATCAGGCGCTCTATCAGGCGCAACTGGACGTGATCCTCGACCCGTTCGACCCGAGCGTGATCGCGGCCGCGACCGCGGCCGGCATCCCCGCCGACTGGCTGGACGCGGCCAAGAAGTCGCCGATCTACGCGCTGATCAAGAAGTACCGGGTGGCCCTGCCGCTGCACCCGGAGTACCGGACGATGCCGATGGTCTGGTACATCCCGCCGCTGTCCCCGGTGGTCGACCTGCTGAAGTCGCAGGGCCACGACGGCGAACACGCCAACAACCTGTTCGGGGCGATCGACGAACTGCGGATCCCGGTGGAATACCTGGCCGAGCTGTTCACCGCCGGCGACACCGAGACGGTCACCGTGGTGCTGCAGAAGCTGGCCGCGATGCGCGCCTACATGCGCGGCGTCACCCTCGACCTCGGCCGGGACGAGGATCTGGCCGCCGCGGTCGGGATGACCGGCGACGAGATCGAGGCGATGTACCGGCTGCTGGCCATCGCCAAGTACCACGAGCGCTACGTGATCCCCAAGGCCCACGTCGAGCAGGCCCACAACCTGGAGGAGATGGGTTGCTCGCTCGACTTCGAGGAGGGGCCGGGGATGTTCGAGTCCGGTCCGTTCGGGGAGGCGTCCGGGCGTCCGGTGCCGGTGGCGCTGGAGATCTTCAACGCCACCCGGCTTCGCCAGGAGGCCGACACCGCCGCCGAGGCCAGGGCGGAGACGGGCCAGTGAAGGATCAGGCGCTGGTGCACGCGGCGGCAGCCGTCGTGCTGTCTTATCCGGACGAGCGGGTGCTGGCGCAGCTCGACACCGTCCGGGCGGGCCTGGCCGGCACTTGGGCCGAGCCGCTGTTCGCGCCGGTGCTGGATCACCTGGCCGCGGTGTCGACCGATGACGGGCACTCCCTGATCGAGTTGCAGGGCTTCCACGTGGCTGAGTTCGACCTGTCCCGGCGACACGCCCTGCATTTGACCTACTGGACCGAGGGTGACACCCGCCGACGCGGTGAGGTGCTGACCACGATCAAGCAGGTCTACCGCGAGTCCGGGCTGCTGGTGGACGCCGACGGCGAGCTGCCCGACTACCTGCCGATGGTGCTGGAGTTCGCCGTCCGCGACCCCGGACGGGGGATGGCGCTGCTGACCAAGTACCGGCCCAGCCTGGAGTTGCTGCGGCTCGGCCTTGAGGACGACCAACTGCCCCACGCGGGCGTCCTGCAGGCGATCTGCCGAACCCTGCCCGGCCCCGGCCCGCGCAACCGGGCCGAGGTGCAAGCGATGGTCAAGGCCGTCCAGCCCACCGAGACCGTCGGCCTGGACGGCTACGCCGCCGGGGCCACCTTCCTCGGTCTGCCCGATCTGGTCGGGGCGGCCACCGGCCCCGCGTCCCCGCAACCGCAGAGGAGTTGAGATGGACGTCCTGCTCTGGGGCGTGCTGCCCTACCTGACCCTGCTCGTCCTGGTCGGCGGGCTGTTCTGGCGCTACCGCTACGACCAGTTCGGCTGGACGACCAGGTCCACCCAGCTCTACGAGTCGCGGCTGCTGCGGATCGCGTCCCCGCTGTTCCACTACGCCCTGTTCGGGGTGCTAGCCGGGCACCTGATGGGCCTGCTGATCCCCAAGGCCTGGACCGACTACGTGATCAGCCAGGACACCTACCACGCGGTGGCGCTGTACATCGGTGGGATCGCCGGGATCGCCACCCTGGTCGGGATCGGGATGCTGATCTACCGGCGCCGGACCACCGGACCGGTGTTCATGGCGACCACCTGGAACGACAAGATCATGTACGTCTTCCTGGTGATGGTGATCATCCTCGGCCTCTGGGCGACGATCACCGGTGACCACACCCCGACCGGCGAGCACCACAACTACCGCGAAACCGTCTCGATCTGGTTCCGCTCGCTGATGGTGTTCCAGCCCAACGTCGAGGCGATGGCCGAGTCGACCCTGCAGTTCAAGGTGCACATCCTGTTCGCCTTCGTGCTGTTCATGATGTTGCCGTTCACCCGGCTGGTGCACGCCTTCACCGTCCCGCTGCACTACCTGTTCCGGCCCTACATCGTGTACCGCAGTCGCGACCGCAAGCAGATGACCCACGCCACCGGCACCAACCGCGCGGGCTGGGAGCCGATCGGCACTCCAGACCGTGATCGGACCAAGAAGTGAGCGAGGACCCCGCAGGCTCACCTCGGCGGCAGCACGGCGATGATGTGGTGCCGGCCGTGCACGACACCGGGACGGGAGCCAACCGCGTCCTGGTGATGTCCACCCTCGCCTTCACGGTGATGTTCGCGGTCTGGCTGATGTTCGGGATCCTTGGCATCGAGATCCAGAAGGAGTTGAAGCTCACCGACATCGAGTTGTCCTGGGTGAGCGCGGTGGCGGTGCTCAACGGCTCGATGTGGCGGCTGCCCGCCGGGATCATCACCGACCGGATCGGCGGCCGGAAGGTGACCATCTTCATGTTGGCCACCACCGCGATCCCGGCCTACTTCGTCTCCCAGGCCACCACCTACCTGTGGCTGCTGGTGCTGGCCTTCCTGGTCGGCTTCGCCGGCAACCTGTTCAGCGTCGGCATCGCCTGGAACGCCGCCTGGTTCGGACGAGACCGCCAGGGCTTCGCGCTCGGGGTCTTCGGCGCCGGCAATGTGGGCGCTTCGGTGACCAAGTTCATCGGGCCGCCGATGATCCTCGGCACCGCCGGCGCTACCTACGCCTTCGGCGTCCAGGGAGGCTGGCGGCTGGTCCCGGTGATCTACGCGGTGATCCTGGTGGTGCTGGCGGTGGCCACCTGGCTGGTCGTCCCGCACCACGACCGCCTGCCTGGCCAGTCCAAGCCGCTGCGGGAGATGCTGGAGCCGCTGAAGCACGTCCGGGTGTGGCGGTTCAGCCTCTACTACGTGGCCGTCTTCGGGGCCTACGTCGCCCTGTCGGCGTGGCTGCCCAAGTACTACGTCGACAACTTCAAGGTGGACCTCTGGACCGCGGCCCTGCTGACCGCGACCTTCATCTTCCCGGCCTCGCTGCTGCGACCGCTGGGCGGCTGGTTCTCCGACCGCCTCGGTGCCCGCAAGGTGATGTACGTGACCTTCGGGATCATGCTGGTGACCACCGGGGTGCTGATGATGCCCAACGGGCACATCACCATCAAGCACCCCGACGGCACCTTCTCCGAGCACCTGGGCTACGAGATCAACGTCTGGTGGTTCGCGGTGATCGTGTTCCTGCTCGGCTGCGCCATGGG
>CAYVOW010000096.1:0-6230 GCA_964453585.1 uncultured Micropruina sp.
ACCGATCCGAAGGCGTGGATCAGGGCGTAGCCCAGCTCGCCACCTTCGTGAATCGACCCGGGTGTGGTCACCGAGACATGGCTGGGGATGCCGCCGGGCGCGGAGAACTGTCGGAAGAAGGTGAGCAGCCCGGCTTCGTCCTGAGTGACGTGCGGGAACGCATCCGTATAGGTGCCTTCGAGGTAGGACGCGCCCACCAGCGACGGCCCGCCGTGGCCGGGCCCGGTGATGTAGAGGCAGTCCTGGCCGGTGTGTTGGATCAGCCGGGAGACGTGGGCGTAGATGAACGCCAGACCCGGGCTGGTTCCCCAGTGTCCGAGCAACCGCGGCTTGATGTCGTCGGCGGTCAACCGACGACGCAGCAGCGGATTGTTCATCAGGTAGATCTGGCCCACCGTCAGGTAGTTGTTGGCGCGCCACCAGGCGTCGATGCCGGTCAGTTCTTCGTCGGTCAGGGCTGGGAGGTTCTTGGCCATGACCTCACCGTAGCTACTCCCCGTCGGGGCGTGTGCCGCGCGGGGTGAACATCGCGTTAACGAGGTCTCCTTGCCAGCAGTTGTCGCCGGTGACGGCTCAGTCCTCGTCGTTGAAGGTCGTCCGACCACGCAGCTTGGCCGCCAGATGTTCATCGATCTGGTCGGCCACCAACGACACCGTCTTCAGGGCTTGGTGCAAATGGGCCGGGACGAACGGCTGGGCGAAGATCGACAGCGACACGAACACCCGGTCCCGGATCAGCATGAAGCGGACGAAGCGGGCCTCGGCGTTCAGGTCGCTCAACACCTCCATCGCCCGGCTCCGGCCCTCAACCTCGTGAACCACCGCCGAGAACACCAACACCTCACGGGCGTCCCCGGTGGGCCTGACGAAGACCATGGTCGAGCCCACCCGCAGCGCATAGTCGCCGTCGGCGTCCCGCAGCGGGGGATGACCGAGTGCCTGCTCCAGCTCGGCCGCCACCAGGGCGTCCAACTGATCGCGTCCGCCGATCACGACCGCGATCACATCATCGGCCGGGAACTCTGGTGGTGCCTCGGGCGGCAACTCGCTCCGGCTGGGCGGGGTCAGCACCTCGGCCAGTTGATCGGGAGCGAGGAAGGCCGGGTGGGGCACCTGGTAGAGGTGGCGCAACACTTGGGTGGCCTGCTCGGCGAGCTCGCTCGCGCGATCCTCGGGGCAGCTCCGCCAGAAGTTCTGGGTCGGAAACTCGTCGTCGACGTTCGGGGGCCGCCACCCCCACTGATCAAGTTGGCCAAGTTGATCGTTGGTCAGTTGGAAACCGTCACTGAGCACCGCATTGGCCGCGGCCTCCGCGACCAGCCGTCGGTCCTTGAGGCACTGAAAAACCACGAAGGGGGCTTGGCCCTGCTGCTCGGTGGCGATGGCGCCGATCATCAGTCGGGCACCGGGCTCCATGTGCTCGAGGACGTCGCCCAACCTGGCGGTGAACTCAGACCACGCCTGGTCGGTGCTGCGATCGAGGTCGAAATCGTTCACCTCGGAGGCGGGTTCGGAGCTCACGGGGCCAACCTAGCCCACTGACCCGGGCCACCGGGGTGCTCCGGTTCATCCTCCACCCAGTGCCGTAGCGATCAGGGTGATCGTCGGCACGCTGAACAAGGTCGAGTAGAAGATCGCGTCCCGGGCGAGTAACTGGTCGGTGTCGTAGCGGGAGGCGATCACGTAGATGTTCTGCGCTGACGGCAGGGCGGCGGTCACCGTGACCGCCAGCAGCTCGGGGGCCGCCAGGCCAAAGACCCAACGTCCCAACACCCAGGCGACCAGCGGCTGCCAGACGACCTTGACCACCTGGATCAGCCAGGTGTCCGCGGCGTGGTCGCCGCGGCCGGGCAGCGGGTCTAGTCGAAGGGAGATCCCAAACGCGATCAGCATCGCCGGAACGGCCATGCCGCCGACCATGTCCAGCGGTGCCGCGATCAGCGGCGGCAACTGAAGGTCGAGGAGATTGGCGGCGAAGCCCAGCAACACTCCCACGGTGATCGGGTTTCGGAAAGGCAGGGCCAGGTAGCGGCTGGGGTGTAGGCGCCGTCCATCGAGACGGGCCGCGTCGAGGTCGAGCAGCGCCAGCGCCAGTGGCTGCATGAGGCCCACCTGGATCAGCATGATCGGCGCCATCCAGGTCATGTCGCCCATGATCGCCGCGGCGATCGGGAGACCAAGGTTGCCGGCGTTGGTGTAGCAACTGGCCAGGGTGCCGATCACTGGTGGACGAGCGCGCCGACCCCAGAGCAGCCGCCTGACCAGCAGATAGGCACCGCCGGCCAGGACGATAGCCATGCCCGAAACCAGCAGCGATTGGGAAAACAGGTGCGCCAGGTCGGCCTTGGACACCAACGAGAACAGCAGTGCGGGGGATGCGACCAGAAAGGCCAGCCGGGAGAGCAGGGCCCGGTGCAACTCGCCGAAGACCCCGAAGTGGGCCAGCAGAGCACCCACCGCCACGATCAGGCCGATGGTGGCGAAGCCGCCCAACGCCGCCTGCACCCGCCCAGCCTAAGGCGAGGCGGGCTGCCACCCGGCCGATAGCCATAGCATGGGGCGGCCATGCCGCACCCAGACCGCAATCACCTGATCGACCTCGCCCGGGTCGCGTCGGTCGCGGTGGTGGTGGTGTTCCACTGCCTGCTGTACCGGATCGTCCCGGCCGGGGATTGGGTCGAGGTACGGCCATGGGCGCCCGACCACATCTGGTGGATCCTGAGTTGGCCGCTGATGATCATGCCGCTGTTCTTCGTGGCCGGTGGGTTCGCGCACGCCGTGATCACTGACCGGCTGGACGCACGGGGCACCAGCTTCGCTGGCTATCTGTCCACCAGGGCGGGCCGGTTGGCCGCCCCGATGCTCACCTTCCTGCTGCTCACCACGCCGGCCTGGACGGTGGCCGCGTGGTTCGACCAGGGCCGGGCGGTGGTGGACCTGAGCCGGCAGTTCGCCCAACTCCTCTGGTTCATCGCCACCTACCTGGTGATCGTCGCGCTGGCGCCGGCGCTCGTCCGGCTGCACGATCGGGCCGGCGGCTGGGCCATGCTGCCGATGCTCGCGGCCGCGATCGCCGTCGACGCGTGGTCGTTCCGGGTGGGCGACCCGCAACTGCGCTACCTGAACCTGCTCACCGTGTGGCCGCTCTGCCACCAGCTCGGAATCGCCTATCAACGGGGCTGGTTCCGGCGCGGGTCGATGGGGTTCCCGCTGGCCGCGCTTGCTGTGACCCTGGCGGTCATCCCCACGCTGATCTTCGGTTTCGGTTACCCGGGCTCGTCGGTCGGGTTGGCCGACCTGCCGATCGCCAACGTGCAGCCACCGACGGTGGCGATGGCTGTCCTGGCGCTCGGCCAGGCGGCGGTTCTCGGCCTGATCGAGCGGGCCGGGTGGCTGGCCACCCTGCCGACCCGAATGGCCAGGACGGTCGCGATTGCCGGCGCCCTGCTAATGACGGTGTACCTGTGGCACATCCCCTGCATACTGCTGGCCGGCTTGATGCTGTTCGGGGTGTCCCGGCTGGTTCCGGCCGCGACCGAGGCGCTGCTCAGTCAGCCGTCGGTGGCGCTGCTGACACTGGTGCTGGTGGTGCTGCTGATTCCGCTGATCGGTCGCCTGGACGCCCGGCTGGCACCCCGGACCGAACAGACCCGACTGGCACCCAGCCTGATCGGCTACCTGGTGCTGACCGCGGGGGTGTGTCTGGTTTGGTTGAACGGAACCCTGCTCAGCCCGCTCGCGCCCTGGTCGGCGGTCGGCCTGCTGGCGGTAGCCGTTGGTGCGCTGACCATGCGGCGCCGTTCATCACCGACCCGCGTCGCCTAAGCTGACGCCCGGCCAGAGAGGACGTGATCGGGTGGACCCGACCAAGTGGACAGCTCCCTACCCGGTGGTAGTGATCGCGCTGTTCGTGATCGTGCTGCTCCGCGCCTCGGGCACGTACCTGTTGGGTCGCCTCAGCGCTAACGCCGCCCACCGGACCAGGGCCCGCAAGCTGATGGACTCCCCCGGCTACCAGCGTGCCGTTGACCGGATCAACCGGTGGGGTGCGCCGGCGGTCAGCGTGTCGTTCCTCACCGTTGGTGTTCAGACGCTGATCAACTTCGCCGCTGGCGCGACCAGGATGCCGGTGATCCGCTACGGCCCGGCCGTGCTCGTCGGGTCGGTCCTGTGGGCCTTCCTGTACGCGAGCGTGGGTTTCGTCGGGCTGGAAGCGCTGACCCGCCTCTACGAGACGAGCCCGGCGATCGCCGTATTGACGCTGCTGGCTGCCGTGACGGCCCTGGCCGGGTTCCTGGCGTTCCAGTTCCGGCGCCGCACCGGAGGTGAGGCGGACGGCCCGGACGAGGGCTGACCGGCTATCGCTGGACTCGGGCGTTGCCCTTCCACAGGTCCCAGACCTGCTTCTCGTCGGCGGGTGCGCCGTAGTCGTGGAACGAGGTCGCCGCCAGCGCGCCGGTGGCCCAGCCGAACTGAGCGCACTCCTCGAGCGTCCAGCCCTTGAGGATGCCGTACAGCACGCCGCCGACGGAGCCGTCGCCGCCGCCGATCCGGTCCATCACGTCGATGTCGCGCAGCGGGGCCAGCGCGAACTCGCCGTCGCCCCAGAGCAGGATCCCCCACTTGTGGTGGTTGGCCGAGACCACCTCGCGCAACGACGTCCCGATCACGTGGGCGTTGGGGTACGCCTCCTTGATCCGGCCGATCATCGCCTTGAAGTCGTCGATCTTCTCCTCGATCGAGGTGCCGCCCTCCTCGGGACCCTCGATCCCGAGGCAGAGCTGGAAGTCCTCCTCGTTGCCGTAGAGGATGTCGCAGTTCTTGGCGATCTCGTCGAACGCTGCGGACAGCTCGGCCTCGCGGCCCTTCCAGAACGTGGCGCGGTAGTTGAGGTCCATGGCGACCGCGGTGCCGTGGGCCTTCGCGGCCTTGGCCAGTTCGACGCAGAAGGCCGACGTGGACGGCGACAACGCGGCGATCAGACCGGACAGGTGCAAGATCTTGACGCCCTCGGCGCCGAAGATCCGGTCGAGGTCGAACTGGTCGACGCTCAGCTCGCGGCCGACCTCCCCGGACCGGTCGTTCCAGACCCGGGGAGCGCGTCCGCCAAAGCCGGAGTCGGCGATGTTGAACTGGTGCCGGAACCCCCAGGCGTCCCCCTGCGGGATCTCCGGGCCCTGGTACGACATGTTGCGTCGGCGAAGGTCCGCCTTGATCAGCGCCGAGATCGGCGATCCCTGGACGAACGCGGTGAGCACCAGGGTGGGCTGGCCGAGATAGGACACCACGCTGGCGACGTTGGTCTCGGCGCTGGTCGCCTGCATCATGAACCGGTCGGCGACGTGCACGGGTGCCCGGTTGTCGGGGGTGATCCGCACCCCCATCGAGGTCGGTACGACCAAAGACCATTTCGCATCATCGCGAAGCTGCATTGTTGAAATCCCTTCCGGTTGTCCGGCACGCCTGAGTTGTTCAGGAGTGTAGGGCGGACACACCCGGGCCGGCCGGGGAAGCGCGTTGATTGCCGGGAGTTGCTCAGCGCCTGATCAGCAGGTCGCCGACCTGGCAGCCAAGGGCATCGCAGATGGCGGTGAGGGCGGAGCAGCGGATGGCCCGGGCCCGGTCGTTCTTCAACACCGAAAGGTTGACCAGCGTGATGTCCACCCGCGCATCCAACGCCGTCAGCGTCATCTGGCGTTCGGCCTGTCACGCAGCAGGGGTGGGCCGGTTCCGAAGAACCAGCCCACCCCTGCGCGTCGGGTCTAGCTGCAGCCGCTGGTGCTGCCGCAGCCCTCGCAGATGTAGCAGGACCCGCTGCGCCGCATCTTGGTGCCGCAGGTCAGGCACAGCGGAGCATCGATCGCCACTCCCCCGAGGCGCTCCAGCACCTCAGCCGTCGAGTGCGGCGCCGCCTCCACCAGGACCGGCTGATTCAGACCGTCCTCGTGGATGTGGACCTCGTCACCGGCGTCATTCTTCAGCGCCTCCGACTCGATCAGCTGCGCCTCGTCCTCCTCCGAGAGGTAGGAGCCGGTCTCGACGTACAGGGCCCGCTCGGCGGCCGTGTAGATGCTCAACTCGGCCCGCTCGTCGTAGCTCAGGTAGTCAAGAGCCAGCTTGCGGAAGATGTAGTCGATGATCGACTGCGCCATCCGAATGTCCGAGTCATCGGTCATGCCGGCCGGCTCGAACTTCATGTTGGTGAACTTCTGCACGTAGGTCTCCAGAGG
>CAYVOW010000097.1:0-6179 GCA_964453585.1 uncultured Micropruina sp.
CACGACTTGGACAACTACCTCTACCCCATCGTCCGGCACCTGGATCCGAGCAGGTGCCCCCACCACGGGGTCCTCGGGACGCTTGTCCCGTGACGCCCGGGACACCCGGCCGCGAGGCTGAGGCCAGCGGACGGTCTGCGGAGACGCACCGGTCGTCCACAACCGCCCGCCGGAAGGAGCGCTCCGATGAAGAGTTCCCGAGCCGCAGCCGTGGTGTCTTGGGCCTACGTGGCCGGGTTCGGCCTCACCACCGTCCCGGTAGCCCTCTACCTACGGCAGACCGGACGATTGCCGTCGTTCCTGGGCCTCTTCGACATGATGGACGGCCCCTGGTCGAACGAGCAGTCCGATGACCGCTTCACGCTCAGCCTGGCCGGCTTCCTCGCCGTGACCGGGCTGGTCGCCTACTCCGGCGGACTGATGTGGCGCGAGCGCCGCGGCGGCCGCCCGCTCAACCTCGCGCTGCTGCCGCTTGAGGCGGTGTTCTGGGTCGGCTTTGCGCTCCCGATTCCCTGGCTGCTGGGAGCGGCCCGGGCCGCCCTGGTGATCAACTCCTGGAGCAAGCGGGAGGCTCCGCACCGCCGTCCCCGCGCGGCGCGGGCCTGAGGGCCGGCTTCTCGGCACCTACCTGACGGGCGGACAAGGGGATTGGGCAACATCGCGGGCCAGTCCGGCCCTAGCGCAGCGGACGCTTCGTCTGGCACGTTGGCGCAGACGGGAGGAGGCGATGTGTCATCCCCACCAGCCGTCCGACCGCAGTGGGGCGTGCTGATCACCGCCCTGGCGGCCTGCCTGTGCGCGTCGGTCTTCGTGGGCGTCCGACTGGTGCTCCCCGCCGAATGCGCCTGGCTGCCGCCCCAAACCGGGGTGTTCACCGCCGAGGGCGTCGTCCCGCGCACCCACGTGGGCTGCCCGCTGCCTCAGGGCAGTCTGGTCACCGGAGTCCGGCAGGTTGGCGGGCAGCTCGCGGCGACCATCGAGCCCGGTCCCAGCGAGATAGTCCTCGCCCTGACCGCCCAAAGCGGCCAGCTCGCGATCCAGGGCTGGCGCGCGGGAGGCACCCTGCTCTTCGTCACGGCGCTGTTCACCCTGACCGGGGTGGCGATCAAGCGGCGTCCTGGCGACCCCGCAGCCGGATCGAACCTGGTCTTCGCGTCGGCACTGCTGGGCAGCACCGTCGTCACCGTGGTCGGGCTGCCGCCGTCCTGGGCCTTCGAGGGACCCTGGGGCTGGCTCTTCATGATCAACGTCGGCCTGCTCTACACGCTGGCCTGGAGCAACATGCTCAGTTGGTCGCTGCAGTTCCCGTCCCCGATGGCCGGCTGGCTTCGCCGACGTTGGGCAGCCATCACCGTCTCCTGGCTGCCACCGCTGCTCTGGACGAGCCTCGTCCTGATCACCAGTGCCGGGCAGCCGTTCCACCGGTGGATGGCCCGCGCCGTGGATCTGCAGCACGGCTTCACCCTGGCCTGCCTCGGCTCCGCCCTCGGTGTCGTCATCGTGCGCCTGGTCCGCGCGCAGCGCCCGGGCACCGATCCGGTCCAGCGCCAACAACTGTTGTGGTTGGGGGGCTCCGCCGTCATCTCGGGACTACTCGCTCTCGGCCTGTGGATCGTCCCCACCCTTTTCACCGGACGCGCGCTGCTGCCGGAGGAGTCGATCGGCCTGCCGGGACTCTTCTACGTGGCCGGGATGACCGTCGCCATGCTGCGCTACCGACTCTTCGACCTCGACGTGGTCCTCGGCCGAACGCTGGTCTTCGTGGCCCTGACCGCCGTGGCGATCAGCGCCTACCTGCTCACCGTCGCCGTGCTCACCACCCTGGTCGCGGACCAACCCACCGGAGTAGCCGTCGCGGGCGCGGTCGCCGTGGCGATCCTGGTCAACCCGGTCCGGGTGCGGTTGGAGAAGTGGGTGAGCCGGGCCCTCTACGGCGACCGGGACGACCCGTACGTAGCGTTGGCCCGCCTGGCGGGCCTGCTGTCAGCACGCCAGGTGCCCTGGTCGGCGGTGACCGAGGATCTCCGGCGCGCCCTTCGGGTGCCCTACGTCTCCGTTCGGGGTACGGACCCCGCGGCGGGCGGACGCACGGTGGCCGAGACCGGTCAACCTCCGGATCAGCCCGGCCGCCTGCTGGAGCAGCCGCTGACCCACGCCGGCGAGGCCGTCGGCGAGCTGGTGATCGCCACGCGCGGCCGAAGTGAGCGATTCAGTCCCGCAGAGCGCCGGCTGCTGCAGGATCTCGGCCACCAGGTCGCGGTGGCGCTCCACCAGGAGCGGCTTGACCGCGAAGTGCGGACGTCCCGGGAGCGCCTGGTGCTGGCGCGCGAAGAGGAGCGCAAGATGCTTCGCCGAACCCTGCACGACGATCTCGGCCCGACCATCGCCTCTATCCCGTTGCGGATCGAGACGGTCCGCCGGGGGATGCAGCACGCCCCGCCGGAGGTCCTGGAGTCGCTGGATCGGATCGGCCGGGACGCCACCGTCGCTGCCGACGGCGTCCGTAGGCTCGCCTACGATCTACGCCCGCCCGTGCTGGACGAGCTGGGGCTGACCAGGGCACTCAGCGAACTGGCGTCCGGGCTCGCCCCGCTGGCGGTCGACCTCGAGATCGACGGCCTGGACGAGGCTGAGCCGCTGCCGGCGGCGGTCGAGGCGGCGGCCTATCGGATCGCCGCGGGCGCCCTGGCCAACACCGCCCGCCACGCCCACGCCCGGGCAGCCTCGGTGACCCTGCGGCGCACAGCGGACGCCCTGGAGATCGACATCGCCGACGACGGGGACGGGCCAGCGGCCGACGCCCGGAGCGGGGTGGGGATCACGGCCATGCGGGAGCGGGCGGACGAACTGGGCGGCTGGTGCACAATCGAGCCGAGGCCGGGAGGAGGCACGATGGTGCGCGCGATGCTGCCCCTGGGCGGCGATCATGAGTGACCCGATCCGGATCCTCGTCGTGGACGACCACCCGCTCTATCGGGAGGGGCTGGTTGGCCTGCTGGCCACCACCGACGACCTGGTGGTGGTCGGCCAGGCCTCCGATGGACTGGAGGCGGTCGGGCTGACCCGCGAGCTCCACCCAGATCTGGTGGTGATGGATCTGACCATGCCGGGGCTGAATGGCATCGAGGCCACTCGCAGGATCTTGGCCGCCGCGCCCACAACCCTTGTTCTGATTCTCACCATGGCCGACGACGCCGGGGTCGCCGAGGCGGTCGCCGCCGGCGCCCGCGGCTACGTGCTCAAGTCCTCCACCCCGGACGCCACCCTGGCCGCCATCCGCTCGGTGGCCCACGGCGACCTGACCTTCTCCTCCGCTCTGGCGTCGCGACTGTCCGCCATGGTGGCCGGAGCCGAGGCGCCCGGGCCGTTCCCTCAGCTGACCCCGCGTGAACGCGAAGCCCTGACCCTGATCGCGAGGGGCTGGGACAACCGCCGGATCGCGCGCCACCTTGGCATCGCGGACAAAACGGTGCGCAACCTGGTGTCCAACATCCTGGTCAAACTGCAGGCCGTCGATCGTGCCGCCGTGATCGAGCGAGCCAGGCAGGCCGGGCTGGGCTGAATCATTCGGGGTGGTTGCCATGCTCCCCGCCCACCAGGAACGGAGTGTGGTACCCCTCGTACGCCAGATGGGTCATCAACCCCTCCGCAGCGTGCAACAGGTTGTGGCAGTGGTCCATCCACAGCCCTGGGTTGTCGGCGACCAGGAGCAGCTCATACGACTCGCCGTGCTCCACGTTGAGGGAGTCGACCACCCACGGCGATCCCGTCGCCCGGACGCCGTTGCGCGAGATCACCAGGACGTGATGGCCGTGCAGATGCATCGGATGAACCTCGCCACTGTCATTCGAGACCAGGAAGCGGACGCGTTCATCGCGCCGCACGACGTACATGGGCACATTGGGGTACAGCCCGCCGTTGATCGTCCACCATGAACCCAACCGGCCGTTGAGGAACCCGATCCGTCGCCCGATCCGGTAATCGAAGGTGCGCGCGATCGGGGCCTGGGCCGCCTCCGGACGAGGCTCGCCGTAGTGCAGGGGGTCGACGAAGGAGCGCGGCGCGGCCGTCTGGGGCGCGGCTGGATCGCCGAGGACCAACGAGGCGCCGGCGACCTCCACCCGGGCGCCCCCCTGCGGCACCACGACCTCCAGATCAGCGCGGCCGCCCGCGGTGACCAGCACCGCCTGACCGGTGACCGTGCCGGGGGCGTTGACCTCCTGACCGTCGATCCCGCGGACGCGAAGAGGGGCTCCCGAGACCCAGACCGGCATGGGTCCAGGGTCGGTGTTGATCACCCGCACCCGGGCCACGTCTCCGGGACGGGCCGACTGCACCGATTGACCGACGGCGCCGTTGATCGTCCGGCTAGCGCCGTAGGTGTGGACGAGGGCCGTCACGTCCACCGCCACCGGGTTGGGGTTCGCCCCGGTCACCACCAGCGCGCCCAGGAGGCCCCGGCTCACCTGCGGATGGGACACCTGGTGGGAGTGGTACCAGTAGGTGCCCTCCTCGGCGACGAAGCGATAAACGAAGGAGTGACCGGGTGCGACGGCGTCCTGGGTGACTCCGGCGACCCCGTCCATCGCGTTGGGCAGGTCGACCCCGTGCCAGTGCAGCGTCATCCCGTCCGGCACGTTGTCGTTGGTGACGGTGACCTGCAGCAGCTCCCCTGCCTGGGCCCTGATCGTGGGGCCTGGCGTCGTCCCGTTCAGCGTGAAGCCGTCGAACGGCGCCACCCCGGGCAGGCTGATCCGCTCCGCACGAGCGACCAGCGCAACCCGAACGTCGGGCGGACGCTTCGGGTCAGGCACCAGGGTCCTGATGTCCACGCCATCGGAATGCGTATGCGGCCCTTCCGACCCGGACGCGGCCGATCCCCCACCCAGCTCGGGGTAGCCCATGGACATCATGGAATAGGTGTCCGGCAACCGGCTGGCCGCCCACAGCCAGCCCGCAGCGCCCACCACCCCGAGGGCCGCCAGCGCCGCGACCAAGCGCCGCCAGCGGCTCCCCGGGATCACGTCACACCTCGGCCGGTGTGCTGACCCGATCAGCGGGCCGGGCCGAGCCGTGAGCGGCGGCCCCGGCAGCCGTCCGACGCGCGGTCAGCGCCGCCCAGAAGAGCACCAGCGCGTTGGCGCCGTGGATCAGCCCCAGAATGGGTAGGCCGTGCCCGGCGTAGCCAAGGGACACCTGCAGGGCAACTAATCCCAGCACGATGGCGGCCCAACGGATAGCACCGGGAGCCTTGGTGAAGAAGGACACGACGAGCAGCCCGAGAGCCACCACCGGGATCACCAGGCCGCCGTTCATCCCATGGATCAGCAGTCCTACCACTTCCGGGAAGGGCAGGGGTCCTCCGGTGTTCTCCATGAAGGACTTGTCCACGACGGCTCCGCCGGCGATGTAGGCACCGAACCCGGCCGACCCCCAAGCGTGCGAGGCCGCCTGGACGCCCACCAGCACCATGATCACGGCTGCCAGCAGCCGAAAGGTCTTCAGCATGATCGTTCCTTTCGTTCACCGACGAGCTGTCGTCGGGTCGTCTTCGGCGTCGGCCTCACGGGCGGCGCGATAGAGATGTCGGCCGAGCAGCAGGTACCACAGCGGCCAGATCAACCAGATGGCCCCACCCAGGGCCAAGCCCGGTATCAGCAGGGCATTCGCGGCGACGGAACCCCACGGCAACAGCAGCGAAGCGCCGGCCAGCACCAATCCGAGCGGCAGCCCGTAGCCCACCGCCATCCCCAGCCGCCACACCGTGGGCGGCACTTGCGGGCTCCGCGACCAGACCCCGTTCAGCCAGGCCATCCAGGCCGACTGAGCGAAGATGCCCACCATCGAGATGGCCGTCGACGGCTCGAACGGCAGGACGCCGGCCACAAGCAGCAGGCCCGAGGCAGCGGCCGCCACGCTCGCCCCAACGACGAACCGGACGAAGCCCCGCGTCCGAGGCGTCCGAGCGGCCCGCCGGCTGAGCCGCGGGACCAGGACCGCCAGCAGCACGTGCCCGCCGGCGCTCAGGGTGTCGTTGATCGGGCCCCAGGGCGAGGGACTTCCCCCTTGAGCCATCGAGGCGAACATGGCCACCAGGAAGGCCCCGGAAGCCAGCGTCACCACCCCAAGCAGCACCAACTCCGCGCCATCTCGCTGGCTTGGCTGTGGATCCGAATCGT
>CAYVOW010000098.1:0-5795 GCA_964453585.1 uncultured Micropruina sp.
CATCACAGTCGGCAGGCCACGATGTCGGTGACCAGGATCCCGTCGGCGCCAACGTCCCAGAGGTCGTCCATGATCCGCTGCGCATCGGCGCGTGGAATCATCGCTCGAACCGCAACCCACCCATCCTTGGCGAGCGGGGACACGGTGGGCGCGTCCAGCCCGGGGGTGATCCGGCAGGCCGCCTCCAAACCCTCGCGGGAGACGTTGTAGTCGACCATCAGGTAGCTGCGGGCGGTGAGAACGCCGGTCAGCCGACGAACCAGCAAGTCCAGGCCGGCGGGGGGTGCGGCGTCGCGGCGCTGGATCAGGATCGCCTCCGATTCCAGGATCGTGTCACCGAACAGTTCCAGCCCGTTGCGTTTCAGCGTCGATCCGGTCTCGACCACATCGGCGACCACGTCGGCGACCCCGAGCCGGACGGAGCTCTCCACCGCCCCGTCCAGGTGGATCAGCCTCGCCTCGACACCGTGGCGTCCGAGGTAATCGGTCAACAGGCCAGGGTAGGAGGTGGCGATCCGGCGACCGGTGAGGTCGGGTAGCGTCAGCGTGGCACCGTCGGGCGCGGCGAACCGGAACCGGGTCGCTCCGAAGCCGAGTGCCAGCACTTCCTCGGCGTGTGCGCCGGAGTCGAGCAGCATGTCGCGTCCGGTGATGCCGAGGTGCAGGGTTCCCTCGCCGACATAGACGGCAATGTCGCGGGGGCGCAGGTAGTAGAACTCGACGCCGTTGGCCTCGTCCACCAGGACCAGATCCTTGGCGTCGTGACGTTGCCGATAGCCGGCCTCGTGCAACATCGCGGTCGACGACTCCGAGAGAGACCCCTTATTGGGGACGGCGATCTTGAGCAGCGCTGGGCTCGACACGGCAGCGACTCTAGCCGCGCTCATAGGCGCGCGTAGACCTCGTCCAGGTCAAGGTCGAGGGCCACCATCAGCACCTGCAGGTGGTAGAGCAGTTGGCTGATCTCCAGGGCCGCGTCGTCCTTGCTCTGGTATTCGGCAGCCATCCAGACCTCGGCGGCCTCCTCGACGATCTTCTTACCGATGGCGTGGACGCCTGCGTCGAGGGCGCGGACAGTACCGGACCCCTCGGGACGCTCGGCGGCGCGAGTACGGAGTTCGGCGAACAGTTCTTCAAAGGTCTTGCTCACCGGCGCCACCCTACCGAAGCGCGACCCCCAGCAGGGCGTCCACCGCCTCGGCGAGCTGCCCGGGGGCCTGCGGGTCGTCGCCGGACGCCGACGCCCAGCTGTCGATCAACGCCAGCGCCGACGGGGTGTTCAGGTCGGCCTGCAGGGCGGCGCGGATCACCGCCAGCAGCGGCCCGGTCGAGGGCGCGTGTGGCCGGGCGACCGCAGAGCGCCAGCGCTGGAGGCGCTGTTGAGCCTGGGCGAGCAGGTCATCGGTCCACGACCAGTCGTCACGATAGTGATTGGCGAGTAGCGCAAGACGAATCGCCATCGGGTCGACGCCCTGTTGCCGAAGGCGGCTGACCAGGACGAGGTTGCCGCGCGACTTGCTCATCTTCTCGCCGTCCAGACCGACCATCCCAGAGTGGGCGTAGACCTTGGCGAACGGTGCACCGGTGGCCACGATCGCCTCGGCGGCGCACATCTCGTGGTGCGGGAACACCAGGTCCGAGCCACCCGCCTGGACGTCGATCGACTGGCCCAGGTAGCGCAGCACGATCGCGGTGCACTCGATGTGCCACCCCGGTCGTCCCTCGCCCAGGTCCGACGGCCAGGACGGCTCACCCGGGCGGGCCAGCCGCCACACCAGGCAATCCAGCGGGTTGCGCTTGCCGGGGCGATCCGGGTCACCGCCGCGATCGGCGAACAGCGCGAGCGCCGCTGCCTCGTCCAGCTTGGACAGATCGCCGAAGCCCGGGGCCGTGGCCACATCGAAGTACCAGTCAGGGTGCTCGGGATCGTCGACCTGATAGACCGCGCCGGTTTCGATCAGCACTTCGATCAAGCTGACCACTTCGGGGATCGACTCCACCGCCCCGACGAAGTCCTGCGGAGGCAGCACCCGCAGCGCCGTCATGTCGTCGCGGAAGAGGTCGGTCTGCTCCTCGGCGAGCGTCCGCCAATCGACCCCGGTCTGCTCGGCGCGTTCCAGCAGCGGGTCGTCCACGTCGGTGACGTTCTGGGTGTAGGCGACCCGGTAACCACCATCCAACAAGGTGCGATGCAGCAGATCGAAGGCGACGTAGGTGTTGGCGTGGCCGAGGTGGGTGGCGTCGTAGGGGGTGATCCCGCAGACGTAGATGCGGGTCGGGCCGGACTCGGCACCGACCTCCCGGAGCTCGTCGGTGAGCGTGTCGTGGAGCCGAAGCCGACCCCCGGCAGATCCCAGAACAGGCAGATGCGGCGCGGGCCAGGCTTTCACCCGGGCAGCCTAGCGGGGCGGCCGGACGACGGACGCTAGGCTGTCCGCGCCCAGGACGGGCAGCGGCACGGCAGGAGTTGGGACGGTCATGATCAGTTGGTGGGAAGCGATCCTGCTCGGCATTGTCGAGGGGGTCACCGAGTTCCTGCCGATCTCCAGCACCGGGCACCTGACTGTGGTGGAGAAGCTGCTCGGCCATCGGATCGACGATCCGTCCATCACCGCCTTCACCGCGATCATCCAGGTCGGCGCGATGATCGCGTCGATCGTCTACTTCTGGGGTGACATCGCGAAGATGGCCACCGCCTGGTTCAAGGGTCTCCGGGACGCCGCGGTCCGCGACACCGCCGATTATCGGCTGGGCTGGGCGGTGATCGCGGGTTTCATCCCGACCGCCGTGGTTGCCTTGCTGTTGGAACGCTTCATCGAGGGGCCACTGCGCAGCCTCTGGGCGGTGGTCACCGGCCTGGTGGTCTGGAGCGTCGTGATGCTGTTGGGCGACCGGTTGGGCAAACAGAACCGCGGCGAGGAATCGATCACCTGGAAGGACGGCTTCTGGCTCGGCCTGATCCAGAGCATCTCGCTGGTGCCGGGCGTCTCCCGTTCTGGCGCGACCATCTCCGGCGGGATGTTGATGGGACTGGATCGGGTCACGGCGACCCGGATGAGTTTCTTCCTCGGCATCCCCACGCTGGTCGCGTCGGGCCTCTATCAAGCGGCCAAGGAGGCAACGAACATCGGTAGCGGCGTGGGCTGGCTGGCCACCGGTGTGGGCACCGTGGTGTCGTTCGTGGTCGCCTACGCGTCCATCGCCTGGCTGCTCAGGTACGTGGCCAAGCACAGCTTCACCGCGTTCGTGATCTACCGGCTGGCCTTGGCCGCCCTGATCGTCGTCCTGCTCGTGTCGGGCGTCGTCCTGGCGGTCTAGCGGCATGGAGCGACGATCGGTCGGGAGCAGCGGACTGCAGGTTTCGCGGCTCGGCCTGGGCACCCTGACCTGGGGACGAGACACTCCCCCGGCGGACGCCCGGGCGCTGCTGCGCAGCTTCGTCGACGCGGGGGGATCGCTGGTCGACACGGCGGCGGCCTACGGGGCCGGGGACGCCGAACGGATCATGGGGAAGCTGATCCACACCGACCTGCATCGCGATGACCTGGTGATCGCGACCAAGGCCGGCTTCGCGGTGCGCGACGGCAAGCGGGTCGTGGACACGTCCCGCTCGACCCTGCTGGACGACCTCGCCGGATCGCTGCGCCGCCTGCACACCGATCACGTCGATCTCTGGCAGCTCCACGCCTGGGGGTCCGCTCCGTTGGAGGAATCGCTGGCGGCGATCGATCATGCGGTCAGCGCTGGCATGGTCCGCTACGCCGGGGTGTCCAACTTCGTCGGCTGGCAGACCGCCCAGGCCGCCACCTGGCAGAACGCCTTCCCCGGACGGACCCCGATCAGCTCGGCGCAGGTCGAGTATTCGCTACTCGCCCGCCGGGCCGAGGTGGAGGTGATTCCGGCGGTTCGGGCCTTCGGGATGGGGCTGTTCCCCTGGTCACCGCTGGGCCGCGGGGTCCTCACCGGGAAGTACGCCACCGGGATCCCCCGTGATTCGCGTGGGGCGGCCGACCACTTCTCCTGGTTTGTGGAGCCCTATCTGGAGGCCCGTTCGGCCGCAGTGGTGGCGTCGGTCGTCCGGGCCGCCGAGGGGTTGGACCTGACCGCCGCCCAGGTGGCCCTGCTGTGGGTCCGGGACGCCCCGGGCGTGACCGCGCCGCTGCTGGGGGCGCGCACCGCTGAACAACTGCGCCCGCTGTTGGCGACCGAAGACCTGGAGTTGCCAGCGGAGATCGCCCAGGCGCTGGACGACGTCAGCGGGGGGCCGAACGCGGGCCGCTGAGCCCGCCCCGACCCCGCGCTCAGGCCAGGTCGAGGAACCGGTCGAACACCCGGCAGCCGAACTCCAGGGACGCCACCGGCACCCGCTCGTCCACCCCGTGGAACATCGCCACGAAGTCCAGGTCCGGCGGCAACCGCAGCGGGGCGAATCCGTAGCAACTGATGCCCAGACGCTGCCAGGCCTTGGCGTCCGTGCCGCCCGACATCAGGAATGGGACCGCCTTGCCCTGGGGGTCGGCCTCCTCCAAGCACGCCTTCATGGCGTCCACCAGGTCACCGGCGAACTCGGCTTCGACGGCCTCCTGCTCGGCCACGACCTCGTAACGCACCTTGTCACCAAGCAGTTCGTTGATGGTGGCGAAGAACTCTTCCTTGGCGCCGGGGACGAACCGGCCGTCCATGCCGGCGACCGCCGAGCCGGGGATCACGTTGTGCTTGTAGCCGGCCTTGAGCATGGTCGGATTGGTGGTGTTGCCCATGGTGGCGCCCACCATCCGCGCGACCGAGCCAAGGGACGCCAGGGTCTCCTCGACCGAGTCTCCGTTCACACTCACACCGAGGGCGTCCTCGACCGCGTCGAGAAATCCCTGCTGGGCCGGATGGATCCGCGGCGGCCAGCGATACTCACCGATCCGGGAGACCGCCTGAGCAAGGCTGGTGACGGCGTTGTCGGAGTTGCGCATCGACCCGTGGCCCGCGGTTCCGTCGGCGATCAGGTTCAACCAGGCGAGCCCCTTCTCGGCGGTTTGGATGAGATAGAGCCGCAGGTCGTCACGAATGGTGAGGGAGAAGCCGCCCACCTCCCCGACCGCCTCGGTGCAGTCGCTGATCAGGTCGGGATGGTTGTCAACCAGCCAGTGCGCGCCGAAACTACCCGCCGCCTCCTCGTCGGCGGGGAACACCAGCCGAATCGGACGCCGCGGCGGTCGTCCGCTGCGCATGCGGTCCCGGACGACCGAGAGCACGATCGCGTCGAAGTCCTTCATATCGACCGCGCCCCGACCCCAGACGCAATCGTCGATGATCTCGCCGGCGAAGGGGTCCACCGACCAGTCCGAGGAGATCGCCGGCACCACGTCGGTGTGGCCGTGGACGAGCAGCGGCGGCAGCGAGGTGTCGCAGCCCTCGGGGGCCCACTCGGCAACCACCGTGGTTCGGGTCGGCGCCGACTCCAGCAGCGTCGCCTCGATGCCCACCTCGTCCAACTGAGCGGCGATGTACTCCGCCGCGCCCCTCTCCCCCTTCGACCCCTCGGGGCCGAAATTGGAGGTATCGATCCGGATCAACTCGGAGCACAACCGGGTGACGTCGGCCTCTGGGCGGGAGTCGATGGTCATGCCGCCATCCTGACCCACGCCTCCGCCCGGGCCAAGTGGGAGTTGCAGGCGGCGTGTTGCTATAGTGCTGGGGCTGCCCGGGGATGCCCCGGGCCGACACTCGTCCGGGTGGCGGAATTGGCAGACGCGCTAGCTTGAGGTGCTAGTGCCCGTATAGGGCGTGGAGGTTCAAGTCCT
>CAYVOW010000099.1:0-5672 GCA_964453585.1 uncultured Micropruina sp.
GTGGTGACGTAGTCGGCCAGCACCACGTAATGGGTGCCGCCGACCACGTCCGGGAACTCCAGCAGGTCGAAGGGGCGCTGGTAGCGCCACAGCTCCATGTCCTTGCCGGCGAAGCGGGCGGTGATCGTCCAGCCCTCGCCTAGGACCTTCTCGGCCAGCGGTTCGGCGACCACCAGGGTTTCCGTCGCCGACTCGGCGACCACGTAGGTCACGTCGGGGTGGACGGCGACCGCGGTGTTGCTGACCAGCGTCCAGGGGGTGGTCGTCCAGACCAGCAACGACGCCTTGCCGGCCAACGGACCCGAGGTCAGCGGGAACCGGACGTAGACGCTGGGATCAACCACGTCCTCGTAGCCCTGGGCCAGTTCGTGATCGGACAGGGTGGTGCCACAGCGCGGGCAGTAGGGCGCGACCCGATAGTCCTCGACCAGAAGGCCCTTGTCGTGGATCTGCTTCAACGCCCACCAGCAGGACTCGACATAGGAGGGATTCATCGTCCAATAGGCCTCGTCGAAGTCCACCCAGTAGCCCATCCGGTGGGTCAGCTCGGAGAACTCACCGACGTGGCGGCTGACCGATTCGCGGCAGCGGGCGTTGAACGCCTCGACCCCGTAGGCCTCGATGTCGGGCTTGCCGTTGAAGCCGAGCTCCTTCTCCACGGCGAGCTCGACGGGCAGCCCGTGGCAGTCCCAGCCGGCCTTCCGCTCGACGTGGAACCCCTGCATGGTCTTGAACCTCGGGAACACGTCCTTGAACACCCGGGCTTCGATGTGGTGGGTGCCGGGGGTGCCGTTGGCGGTGGGCGGGCCCTCGTAGAAGGTCCAGTCGCGGCCGTCCTTGGTGCGCTCCAGGGACTGGCCGAAGGTGTTGTTGGCGTCCCAGAAGGCGAGGATCTCGTGCTCCATCGCCGGCAGGTCGACGTGCGGTGGAACGGGGCGGTACTGGGCGGTCATCGTGGTCCTTCGTCAGCGTTCGGGACGAAGGGACGAGGCGAACCCCGCGGTACCACCCTCCTTGGCCGTCGAAGGACGGCCCACTCAAGGATCGCCGCTGCCGGTTCTAGTGAGCGCTCACGCGCCGTTCTTCCGGCGGCTCCGGGGTGATGGCCCCATCACTGCTGTGCGGACGTCGTCCCATGGTAGTCGCGGGCCAAGTGCCTGTCGAAAGGCGGGCGCCGGGCTGGAAAATGTCCGGCTGACTCGATCGTTGACGATGTTCACGTCACCATCGGTCATGACGGCCCAACGAGTGAGTCAGCCGGGAATTCCACGCGCCGCCAGTCGGGGATGGCCCGCCTCGCACAACGAACATCGCCCGCCCCGGGGGACTTGGGGCGGGCGATGTCGGCACCGGTGGCGGTCAGGGCACTGGCGGTTCCGGGTTCGGCCCGGGGTGGTTGAGTCCGCCGTCGAGCAAGGCGCTGCGCCTGGCCCGGTAGTCGTCCACGTCGATATCGCCCTTGGCCAGGCGCTCGTCGAGAACGCTCAGCGGATCCGCCGCCGCTGGCTGCGTCGGGGCGGGCGGCTGCATGAAGTTCGGCGGGATGACCCGCTTCTTCTGCAACAGCTTGATCACCAGGAAGATGATCGCGGCAGTGAACAGCAAGCCCAGGAACCCGGCGAACATCCCCAGTAGGTGGAAGCCGGCACCTCCCATGTGCGGTCCTCTCATTTGGTACTCCCTTCGTCGGATGTATCCATGGTGCGTCGCTCGGCGTCCCGATCCGCTGTCAGGAGCCTGTGAGTTTCTGTGAGGGACGGGTCACAACTGACCCTGCTCCTCGGCTTGGCGGATCCGCGCCTGATACTCCTCTTCGCTGATGTCGCCTGAGCGTCGGCGCTCGGCCAGCACGTCGGCGGCCGGACGACGCGGCGGGTCCTGGACGTTTACCGGCCCCGGGGCGGCGTTGCGCCGACCGAACGTCGAAAGCACTACCCCCACCCCGGCCAGGACGACGATCCCGACGATCACGATCAGGATCAGGTACAAACCAGTGATCATGGGCTCCATTGTGCGCCCACCCCGGGGCTCAGGCGACGAGCTCCTCGAGCAGGACGGCTACCGCGTCCTCGTCGTTGCTGAGGGTCACCTCGTCCGCGGCCGCCTTGACCGCCGATAGGGCGTTCCCCATCGCGATGCCACGACCCGCCCACTGCAGCATGGCGATGTCGTTGAGGTTGTCGCCGATGGCCACCACCTCGTCGGCCGCCACACCCATTCGGCTGCACAGGTCGGCCAGTCCGCTGGCCTTGGTCACGCCGGCTCGGGCAACCTCCAGGAAGGGCGCCCCCGACGTGACCGGCTCGCAACCGGGCACCGCAGCCGCCAGGGCGGCTGCCAACAGGGCCTCGGGCCGGGCGACCGGATGCCGGATGACGAGCTTCACCGAGCCCTCTGCCAACACCTCGTCGCGCGGGTACTCCGGGCCCGGGTCGGTGCGGCCGTGGTCGCCCGAGCGCATCAGTTCCACGTAGCCGAACTCGGGGAAGAAGGTGTCGCCGCCATCGCGGACCGATGCGCAGCGAAGCCCCGGCAGATCCGCCGCCAACGCTGCGACCAGCGCTCGCTGGGCGTCTGGATCGACCAAGTGTTCGAAGTAACGCTCGCCGGTGGCGAGGTTGCGCGACACTGCCCCGTTCGCCCCGACACAAGGGCCGATGAACACCGACTCGGGCAGCACCTGGGCGATCGCGAACGGCTGCCGACCGGAGACGGCCACCACGATCAGGCCCGCATCGACCGCCCGGCGGGCCGCCTCCCGGGTGCGCTCGGACAAGGTGACGTCGGAGCGCAGCAGGGTTCCATCCACATCGGCGGCGACCAGCCGGACGCTCACGCGCCCACCGTGCGCCGCCCCTGGAAGGCTCTGCCCAACGTGACCTCGTCGGCGTATTCGAGGTCGCCACCGACCGGCAACCCGGACGCCAGCCGCGAGACGACCACGCCCATCGGGATCAGCAGCCGGGAGATGTAGGCCGCGGTCGCCTCCCCCTCCAGGTTGGGGTCGGTGGCCAGGATCACCTCGGTTACGGTGCCGTCGCCGAGCCGGACACACAGTTCGCGGATGTGCAGTTCGTTGGGGCCGATCCCGTCGATCGGCGAGATCGCCCCACCGAGGACGTGGTACAGCCCCCGGAACTCGTTGGTTCGTTCGATCGCGGCGACGTCCTTGGACTCCTCGACCACGCAGATGGTGGTGTGATCGCGGCGCGGGTCGCGGCAGACCCGGCACAGATCGTCGGAGGAGATGTTGAAGCAGCGATTGCAGAACCGCACCTTCTCCACCACCTCCTGCAGCGCCCGAGCCAGCCGGTCGACGTCCTGCTTGTCGGTCTGCAGGATGTGGAACGCGATCCGCTGGGCACCCTTGGGGCCGATCCCGGGCAGCCGGGCGAGCTCGTCAATCAGCTCCTGAATGGGGCCTTCGTACACGGAGGCTCAGCCCAGGTCGGGCAGTTGCGGCAGCGAGGTCTCGGCCAGGATCGCGACCTTCTTGTTGGCGTCGCGCACGGCCGCCACGATCAGGTCGCCCAGCGCGGACGGATCGTCCTCATCCCAGGCCTCGGGCCGGATGTCGACCTGCTGCAGTTCGCCGGCGCCCGACACGGTCACCCGGACGAGGTCGCCGCCGGCCGAGCCCATCACCTGCTTGGCCGCCAACTCGTCCTGCGCCCGCTGGAACTGCGCCTGCATCGCCTGGGCCTGCGCCAGCAGAGCGTTCATGTCGAACCCCTGCTCTCCGAACATTCCGGTCATCGCCCTTCGTCTCCTCGCCTGTGGTCGCCGACAGCCTACCGGCGGGGGCTGACAGCTCAGTCTTCTAGGCTGCACGCCCCCAACCAGCCGGAGTCGCCGTGACGACCCTCCCCGAGCCGGATGGCTCGCCTCGTTCCTCCGCCACTGTTACTAGGCGGCGCCGTCCTCACCTCGCGGCTGACGGCGGGGGTACGGCTGGGGTTCCCTGATTTCGGTGATCCGACGGCGGCGGGGCCGGTTGCTGCCGCTGGTGATGGGCCCATCGGATCACCACTTCCGCGTTCGCGGTGATCGCATGGTGATCCTGCTGACCGGTACCTCGCGGCTCTGACGGCGGGGGGCTACGGCCGGGGTTCCCTGATTTCGGTGATCCGACGGCGGCAGGGCCGGTTGCTGCCGCTGGTGGTGGCCACCGGATCACCAATTTCGCGTTCGCGGTGATCCCGTTGGTGTTCCTGCTGACCGGCACCTGAGTCGCGCCGACTCCGCCGCAGCGGCTGGAGCCACGGCTAGTCCTCCGAGATCCGCTGCGCTCCCAGGTGTCGCGCCAGCAGCTCGTCATGACTTTCGGCGTCGTCGACGACATCCTCGTCGTCGCGACTCGGCGCCGGACCCTCCGGCTGCTCAGGGGCTCCGCTCCTGGTCGCCCGCAGATTCTGGCGCGCCTGATCCGCAGCCGCCGGACGAGCGGCCTGGGCCGGGGCGGCCACCGGCGCCGGCGGGGCCTCCGCCCCGGCCGCCGAGGGATCCAGGATCGGCTGAATCCGGACGGCGACGCCGGCCACAGCGAGGATCGCCTCCCGGAGCACCTCATCGCTGCCGCCGCGGCCGAAGCTGTCCCGGGCGCCGACATTGGCGATCCCCAGGGTGAGCACCTCGTCGGCCAGCTCGATCACCTGGGCGTGCTGGCTGAGCACGATCCAGGTGAACCGACGGCGGTTCTTCACCTCCTGGAGGACGTCGGGCCACAACCGTCGTAGATCGGCGGTGCCCATCGCTCCGGGAGCGGCGCCACGGCTCGCGGCGGGAACGGCCGGGGCCTCCGGGGGTTGTGCGGCCGGCCACGACTCGCTGTCGGCGTCGGCCAACGCCGGCGGAGCTTCGGCTGAGCCTTCTGAGCTCGCAGCGGACGGCGACGCCGACTCCCACGGCGGCAGGTCATCAGCCGCCGACGACTGTGACGGCGAACCGAGGGCGGGTGCAGAGGGTTGGGCGACGACCTCGACCGGTCCGGCTGCCGATCGCGGCGACGCCTGGGGCCTCGGACGACCGGACGAGGACTGCCCATCCGAGGGACGACCGGACGAGTCGGCCTCGCTGCGCTGACCCGTGGCGGGCCTCCCGTAATCGGGGGTCTCGCCGGTCGGGGCGACGGGCGAGGCACCGTCCATCCCCAACCGCCGCTCGAGCCGGTCGAGTCGGGCGTGCACCCCACGCTCGTCCACGTCGCTGCCCGGCAGCAGCACCCGAGCACACATCAGTTCCAGGTGCAGCCGGGGGGCGGTGGTGCCACGCATGTCGGTCAGCCCCTGGGCGATCACCTCGGCGGCCCGGGTCAACTCTCCCGATCCCAACATGGTCGCCTGGTGGTCGAGCCGTTCGGCTTGGTCGGCGGCCACGTCCACCAAGCCGGACGTCAGCGCGTCCGGCACCGCGGCCACAATGATCAGGTCGCGCAGGCGGCGCAGCAGATCCTCGGCGAATCGTCGCGGATCCTGACCGACCTCGATCACCTTGTCGACGCAGGCGAACACCCCGTGGGCGTCGCCGGCGGCGAAGGCGTCAACGATCTCGTCCAGCAGGGCGTCGGGGGTGTAGCCGAGGAGAGCCGCGGCCTGCGGATAGGTGACCCCGACGTCCCCGGCACCACCGAGCAGTTGGTCGAGCACCGACAGCGAGTCGCGCACCGAGCCGGC
>CAYVOW010000100.1:0-5633 GCA_964453585.1 uncultured Micropruina sp.
TTGCCCCAGCGGTCCCAGAACTGGTTGAGCACGATCCGCAGGCCGACCGGGTCGATCTGCCACCCCCACTCCGAGGACGGCAGGGTCGGGTTCCGGACGCCGCCCATGATGTTGCCCTCGCCGCGCTCGCCACCGGCCGCCGACTCGCAGATGCTCATGTAGTAGCTGAACGAGACGAAGTCGACGGTGTTCGTCAGCGTCTCGCGGTCCTCGTCGGTGATGTCGAGTTCGATCCCCTTCTCGCGCAGCGTACGCAGGAAGTAGCCGGGGTACTCCCCGCGGACGTGGACGTCGGAGAAGGCCAGGTTCTCGTGGTCGGCCTGGAGGACCTTGAACACATCCTTCGGGTCGGGGGTCAGCGGATAGATCGGCATCGCGATCACCATGCAGCCCACCTGCAGGGACGGGTCGATCTCGTGGGCGATCCTGGTGACCGAGGCCGACGCCACCAGCTCGTGGTGAATCGCCTGGTAAAGATCCTTGGCCGAAAGCTGATCCTTGGGCGTCCAGATGCCGCCCGACATCAGCGGCGCGTGCAGCACCGAGTTGATCTCGTTGAAGGTCAGCCAGTACGTCACCCGGCTGCCGTAGCGCTCGAACAGGGTCCGGGCGTAGCGCTCGTAGAAGCCGATCAGCTTCCGGTTCACCCAGCCGTCGTACTGCTTGGCCAGGTGCAGCGGGGTCTCGTAGTGGCTGATCGTGACCAGCGGGGTGATCCCGTGCTTCTCCAACTCGTCCAGCACCCGGTCGTAGAAGGCCAGGCCCTCCTCGTTGGGAGTCTCGTCATCGCCGTTGGGGAAGATCCGCGACCAGGCGATCGAGAACCGGAACACCGTCCAGCCCATCTCGGCGAACAGCGCGATGTCGGCGGCGTAGCGGTGATAGAAGTCGATCCCCTCGAGTTTCAGGTTGTCGGGGGTGGGTTCCTCGGTCGGCGGCGCCATGATCCCGCGCGGCATCACGTCCTGGATGGAGAGGCCCTTTCCGTCGGTGAGATAGGCGCCCTCCAACTGGTTGGCGGCGGTCGCTCCACCCCACAGGAAATCGGACGGGAACAAGGGCTGAGTCATCGATGACTCCTCTCGTGGGTGGACCTGCGCTCATCCTTCCCCCTACCGCGGACGGAGGGAAGGGCGGCCCGCGGACCTACGGGCAGACCCTGAGCCGCGACGCGGAGCCGATGACCGGACGGGCCGCGCGGCGGTGGAGTAGCGCCCAGCACTACCAACCCCTGAGGAGACCAAACCATGAAACTCATCCGTTCCGCTGCCGGGATCACCGGCCTCGCCCTGGCCGCCGGTCTGCTGGTGTCCACCTCCACCCCCGCCCAGGCGGCGACCGGGTGCACCGCCAGCACCCACGTGCCCGGGGACGTCAACGGGGACGGCCAGGGTGACCTGGTCATCGGCGACACCGCGGTCGACAACGGCGATGGCGCCATCGACCTCTGGCTGGGCGGGACCACCCGTCAGACCCACACCCAGGCGTCGTGTGGCATCAAGGCGCCGACCCGACTCTTCGGCGACACCGTGGCGGTGGGGGACATCGACGGCGACGGCTGTGCCGACGTGGCGGTCGAGGCTTCCGGCAATCGACCGTCA
This sequence comes from uncultured Micropruina sp., assembly GCA_964453585.1. GTDB lineage: Bacteria > Actinomycetota > Actinomycetes > Propionibacteriales > Propionibacteriaceae > Micropruina. The sequence continues at coordinate 1,602 of CAYVOW010000100.1, forward strand.
GGCGAGGCCGGTAGTCGGAGGTCGGTGTTCCTGCTCAAGGGGAGCGTCGATGGACTCTCGGCCCAGGGCATGCAGCGCATCCAGATTGACCCTCGCTCCGGCGAGGCGACCCTGGCGATCTTGCCCGGCTACCTGGTGGTGGGTCAGGCGCAGGAGCTGTCCGCCGAGGGACGAGGCGGAGCCCTCTCCTTCCACGCCTACGATCACGGGTCGCTGCAACGCCCCGTCCGGGTCGACTAGGACTACCCGGGGGTTCCGGGCGCGGACGAGGACTACGACGAGTTCGGCTTCGCCCTGGCCGTCACCGGTTCGACGCTGGTGGTCGGGGTCCGCGGCGAAGACGTGGGTACTGTGGGCGACGCCGGAGCGGTCGCCCTGCTCACGGTGACCGGCCCCGGCCCCAGTTCCGTGGCCGCGGCGTCACCCAGAACACGGCCGGGTTCCCCAGTGCGGCGGAGGAGATTGACGGCTTCGGAGCCGCGGTGGCGGCCAGCGACGGTCGGATCGTGGTCGGCTCCCCCTTGGAGCGGGTCGGCACGGTGGCCGGCGCCGGGATGGTGCACGCGTTCTCCTACGACCCGGCCACCAAGGCGGTGACCAGGATTCGGGGGGTGACCCAGAACACCGCGGGCATCCCTGGGACCAGCCAGCCCTGGGATCTGTTCGGCTACTCGGTCGCCTACGGCCGCGGCGCCCTGGACGGCGCCCAAGCGCTAGTGATCGGAGCGCCGGGCGACACCGTGTCCGGCCTCTGGGCAGCCGGATCCGCTCTGTTGGTGGCCGACGACTCGTCCGGACGCGCCCGGGCTCTCACCCAGGGAACCGGCGGATTGGGCGGACGGCCGGAGGCCGACGACTCCGCCGGCGAGCGGGTGTCGGTGGTCCCGACGATGGTCAACGGGCGGCGCCTCGACAAGGTGGCGATCGCGGTCGCGCAGGAGTTCAACTCCAACGGCAACTTGACCGGCGTGGTCACGGTGGTCAGCGTTCGAGGTGGTGCGGTGACCGCCACCAACCTGGCCTCGACCGTGGCGGAGTCCGCCTACGGGAAAGGGCTGGTCGTTCCAGCCGCCTGACGCCACGCACCCGATGGGGCCGGACGATTCCGGCCCCATCGTCGTGCTCGATCAGCGGGTGGTGGAGGGGCTGGGCGCAGCCGGCCCGGGCGACGTCGGTGCGGCGCTCGCCTGGGTGGACGACAGCGGCGTCGCCGAGGCACTGGGGGTCGTCCGGCGACCGAAGAAGTTGCCGGCCGGGACGGCCTCCTGCCGGTCGGCCAGCACCACCCGTTGTCCTTCGGTGAGTCCCTGGACGACCTGGATCCGGCCCTGCCCGACCGCTCCGGTGGTCACGGTCACCGTCTCAGGGGTGGCCGCCGGGTCGGCCAGCACCCGGACGGTGGCCGTGCTGCTGGTCACCCGGGTGGTCGCCGACACCGGCACGGTGAGCACGTCACTGACCTGACGCAGTTCGATCGAGACCTCGGCCTTGGCGCCGGTGTGGAGTTTCTGGTCGGGGTCGGCGACCGTGATCGTGGTGGTGTAGCTGGCCGTCGCGCCCGACGTCCCATCGGTGGCCAGGACGCTGACCCGCTGCACGGTGCCGGTCAGGGTGGCCGCCGTTCCGGCAGGGGTGACGGTCGCCTGCTGCTTCGGGTCAACCAGCGGTCGAACCGAGAGTGGCACCTCGACGCTCACCACCGCGCGGCCCGCTCCCACCACGGTCACCGAGCCTCCCGTGGACGCGGCGCCCTTGGTCAGGGTGAGGGCGCCGACCACGCCATCGTGCGGTGTTCGCAGTGTGGTTGCAGCCAGGTCGTCCTCGGCGGAGTTCACTCGCTGCTGGGCGTCCAGCACCGCTGCGGCATCCGAGGCGAGCTGAGCGTCAGTGGCGCCAACGGTGTTCCCGACGCTCGCGCCGGCCGACGACTGGCCGGACGGCACCGAGGCGGCCATGATCGCGCCGGAGGCCGTTGCCTGCGCCTTGGCCAGGGCAGCCATGGCGGTGGAGCAGGCCACCAGTTGCTCGGGAGTGGCCTGGGCTTGCGGCGACAGCACCGGCAGGCACGCCTTCTGCTGGGCGCCGAGCGCCCCTTGCACCGCCACCATCGCCTTTTGCATCGCCATCAGGGCCGCTCGGGAGCGGGCGGCGGCCTTCCTTGCTTTGGCGGCTGCCGCGGCCGCCTTGGCTTTGGCTTCGGCGGCGGCGGCGATCGAGTCCTGGTCGGCCTTGAGTTGGGCCTCCGCGCGGGCCAGCCCAGCCCTCGCCTGCAACACCGCCACCCGGGCGGGTGCGCTGTCCACGGTGGCCAGCACCTGACCGGCCTTGACCGTGTCCCCGATCCGGACCTTCACCGAGGTCACCGTCCCGGACACCGTGAAGGCGACCGCCTCCTCGCCGGTGCGGGTCACCGTGCCGGTCAGGGCCAGCGTTTCCTGGATGGTCGCCTTGGTCACCGACGCGGTGGTGTAGCGCTCGGTGGCGGGACGAGAACCAGCGGTCGCCGCCGCCAACCCGAAGCCGCCCACCGCGATCAGGGCCAGGACCACCCCGAACACGACCAGCCCGTAGCGTCCCCTGGGGTTCCTTGCGCTGGCCATCACTCGCTCCTCAGGGCGTCGATCGGCGCCATCCGGGCGGCGCGACTGGCCGGGTAAACCCCCGCGATTACGCCGATGCCCATCGAGACCGCCAGCGCCAGCAGGGTGGCCAGCCAGGAGATGATCACCGTGAAGCTGAGCGCCGCGGACAATCCCAGGGCCCCGAAGTAGCCGAGCGCCACCCCGGCCAGCCCGCCGAGCAGGCCGAGGATTCCGGCCTCGACCAGAAACTGGCGACGAATCAGGGACGGGGTGGCCCCGAGCGCCTTACGCAGCCCGATCTCCCGGACGCGTTCGCTGACCGACACCAGCATGATGTTCATGACCCCAATGGCACCCACCAAGAGGGAAATGCCGGCGATGCTGGCCAGCAGCGCGGTCAGGATCGTGGTGGTGGAGGCCAGCGTCGAGGCCAGGGTCGCCGAACTCATCACCTGGAAGTCCTGATCGGCCGCGGTCAGCCGGTGCGAGGTGAGCAGGGCCGCGGTCACCTCCTGGTAGGCCGCCGAGACGCTGTCGGCGTCCCTGGCCTGGACGTAGATGGCCGAGACGCTGCGCGCGTTGGCCTGGGCCGACAGGAGGTTGACGAAGGTGGACCGGGGCACCACCACCTGGTCGTCCTCGTTGGTGAACGCGTTGGTGCTGCCAGCCGATTCCAGCACGCCGATCACGGTGAACTCCTGGCCCGAGATCAGCACCGTCCGACCGATCGGCGACTCGACGTCGAACAACTCGGTGGCGGTGGACGAGCCGAGCACCGCCACCCGGTTACCGGCGGCCACGTCCGAGTCGGTGAAGAAGCGACCGTCGGAGACCAGGCGGTTGCGGATCGTCGACCACTGCGGCACGGTGCCGACCGCGGCGCTGGTCCAGGTTTCCGTGCCGACCTGCAAGGTGGCCTGCCCCGTGGAGACCGCGGCCACCGCGGACACGTCCGGTGCCACCAGCGGGTCGGCGAGCAGAGCGGCATCGTCAGCGGTCAGCGTGGTGACCGCACTGCCCCCGCCCCGGAAGCCGGACGAGGAGGTGCCCGCCGACGGGGTGACGGTGATCAGGTTGGAGCCGAGTTTGTTGATCTGCTCGGTGATGGACGCCTGGGCGCCCTGGCCGAGGCCGACGGTCAGCATCACCGCGGCAATGCCGATCAGGATGCCGAGCATGGTCAGCGCTGAGCGCATCCGGCGGGCGCCGAGCGCCTCCCAGGCGGTCCGGACCGTCTCGCCCCAGCCCATCATCCGACGACGCCTTCGGTCAGCGCGCCTTCGGTCAGCAGGCCGTCGTGGATCAGCACCTGCCGGGACGCCGCCTGGGCGACGTCGCGCTCGTGGGTGATCAGCACGATGGTGCGCCCCTGGTCGTGCAACTCGTCGAAAAGCGTCAGCACGTCGCGGGTGGACACCGAGTCGAGGTTGCCGGTCGGTTCGTCGGCGAG
>CAYVOW010000101.1:0-5322 GCA_964453585.1 uncultured Micropruina sp.
CCATCGGCTCGGGCGCCATCGAAGCGCCGACGGACGGCTACATGATGAGCAAGCGGCCGAAGAACGAAGCCGGCGCCAAGAAGTGGCTCGGCTTCCTCGGCTCCGGCGCCGCTCAGGACATCCTCGTCCAGGCCGACCCGTCCGTCGTGGCCACCAGCCAGCAGGCGACCGTGTCCAAGTACACCTCGCTGCAGACCAAGATGCTGGGGGTGCTCAAGGAGGCCAAGGAGGTCTCGCTCTTCCTCGACCGAGACAGCCGCCCCGACTTCGCCTCGACGGTGATGGGTCCGGCCCTCCAGAGCTTCCTCAAGACGCCCGACAACCTCGCGTCGATTCTCAAGGACGTGGAGGCGCAGAAGAAGTCGATCTTCGCATCATGACCACTGCCACCAGCAGGTCGGTCACGGGCCGGCGCCGCTTGCGGATGTCTGCCCGTGACCGGGTCACGATCGCTTTGATGGTGCTCATCCCGACCGCCGTGACCGCAACGCTGGTCTGGGTGCCGGCGATCGCGTCGGTGGTGATGAGCTTCTTCAACTGGGACGGGTTCGGTCCCTTCAGCGAGGCCAAGTTCGTCGGGACGAAGTGGTACGGCGACGCGGTCACCATTTACCCGGCTTTCTGGCCGGCCGTGCAGCACAACGTGATCTGGTTGGTGGTGCTTTTCTGTGTGGCGACCCCCCTGGGCATGCTGATCGCGGTCTTGCTGGACCGGGAAGCCTCGGGGACGAAGTTCTACCAGACGGCGCTCTACCTGCCGGTGGTTTTGTCGATGGCGCTGATCGGCTTCATCTGGCAGCTCATCTTCAGCCGCGATCAGGGTCTGCTCAACGCCTTGATGGGCACCTCCGTCGACTGGTACGGCGACCCGAACATCAACCTCTGGTCGGCCTTGATCGCCACCTCGTGGCGTCACGTGGGTTACGTCATGTTGTTGTACCTGGCGGGCTTGAAGGGCGTCGACGCGTCACTGAAAGAGGCGGCCGCCATCGATGGCGCCTCGGAGACCAAGACGTTCTTCCACATCGTCTTCCCGGTTCTCTTCCCGATCAACGTGGTGGTGTTGGTGATCACCTTCATCGACTCGCTGCGGGCGTTCGACTTGGTCTGGGTGATCAACCGAGGACGCAATGGCCTGGAGTTGTTGGCCACCGAGGTGACCCGCAACATCGTCGGCGAGGCCCAACGGATCGGGTTCGGCTCCGCGCTGGCGACGATCATGCTGGTGATGTCGACTGTGTTCATCCTGATCTACCTGCGCATCGTGCTGAAGGAGGACCGATGAGCGCCGAGACCCCGGTTTCCCTCCCCCCGACCGCGGCGGCGAGCCAGCCGGCGAAGAACAAGCGGCCCTGGACTCGCGGTCGGATCACCACCCACGTCTTCCTCGCGGTGATGACGGTGGTGTGGCTGATCCCTCTGGTGTACGCGTTGGCCGCGTCCTTCCGGAGCTACCAGTACACGGCCGAACACGGCTATCTGAGCTTCGGCGGGTTCACCATCGACAACTACCTGAAGGCCTGGGACGCTGGTGATTTCGCCCACAAGTTCGTGAACTCGGCCATCATCACCATCCCGGCGGTGGTGTTGACGCTGTTCTTGGCATCGATGGTCGCCTTCGTGATCGCCCGCTTCAACTGGAAGTTCAACATCTTCATGCTGGCCGCCTTCACGGCCGGGAACCTGCTGCCACCTCAGGCGCTGCTGATTCCGGTGTTCAAGATGTTCCAGAACTTCGAGGTTCCGTTCTGGTTCAGCGAATCCGGCACGCTGCTCAACTCCTATTGGGGTCTGATTGCGGTGAACGTCGCCTTCCAGGTCGGCTTCTGCACCTTCGTGCTTTCGAACTATATGAAGGCGCTGCCGAAGGAGATCTACGAGTCGGCGATGGTCGACGGTGCCGGGATCTGGGAGCAGTTCTGGGGCCTGACCCTGCCTCTGTGTCGTCCGTCCCTGGCGGCGCTGGCCACATTGGAGGTCACCTGGATCTACAACGAGTTCTTCTGGGCAACCGTGCTGCTGCAATCCGGCGACAAGTTCCCGATCACGAGCTCGCTGACCAACCTGTCCGGGGCGTTCTTCACCGACAACAACCTGGTCGCCGCAGGATCGGTGGTGATCGCCTTGCCGACGATCATCATCTACTTCCTGCTGCAGAAGCACTTCGTCGCCGGGCTGACCCTCGGCGCCACCAAGGGCTGATCCGTCGACGGTGCCGCCGACTCTTCGGTGGCACCGTCGCGGTCGGCTGCCCACGTCACTCGTCCTGCACCGATGAGGAAGCCATGTCCCAGTCCCCTGTCACCGCTCCCTCCTACGTCGATGAGATCTCCTCTGGTTCGGGACAACGGGTCGCGCCAAGGGCCCACCTGGTGACCGACGCACCGGCGATCGACCTGTGCGGGGATTGGCGGTTCCGGCTCTCCCCCAGCGCCGGGGCGCCGGACGATGATCCCGCGCGTCCCGACTTCGACGACACGTCATGGGATGTCATCGACGTGCCCTCGCACTGGGTGCTTCGTGGGGATGGCCGCTGGGGTCGTCCGGCCTACACGAATGTGAACTACCCGTTCCCGTTGAACCCGCCCCACGTGCCGGACGAGAACCCCACCGGTGACTATCGCCGCCAGGTCGAAGTGCCGGAGTCGTGGCTGAACTCCGGGAGGGTGGTGCTGCGCTTCGACGGGCTGGAGTCGCTGGGGCGGGTGTGGCTGAACGGCGTCGAGGTGGGCATCGTCCGGGGCAGCCGGCTCCGCCAGGAACTCGACGTCACCGACGTGGTTGGGGCCGGCGATAACACCTTGCTGGTGCGGGTGCACCAGTGGTCGGCGATGTCCTACGTCGAGGACCAGGACCAGTGGTGGCTGCCCGGGCTCTTCCGTGAGGTGACCCTGCTGCATCGTCCCGACGGCGGTTTGGACGACGTGTGGCTGCGCGCCGACCGCGACCCGGAGACGGCAGCCGGAACCCTCGACCTTGAGCTGCGGGGCGACGGCATCTATCCGGTCCGGCTCGCGTGTCCTGAACTCGGACTGGATACGACCATCGCGAACGCTGAGGGGCCTCACCGGCTGGAGGTCGGTGAGGTGGTCGCCTGGAGCGCCGACCGGCCGCGGCTGTACGCCGTCGAGGTATCCAACGCTGCCGAGACCGTCGTCATCCGGGTGGGTTTCCGGCGGGTCGAGGTCGTCGGTGACGCCTGGCTGGTCAACGGTCGTCGGGTCCGCTTGCGCGGGGTGAACCGGCACGACTTCGACCCCGTCGACGGCCGGGTGTTTCACGAGGACCGGGTGCGCGAGGCGATGCAGCTGATGAAGCGGCATAACCTGAACGCGATCCGGACCAGTCACTACCCGCCGCACCCCCGGCTGCTCGATCTGGCCGACGAACTCGGATTCTGGGTGATGGACGAATGCGACGTGGAGACCCACGGCTTCGTCCACGCCGACTGGGTCGGTAACCCGTCCGACGACCCGGATTGGCGCGAGGTCTACCTCGACCGGGTCGCCCGGATGGTGGAGCGCGACAAGAACCACCCGTCGATCATCAGCTGGTCGCTGGGGAACGAATCGGGATCGGGGGCGAATCTGGCGGCGATGGCCGCCTGGATCCACCGCCGCGACCCGGGTCGCCCGGTGCACTACGAGGGCGATCACAACGACCGCCACGTCGACGTGGTGTCGCGGATGTACGCGTCACTGGAGGAGTTGGAGGAACTGACCCGGACCCGTCCCGGGCGTCCGATCATCGAGTGCGAGTACGTCCACGCCATGGGGAACGGTGCCGGTGGAATCGCGGGTTACGAGCGTGTCTTCGACTCCCACCCGGCGTTGCACGGCGGCTTCGTCTGGGAGTGGCGCGATCACGGCCTGCTGACCACCACTGCGGATGGCACCCCGTACCACGCCTACGGGGGTGACTTCGGCGAGCCGTTCCACGACGGCAGCTTCGTCTGTGACGGCATGGTGCTGGCCGACGGCACTCCCACCCCGATGCTGGTGGAGTACGCAGCCGTGGTGACTCCGATCCGGGTGGCGGTGGGCGATGAAGTGTCGGTGACGAACCTGCGGCACGACACGTCGACCGGCGACCTGACCTTCGGTTGGGTTCACCAGGCTGACGGACGAGAGGTGGCCAGCGGCGAACTCCCGGTGCCGGAGGTGGCCGCCGGTGAGTCCATCACGGTCCCGCTGCCTGACCTTGACACCGGGGCCCCCGGCGAGCATCGGCTCACGGTTACCGCCCGCCTGACCGAAGCGGTCGCCTGGGCTCCTGCGGGCCACATCGTCACCACCGCCCAGGGTCGGGTGGCCGAACACCGACCCAGCGCCCCGCCCGTTAGCCGAACTGGTGCGCGGCAAACCTCCGACGGCGGCTACGAACTCGGAGACGCCCGTTTCGACCGTTGGGGTCGGCTGGTCGCCCTTGGCGGGCTGGATCTGGCCGGGGGCGAGGCGACCCTTTGGCGGGCCCCGACCGAGAACGACTCTCTCGACACGATGGGTTCCTACGAACTCGGCGACCCCGCGTCGACGGTCGGCCGAGGATTGCCGGGGCCGGCGTCGGCGGTGCGGTGGCGGGCCGCGGGTCTGGACCGGATGCAGTCGCGGCTGCTTCGGCTGGACGCCGGGCCGACGGGAGTGGGCACGACCCGCCGCCTCGCCGCGGCCCAGAGCAGCGACTTCGTGACCGTCGAGCACCGGTGGTCGTGGCGCGACGGTGCCCTCACCCTGGAGGTCGACCTGCAGCCCTCGTCGGGCTGGCAGGTCACCTGGCCGCGGATGGGCGTCCACTTCACGCTGCCCCTGGGCTACGCCAGGGCGGACTGGTTCGGAACGGGGCCGTTGGAGAACTACCCCGACAGCCGGGCCGCCGCCCGGGTGGGCCGGTTCGGCGCCGACGTGGACGACCTGACCGTCCGCTACGCGGTGCCCCAGGAGACCGGCCACCGGGAGGAGCTGCGCGAGCTGACGCTCATCGGCCCCGGGGTCCCGGGGCTCACCGTGACGACCGCCCCGGTCGCGGGCCATCGTCCCGGGTTCACGGTAGCCCGGCACTCGGCCGAACAGTGGGCCGCAGCGCGCCATCAACACGAACTGCCGCCACCCGAGGCCACCCACCTGTACCTGGACATGGCCCAACACGGCCTGGGTTCCCGGTCGTGCGGCCCGGACGTGAGGCCCGAGGCGGCGCTGTGGCCACGTCCCGGATCGCTGTCGGTCTCCTTCCAGGTCGCCGGGTGACTCACGTGGCTGACACATGGCGGTTGGCGCTGACCGCTGACGACGTGACCGTGGTGCTGGACTGCTCCGACGCCGCCCT
>CAYVOW010000102.1:0-5191 GCA_964453585.1 uncultured Micropruina sp.
TCGAGGCCGTGGCGGCCGCCGGGAAGCCCTCGGTGGTGATGACGTACTGGAACCTGGTCGACCGCTACGGGGTGGACGCGTTCGCCCGCGACCTGGCCAACGCCGGTGGCTGTGGACTGATCACCCCCGACCTCGTCCCCGACGAGGCCGACGACTGGCTGGCCGCCTCCGAGGCGCACGACCTGGATCGGATCTTCCTGTTGTCGCCCTCGTCCACCGACGAACGGATCGTCGCCACCACCAACGCCTGCCGAGGCTGGGTCTATGCCACCGCCGTGATGGGGGTCACCGGGACCCGGGCCGAGTCGTCGTCGGCAGCTCCCGAACTGGTGGCGCGGATCCGCTCGCTCAACCCCGGCGTGCTGGTCGGCGTCGGACTGGGAGTGTCCAATGGCGATCAGGCCGCCGAGGTGGGCGGCTTCGCCGACGCGGTGATCGTCGGCTCGGCGCTCCTCAAGCCGCTGCTGGCCGCCGACGACGCCGGCACCCCGGACGACCTGAGCGGCCTGCGGGCGGTGGTGGCCGACCTCGCCGGAGGTATCCGACGGTGAGACGGTGGGCGATCGCCCTGCTGATGGTGGTGCTGGGACTGGCCGGCTGCGGCGGTCCGGCGGCCCAGGTCAAGCCGATCACGACGTCCACCGGCGGTTATGCAGGCGTACTTCTTACCGAGCCGTATGCGCTGCCCGAGGCCACCCTGACCGATCAGGACGGTCACCCGTTCGTCCTGCGCACGGGGAGCGACAAGCCGGTGCTGGTGTTCTTCTTCGCCTACACGAACTGCCCGGACATCTGTAAGACGACGCTGTCCGACCTGGCCAGCGCGCTGAACCGAACCACCCCCGAGACCCGGGCCAAGGTCCAGGTGATCGTGGTCACGGTCGATCCGGCCCGGGACACCCCGGCGGTCCTCAAGGCCTATCTGGCCCGGTTCGATCCGTCCTTCATTGGGCTGACCGGCGAGCTGGCCGAGGTGAAGAGGATCGGGGCGACCATGGGGGTGGTCGTGGAGGGCACCACCAAGACGTCCGGCGGTTACGAGGTCACCCACTCCACCCAGGTGATCGGCTTCGATCGCGAACGCCTCGGCCGCTTGGTCTGGACGCAGGGCACCTCCATTGGCGCCTACAAGGACGACCTGGACCGATTCGCCGCCGCTCAACCCTAGGGATGCGTGCGGCAGCCCTCACGGAATGGAACTCTGACAGCGCTGAACCTTGCAAAGTGCCCGAAAACGGGCCTGATCGCGCGTTCCTGCTGCCAGAGTTCCACCCTCGGCTAGCACCAGCGACTCACGTCCATCCGGCCCCTCTTGGTTGGGATTGCGGGGCCGGTGGGTGAGGATGGCCGGGTGATCTTCTCGATTCCCAGCCCCCCGATCAACGGTTGGCAGCTCGGGCCCTTCTTCCTGCACATCTACGCGCTCTGCCTGATCACGGGCATGGCGGCGGCCTGGATGATCGGCTCGCGGCGCTGGCAGGCGCGTGGCGGCGACGCCACCACCTTCGAGAACGTCGTCATCTGGGCGATCCCGATCGGGATCGTCGGGGCTCGGATCTACCACGTGCTGACCCATCTCGGCGACTACTTCGGTCCTGGTCGGAACCCCTGGTCGGCGTTCGCCATCTGGGAGGGCGGGATCGCCATTTACGGGGCCATCGGCGCCGGCGCCCTGGGCGCCTGGCTGCTCTGTCGCCACCATGGGGTTCGCTTCTCTTCGCTGGCCGACTCACTGGCCCCCGGCATCGCGGTCGGGCAGGCCCTGGGCCGCTTCGGCAACTGGTTCAACCAGGAGTTGTACGGCCAGCCCACGGACCTTCCCTGGGCGCTGGAGATCGACCCCGCGCATCGCGTGCCCGGTTTCGAGCAGTACTCGACCTTCCATCCGACGTTCGCCTACGAGTCGCTGTGGAACCTGCTGGTGGCCGGAGTCCTGCTCTGGGCCGACAAGCGTTGGACGCTCGGCCGCGGCAAGGTCTTCGCCCTGTACATCGCCCTCTACGGCTTTGGTCGCTTCTTCACCGAGGGCATCCGGCTGGACTACTCCTATGACACCTTTGGCCCGATCCGGTTCAACCAGGCGGTCGCTGGGCTGATCTGCCTGGCCGGGGTGGCGATCCTGATCTGGCTGGTGCGGACTCGTCCGGGGCGGGAGTCCAGCGTGCTGCTCAACCCGGACGTCGTGACCGCGGACTCAGCCAAGCCCGCTAAAGCCGATGAGGCCGACGCGGATGCCGGCGACACCCTCCAGGAGGCCGATCCCGACGCTCAGGACGCCGCGGATCAGGACGTGTCGCCCGGGCCCGACGCCTCCGAGCAGGAAGGCGACTCGGAGGGGCCTCCAAAAGTCGGGTGATTTCGCGGGGCTCTGCCAGATGTGGCAGAGCCCCGCGTTCTAGTCGGTGTTCGCGTGCGCCTCAGCTGGCCAGCCACTCCGGGGTGTGCAGTTGCGGCATCCAGATGCCGCTCGCGTTGCGCGGCACGTGGCGGTGAGTCCGCCGCCGCAAGGTCGTGGATAGCGCCTGTTGAGTCTCTGGCCAACGAGTGAAGACCTGCTCCCAGGCCAGGCGAGTGTGGCGGTAGTCGCCCACGTCCGCCCCCAGATCGCGGTGGCGATCAATCAGGTATCGGTCGTGCCTTTCGTGGTGGGCTCGCGAGTCGCACTCCACGATGTGGGACTCCCCGATCAGCAGGTCAACCCTGCCCACCTCGGGCACGGCCACCTGGGCTCGAACCCGAACGTGCCGCCGCTGGTAGAACAGCCGTACCCGGGTCTCTGTCCCCGACTCGGATCGATCGCAGAAGAACCCGAGGGTCCCCCGAGAACGCGTAGGGGCGAGTTCGATCATGTTCAGGAGCGTTGATCGCGGTACGGCTTCCAGCCGGGCCGCGGACTCCATCACCATCAGGGCCGTCTCGGCATCATGTGCCCGGATGATCTGCCACAAGCAGTCATCCACCGACTGGAAGACCCGAGGCAGCGGATCGCCGGTTCGGTGGACGACCACATCTGAGGGAAGCGGACCGATCTCGCGACGCCGCGGGGCGATCCAATGGCGGTGCGCGCTCGGCGGAACCCACAACCCGTGTATCTCAGCGGCGCTCAGACATCCGATTCTGCAACCGGTGAGGATCGCGCTGGTGGCTCGTGGGTCGGCTGTTGTCGAAGCGAACCAACCTCGGGTCAGCGACCGGAGCCGACCCGTTGCCAACGTCTGTCGCAATCCCCAATCGGTCAGCCCGGCCTCGGCGAGTTCGGAGCGGGAGAAGATTCCATCCATGGACCCGAGGCTGGTGGCCAATGCGTCCCAGACCAGCGATGAGCGTCAAACGGACAACGAATTGGCCCGGACGGACAACACCAGCGCGGCTGCTGATCGACATCCAGGGCCGAGCGATCGGCCTTCCGAACCGGCGCTCACCCGCGGTGCCCGCGAAGATACGGTAGAAATCGCGGGGCTCTGCCAGATCTGGCAGTGCTCTGCCGAATCAGCCGGTTTTCGGCGGGCGGCGGCAGTTGGTTGATCGATCGGGTGGTGTCGTTGGCGGAGCCTGAGGAGTGCTTCGAGGAGGGTGACTAACCGGTAACCCCACCCGGCCGTCCAGCATGCAAACGGACGCAACCGGATCGCGAGACTGACTCGGGTAGGCTGCCCGGGCGCAGCGTCGGCGCACGGGCCTGGTCCAGCGCCACGCGCCCGTCGGCCGCCGCCTCCCACGGCACCGCGCAGAAGAGGAGACACTCCATGGCTTCGATGTCCATGCCCGCTCCGCCCGCCCAGGGTCTGTACGACCCCGCGTTCGAGCACGACGCCTGTGGCGTCGCCTTCGTCGCCCAGTTGAGCGGTGAGGCCAGCCACGACATCGTCGCCAAGGGCCTGACCGCCCTGGAGAACCTCGACCACCGCGGCGCCACCGGTGCGGACGCGGCCGCTGGTGACGGCGCCGGCATGCTGCTCCAGGTCCCGGACGCGTTCCTGCGCGAGGTGGTCGACTTCGAGCTGCCCCAGGCGGGTCACTACGCGATGGGCATGGCCTTCCTGCCCACCTCCCCGGTCAAGCGCGCCACCGCCAAGCGCACCATCGAGTACATCGCCGTCGAAGAGGGCCTGGAGGTCCTGGGCTGGCGGGTCGTGCCGACCCGGTCCGAGACGCTGAGCCCGATCAGCCGCGACGTGATGCCGCAGTTCGAGCAACTCTTCGTCCGCCCCGCCGAAGTGGACGCCTCCGGGATCGACCTCGACCGGATGGCCTACCCGCTGCGCCAGCGGGCCCGCAACGAGGCCGGCGTCTACTTCGCTTCGCTGTCCGCTCGGACCACGGTCTACAAGGGCATGCTGACCACCCAGCAGCTGGCCGAGGTCTACCCCGACCTGTCGGACGAGCGGATGGCGTCGGCGCTGGTGCTGGTGCACTCCCGCTTCTCCACCAACACCTTCCCGGCCTGGGAGCTCTCCCACCCCTACCGGCTGATCGCCCACAACGGTGAAATCAACACCGTCCGCGGCAACCGCAACTGGATGCGGGCCCGCGAGGCGCTGCTGGCCACCGACAAGATCAGCGGCGACCTGGAGCGGATCTTCCCGATCTGCACCCCAGGCGGCTCGGACTCGGCGTCCTTCGATGAGGTGCTGGAGCTGCTCCATCTGGGCGGCCGGTCGCTGCCGCATGCGGTGCTGATGATGATCCCGGAGGCGTGGGAGAACCACACCGAGATGGACGAGGCCCGACGCGCCTTCTACAGCTTCCACTCCTCGGTGATGGAACCGTGGGACGGCCCCGCGGCGGTCACGTTCACCGATGGATCACTGATCGGCGCCACCCTCGACCGCAACGGCCTTCGTCCCGGTCGCTACTGGGTGACCGACGACGGGCTGGTGGTGTTCGCCTCCGAGGCCGGGGTGCTTGACCTCCCGGTTGCCTCGGTGATCCAGAAGGGACGGCTCCAGCCCGGCCGGATGCTGCTGGTCGACCTCGACCAGCACCGGTTGATCGACGACGACGAGATCAAGGCGACCCTGGCCGCGGAGCATCCCTACGCCGAATGGCTGGACGAGGGACGCGTCGACCTGAACGACCTGCCCGACCGGCAGCACGTGGTGCACAGCCACGCCTCGGTGACCCGCCGCCAGCAGGTGTTCGGCTACACCCACGAGGAGCTCAAGCTGATCCTGGCGCCGATGGCCAACTC
>CAYVOW010000103.1:0-5172 GCA_964453585.1 uncultured Micropruina sp.
TCCAGATCGTCGGCGGCGCACTCCCACAGCAGCGCTGCGGTGTGCAGTTGGACCGTGGCGAGTCCGAGCCGTCGCTGCAGCGGGTCGGCGGTGAGGCGCCAGGACTGCAACCGGGCATGGGGGACGACCGCCTCCACCCGGGTCAGCCACCCGCGGCGGACGACGCAGGCGACCTCGTCCCAGCCGACCCCCTGCCAGCGGTAGCTCAGCGGGTTCAGCCATCGTGCGCGGGACGGCGGCCCGGTCACCGTGATGGCCTCGAGGCGCACGCCGGGCCAGATCGCGGTCACCGCGGTCAGGACGTCGGCCCGCGTCCCAATCGGCATCAGGATCGAGGAGACCCCGGCCTGGTCCTCGTCGGTGGTGACGCCGTGCATGCCGAGGACGGCGATATCGATCCGGTACAGGCCGAGGGCGCGCCAGCCGAGGGGTTGCGCGATCCGGAGCGCCTGGACGCGATGGCGGGGGACCGACTGGCTGGTCAGGCTGGTCAGCCCGCGGGTGATCTTCAGTCCGGACGCCGTCTGGGCGAGGGTGTAGTTCCATTGGCCGATCACCCGGCGGGCGATAAAGCTCCACAGCAGGCCGAGCGTCGGCAGCGCGGGAGCCAGCAGGATCCATGGATTCTCCCGGATCAGGGCGGCGCCCCGAGGGTCGACCAACGCCGTGATCGCGGGAATGAGGAAGGCCGGGATGGCCAGGAATAGCATCTCGTGGGAGAGCAGCGCGCCGATCACCAACCGGTCCGGCCGGGCGCGGATCAGCACCTCATCGGTGGCGGCCAGGTCGTCGTAGGCCGAGGTGGGCGCGGTGTCGGCCGGAGGTGTGCGAACCGACTGGGCGCGTGCCAGCAGGAAGTCACGCAGCGCCCCGGCTCGGGCGCGGGTCAGGAACCGCAGCCGAACCCCGCCGTCGGCGCCGACGTCGATCTTCAGTTCGGCCAGTCCGAAGATCCGGGCGGCGGCCGGCTGCAGGATGTCGATCGACTGAATCCGGTCGAAACGAACCCGCTGGGAGGTGCGGGTCAGGGCGCCTGACTCAACCCGCAGCTCGTCCTGATCCACCACGAAGCGGGTGAACCGCCACTCGACATAACCAAGGACCAGCGAGCCCAGCACCGCCACCGCGAGGCCTACGGTCAGCCAGTTCAGCGGCGGCAGGCGGGGGCCGCTGTTGCTCCCGTCGGGAAGGAGCTCGCGGCCGAAGCCCCAGACCAGCGCGACCAGCACCAACCAGCCGCGGATCAGCGGGGTCAGCGGGTGGGGTCGCTCGACCAACTCGGGGGACGGGGCTGTGTTTGTCGCGGGTCCCACCGGCTGCGGGGTCGGGGGTGGCGCAGGAAGAGCCCGTTCCGCCGGGACCGCCTCCGCCGGCGGTCGTGGGGGCGCGTTGAGCGGAGGAGTGGACTCGGTCACAGGCCGGCCTCCGCCGCCTGGCCGACCTCGACCAGCCGGTCCCGGAGCCGGGCCGCCTCGTCCGCGGGGAGTCCAGGGATGCGGGCGTCGCTCTGCGCCGAGGCGGTGACAAGGGTGACGCTGGCCAGACCCTGGGAGCGCTCGATCGGTCCGGACTCCACCTTCACCACTTGCAGTCGGCCGTAGGGGACGACCGTCAATTGGCGGAAGAACAGGCCGTGGACCAGGTAGAGGTCTTCGTCTCGCTCGGCGTAGCCCCAGGCGGCCACCCAGCGGCCGAGCCGCCACCACTGGAACGCCATCAGTGCGACCGTGGCGACCCCGGCGACCCACAACGTCCAGTTCTGGCCGGTGAGGAAGAAGGCGGCGCCGCCGGCGAGCAACCCGAGCACCGCAGCGCCGATCAGCGCGCCGACGCGCCGCACCAGGGCGTAGCGCGGGGACAGGTGTTGCCAGGTGGTGCCGGGCGGTGCGAACAGGTCGTCCATGCGGAGAAGCCTACGGACCGGTCGGGTAGACGTCCGGTGCCTGTGGTCGAGCGGTGATCGACTTCGGTCGAGGAATCGTCCGGCCGACTCAATCGTTTGGCAATTCGACCCGATGGTGACGCAAACATGACCAACGATTGAGTCAGCCGGGCATTTGGTTCTACTTCCGGCGCTTAGGGACCCGCGCGTCCACGCCACCGAAGCCGACGAAGCCCTTGATCACGATGCGGGGCGCTCCGGGGCGGGGGGCAATGCGGGTGGAGTCGGCGCCCCCGAAAATCGCCACCACGGAGTTCTGGACATCCACGCCCTCGGGCACGATCACGTCCACACCGCCGAAGAGGCAGAAGACGCTGATCTCGACGACGGAATCGGCGAACTGGGCCTGGGTGAAGTCCAGATCGGTGCCGCCGAACAGGTTCATCACAGAGATGTGGCGGCGGGCGAGCCAGTTTCCCTTGCGGGAGGTGCCGCTGAAGATCGTGAAGATCAGATCGGGTCCTTCACTCGTGCTGCCAACCGGCACCGGCGGAGCCTGCCAGGTTGCGGCGGCTGGCGGAGTGTCGAGCGCGACCAGGTCGCGGGTCAACGGAACCAGGTCATCGAACACCTGGGCGTCCATCGCCTGCTGCAGGCGCTGGTCGTGCTCGTCGCGGGTCAGCCGACCCTCGGCGTAGGCGGCGTTGAGAAGGGTGGCGACCTGGTTGCGGTCGGCATCCGAAGCGCGCAAGTGACCGCCGACGGCGGGTCCCACATCGTTGGGTTCGAGGGTGCTCATAACTTGACGCTAGGAGCCCGACGGTCGTCCCGCCAGGGTGCCGGCGGGGGTCCAGGGTGGGACGGGGGCCAACCCTGAACGGATTCGCTGTGGGTCACCCAGTGTGGCAAACTGGCCCGGCCGATCACCGGATCGTGCGGGCGTAGTTCAATGGCAGAACATCAGCTTCCCAAGCTGACAGTGCGGGTTCGATTCCCGTCGCCCGCTCCACTTAAGACCTAGTCAGACCCACCTTATGTGATCGATTATGGCGAGTTAATCGGAGCACTTCGTCCGGCTGGACCCCATACAGCTCACGGTGGTCGTCCAGAGCCCGGGGGGCGTGCCCCTGGCACGAAATGGGCAGCGCCGAGAACTGGGTCGGCTACCACCTGGTTGCACACCTAGTCATGTCCCAGAACTTCGCGATCCCGGTGTCGTGGTCCTTGCGCAGCAGATCGCCGGTCGGGGTGAGGCTCAACCGGTCCCCGGCGGTGCGCGCCACCAGCCCGAGGGGCACGAGGTAGTCCAGCAGGACGACGAGGGCCTGGTCGTCGACGTCGATACGTCGAGCAAGCTCGACCGTGGTCGGGTTGTCGCTCAACGCTTCTGGGAGATCGAGCGTGACCGCCGTCCGGACGACATACAGCGGCATGAGGTTCAGCCGGTTGGCCAGCTGGGCAGCGGCCGGGTTCGGCGCGGCCAGGGTTTCAGTGGGCATGATGCTCCTCTCGTTTCGTCCATCCCTTCCCAACCTGGGGCTCCGTGCCGGTGGCCAGATGGCTAGGTCAATGGTGAGCTCGACTTGTCTGTCGGACAGACTGATGCTTGGTATGGACTCTGTCCGGCAAACTGAAATCTCATTGACCGACAAACGATCACGTAAGAGATGTCATGACCACAGCTCGGGACCTCGCCGCCCATGCCGCGAGGACAGGGGAAGCTGCCCGCTACTACGAGGTCTTTCAGGGCGGCGTCCTCGTGCCCGGAGTCCTCTTCGCCGCACTGCTCATCTCTTCGGACCCTCGGCACACGACGGAGGGCTGGCCGCTGTTCATCGCGGCCGCGCTGGCCTGTGTGATCGCGACCTACCTGGCCGCCCGATCGGCCCGGAGGTTCCGGGAAGCCGCGGGTATCGCGGATGCCGACGACCGCATCGGCAGGCTCGCTATCGCCTCCAGCGTCGTGCTCGCCCTCGCCATGGTGGTCGGCGAGCGGTTCAGCCCGTCACAGTCCTTCAGCGCGGCCGGGGTGGCGATTGCACTCGTCACGCTGGTGATCGCGGGTCGCACTCGCCTGCTGCGGGTGCCGCTCATCGTCGCGGCCGTCGTGCTCGGCGTGCTCAGCGTCCTGCCGCTCGGAACGTGGCTGGGGCGCCCCGACGGCGCCCATCCCATGGCGCAGATCCCGACCGTCCTCGGCGTGGTCTGCGTCCTCGAGGCGCTGGTGATGTGGTGGGCGAGCGGGATCATTCGCCGGGAGGTGACGAGGCATGCGTCGTAGGGATCACGAGGAAGGCCAGGAGGGGCCGGAGTTCCTCACACTGGCCGCGTTGGATCGCCTCGTCCACGAACCGGTGCGTCTGGTGGTGCTCACTGCGCTGTTGGAGACGCGTCGGGCCAACTTCACCTTCCTCAAGAACGTCACGGGCGCGACGGCAGGCAACCTCGGGTCGCACCTGACGACGCTCGAGGAGCATGGCCTGGTCGTGAGCGAGCGAGGCCCCGAGCAGGGCAAGACGGTGACCTTCCTGCGGCTCACGCCACGCGGCCGCAAGGCAGTCCGTGCCTACTGGTCGCGCATGGAGGCCGTCGGGCGAGGGCTGCGCGGCTGACGAAGGAATGCCCAAAGATCCACCGATGTACCGATGCGCCTGCTCCACGTCGTTCCTAACGTGCAGGTATGGCGGATGGGCCGCCACTGATACAGAGGAGCAACGATGAACCGGACGAGATTGCGGCCCGCGTCGCGACGGACACCCGGGTCCTGGCGCCGCTGGAGATCAACCGCGCACAGCTTCCCACCCTGGCCTGCCCGCGGTGGGCTGGGCCTTCATCCAGGGGAGTGTGAGCTGTGGTCCTGCGTTCCTGCCGCATCCGAGGGACGCACTACGGCGGAACTCCCCAAGGGCTCCAAAAGGTCCAGGCGTAGCCGTCGGTCCCAACTGACAGGCCATAGGCGCGGACATCGCCTCCGCAGAAGCTCGTTGAACGATTGTCCCCACTGTTGGCGGTCTGAGTCCCTGCGCCCCGGGGCGCATGACTGAACAGCCCGGACGTGGTCAGATTGCCCGCGTCGGTCCGCTTGGTGGGGGCGTGCAGCCCAAAATCGAACAAATGGGAAATCCGTGACCTGTGCCCGTCGCGCGCCACAAGTGGCGGACTTCGACGGGCAATCACAGAAGTGAACGGGGCCGCCGTGAGCGTGAAAGTGGGCAGCCACAGGAGCCTGTCCATCTTCCCAAGCTGACAGTGCGGGTTCGATTCCCGTCGCCCCGCTCCACACAGCGGCC
>CAYVOW010000104.1:0-5136 GCA_964453585.1 uncultured Micropruina sp.
CGGGCAAGGGCGAGCGCCGTGGCCCCGGCCATGGCCCGGGACGTGGGGTTGACGTGGCCGCCCTCGCGCAAAAGCTCGGCCTCGATCAGGCCAAGGTCCAGGCGGCGATCGACAAGGTGCGCAGCGCTCAGCAGCCGACCGCCCGGCCCAGCACGCCGCCCACCCAGGCCGAACGCGACGCCAAGCGGGCCGAGTACCTGAAGGCGCTGGCCAAGGAGCTGGGCGTCGACGAGGCGAAGCTCACCGCCGCCCTCGATGAACTGCGGGCCGCCGCACAGGCCGAACACAAGCAGGCCTTCGCCGACCGGCTGGCCCAGGCGGTCAAGGACGGCAAGCTCACCCAGGCCGAGGCGGACGCAGTGCAGAAGGCCGCCGATGCCGGCGTGATCGGCTACGGCGGGCGCCGCTGACTCAGTCGATTCGATCCCTCACCCAACAGCGACGCCCCCGGCCCTGGCCGGGGGCGTCGCTGTTGTGGTGGCTACTCCTGGGTGTCGGGACGGATGTCGATCCGCCAGCCGGTCAGCCGGGCGGCGAGGCGCACGTTCTGCCCCTCACGTCCGATCGCCAACGACAACTGGTAGTCCGGGACGATCGCCCGGGCAGCCTTGGCGGTCTTGTCGGTGACGATCACCTGAGACACCTTGGCCGGCGACAGCGCCTGGGCGACGAACACGGTCGGGTCGTCGGAGTAGTCGATGATGTCGATCTTCTCCTCGTTCAACTCGTGCATCACCGAGCGGACCCGCTGGCCCATCGGACCGATGCAGGCGCCCTTGGCCGACACGTCCGGGTTGTGCGACACCACCGCCAACTTGGTCCGGTGCCCGGCCTCGCGGGCGATCGCCTTGATCTCGACCACCCCCTGCTCGATCTCCGGGACCTCCATCCGGAACAGCTTCTGCACCAGGTTCGGGTGGGTCCGTGACACCACCACCTGCGGCCCGCGCAGTTCGCGGCGGACGCTGACCACGTAGACCCGCAGCCGCTTGCCGTGACTGTAATCCTCGCCGGGCACCTGCTCGGCCAGCGGCATGATCGCCTCGATCGAACCCAGGTCGACCCGGACCGTGCGGGAGTCGCGATCCTGCTGAATCACGCCGACCACGATGTCGCCCTCGACGGCCGAGAAGTGACCGAACTTCTGCTCGTCCTCGGCTTCGCGGATCCGCTGGTAGATCACCTGGCGCGCGGTGGTCGCGGCGACCCGCCCGAAGCCTTCGGGGGTGTCGTCGTACTCGCCGATCTTCTCGCCGGCCTCGTCCAGTTCCGGGGCGAAGACGGTGACCCGGCCGGTCTTGCGATCCAGCTCGACCCGGGAGCCCTTGACCGCCCGATCCGACTTCTCGTAGGCGTTCAGCAGCGCATCCTCCAGTGCCCGGATCAGCACGATCAGCGGGATCTCCCGGTCCCGCTCCAGCATCCGCAGGGCGTTCATGTCGATGTCCACGTCACTCCTCCTCGTCCTCGTCAGCCTGGTCGGCCAGCTCGTCGTCAGCGTCAGCGTCGTCTGCACTGCGGCTCAGCTCGACCTGGACGACCGCGCGGCGCACGTCGGCGAGGTCGACTTCGACCTGACCGTCCTCGCTGTCCAGGGTGATCCGGTTGCCTTCGACCGCGCCGATCCGGCCGAGCGTTCGGCCCGAGCCCAGGTCGACCTCGACCAGCCGGCCGAGGTTGCGGCGGAAGTGCTTCGCCTCGGTCAGCGGGCGGCTGACGCCGCGCGAGGAGACTTCGAGGGTGTAGGGGTTGTTGCCGAGTTCAGCGGCCTCGTCCAGCCGCCGGGAGATGGCCTTGGTGGCCTCGGCGATCTCGTCCAGGGACGGACCGCGCCCGGCCGGCCCGTCGCCGTCCAGGAAGATCCGGACCACTTTGCGCTTGCCCGCAGGGAGGACCTCAACCCGGTCGATCTCCAGCCCGGCCTTGGCGACAATCGGCGTGACCAGGCGCTGGATGAGTGTGGAGTCCATGGCGTGATCCCTTCGATCCGATTGTGACGTGCAGTTGTGGGGGCTGAGCTTCCGGTGGAGTCTACCCGGCGTCCAACGGACCTGCTGGATGGGTCGGCTAAGGTCGATCCGTGTTGACCCGCCGTCGCCTGCTGGCCGGTGCCGGGGTCACCCTGGTCAGCGGCTGCAGCCTGGATCCGACGGTCGTCTGGTTGCCCTGGACGCCGCCGTCGCCCTTCCCGATCGCTGACGCGACGGCTGCGGCGCAGCGTTGTGCCGCCCTGTCCGCCCGGGCCACCTCCCTGGTCGCCCAGGCCAAACCTTGGAAGATCCGCTCGGCCACCGTGGCCGGACTGACCTGGCTGGCAGGGTCGGGGTTGGATCACGCGCGGGTACTCGCCTCCACCGATCCGGGGCGTCGGCAACTCGGGGTCGCGCCCACCGTCGCGCCGCCAACAGAGGCCACCGCGGCCGCAGCGTGGGCCGCCCTTGACCGCGAGTTGGCGTCCGCGGTCACCGACTGGCGAGCTCGGGCCGGTGTCGCCGACGGGGTGGTAGCGCTGCTGTGGGCCAGCCTCGCCACCTGGGGGGCGGCGCTGCGCCCGGTGATCGGTTCCGGCAGGTTTGTCGGCGGTGCTGACACCGCGACCACCGCTCCCGCCCCGGCCACCACCGACTGGCGGGTGACCATGATCGAACGCAGCCGTGAGGCCGTCTACGGCTTCGAGTCCGCGCTCGCCGCCCGCCGGCTATCCAGCGCCGAGCGGCGGCTGTTGTGGGCAGAGACGCAACGCTGGGCGGCCCTGCGAGACCAGCTGTCCGAGGCGCAACGCGCCGTCTCCGCCGAGATCCCTGCCCCGGTCCCGGCCTACCGGCTCCCGGTCCCCGCCGATCGGACGGCAGCCTGGGCGCTGGCCCGGCGGTTGACCGAACAGGCGCTACCCCAGCTCGGCGCCTGGGTGGCCGGCACGACCGTGGCCGAGGACCGGGTCCTGGCCGTCACCGAGTTGATCGCCACCGGCCGGGCGGCGATCAGGTTCGGGGCCCCGGCCGCCAAGTGGCCCGGGTGGGCCGGCTGATCAGCGCGGCCAGTACTGCATCACCAGGTCAAATGCCAGCCTGACCGCAAGGGCGCCGACCACCACCAGGAAGATTCGGCGGACGAACGCGTTGCCTTGGCGCAGTGCTGTTCGGGCGCCGAGGAAGCCGCCACCGACATTGGCGGCGGCCATCAGCAGGCCCAGCCCCCAGAGCACGTTGCCGGTGATCCCGAAGGCGATCAGGGCGGCGACGTTGGTGGTCAGGTTGGCCAACTTCGCCATAGCGCTGGCGGCCAGGAAGTCGTGGCCGATCACCGACACGATCAGGATCACGAAGAAGGTTCCGGTGCCCGGACCGATCACGCCGTCCCAGACCCCCACCCCCAGGCCGATCGCACCGAGCCGCAGCCGGGCGTCCGCGCCGGTGTGCCGGACGGCCGCGTGGCTGCCCAGGTGTGGTCGCCGCCAGGTGTACCACCCGACGACCAGGATCACCGCCAGCACCAGCGGGGTGAAGTGCTGGCGCGGGACGAACCGGGCAAGCTGGGCGCCGGTGGCCGAGCCAACCGCCGAGCCGACCAGCAGCGGCCAAATCACCGCCCAGTCGATCCGGATCGTCCGCAGGTAGGTCAGCGCGGCGACCGAGGTGCCGCACATCGACGGCAGCTTGTTGGTGCCCGCAATGGTGGCCACCGTGGTGTCGGATGGCAGCCCGATCAACAACGCCGGCAACTGGATCAGGCCGCCGCCGCCGACCACCGCGTCCACCCAGCCGGCCAGGAATGCCGCCAGCACCAGCAAGGCCAGGGTCAGCAGCGGCAACTCCAGGCCGGAGGCGATCACGGCAGCGGTCAGCCCTGGACGAGGTCCAGGACGAACCGGGCCGCCTGGGCGACCGGCACCTCGACCCGCTCGCCGCTGGCGCGGTCGCGGACCTCGACCAGCCCGGTGGCCAGGCCCCGTCCGACGACCACGCTGGTCGGCATGCCGAGCACTTCGGCGTCGGCGAACTTCACCCCGGGACTGGCCTTCCGGTCGTCCAGGAGCACCTCCAGGCCGGCCTCGGACAGCTCGGCGGCCAACGCCTCGGCCGCGGCGAAGATCGCCTCGTCCTTGCCGGTGGCAAGGATCTCGACGTCGAACGGCGCCAACGCCCGCGGCCAGCACAGCCCCTTGTCGTCGGAGTGGGTCTCGGCGACGGCGGCCACCGCGCGGGACACGCCCACGCCGTAGGAGCCCATGGTCACCGTGGCCAGCTTGCCTCCGGCGTCCAGCACCTTCAGGCCCAACGCCTCGGCGTACTTGCGGCCCAACTGGAAGATGTGGCCCATCTCGATGCCGCGGGCCAGGGTCAACGGCCCCGAGCCGTCGGGGGCGGGGTCACCCTCGCGGACGTCGGCGACGTCGATGAACCCGTCGGGGGTGAAGTCGCGTCCGGCGACCAGGTCGAGCACGTGCTCGTCCACGGCGTTGTTGCCGGTTACCCAGCGGGTGCCGGTGACCACCCGGGGGTCGACCAGGTAACGGATGCCTGAGGTCGAGTCGGCGCCGAGCACCTGCGGGCCGATGTAGCCCTTGACCAGGGCCGGGTGGGCGGCGAACTCGGCCTCGGCGAACGGCTCCACCTCTGCCGGGCTGACCGCCGCGTCCAGCCGCTTGACGTCCACCTCCCGGTCTCCGGGCAGGCCGATCACCAGCGGTGCCCGACTTCCGTCGGGCTGCTTGAGCATCACCACCACGTTCTTCAAGGTGTCGGCGGCCGTCCACGCGCGGTCGGTGCGGGGCTGGGTGTTGTTGCAGTGAGCCACCAGGGTTTCGATGGTGGGCGTGTTGGGCGAGGGGAAGGGCCGGGCCGGGGGCAGACCGTCGATCGCAGTGGCTTCGGGGGACACCACGGTGACCGCCTCGACGTTGGCGGCATAGCCGCCGGGAGACCGGACGAAGGTGTCCTCACCGCTGGCAGCGACCGCCAGGAACTCCTCCGACGCCGACCCCCCCATCGCTCCGGAGGTCGCCTTGACGATCACGAACTCGAGCCCAAGCCGGTTCATGATCCGGATGTAGGCCTCCCGGTGCGCCTGGTAGGAGCGCTCCAGCCCGGCGTCGTCGATGTCGAAGGAGTAGGAGTCCTTCATCACGAACTCGCG
>CAYVOW010000105.1:0-5126 GCA_964453585.1 uncultured Micropruina sp.
TTCCGCTACAACGCGGTTGCCCTGGTCCGTGACCGCGACGTCCACACCAAGCCGATTCCCTACTTCGGTGGGATCGCGATGCTGGCCGGTCTCACCGCGGCCTTCCTGGTGGCCAACCAGTTGCCCTGGCTCGGTGGATTCGAGTTGGTCGGACACGACTCCCGGGCTGTGTTGTTGGCAGGGTTGGTGATCTGTGCGGTCGGCGTCGTCGACGACATGGTCGAACTCAACGCCCTGGCCAAGATCGCCGGGCAGATCCTGGCCGCCGGAATCGCGGTGATCAACGGGGTCAAGGTGTATTGGATCCCGCTGCCGGACGCGATCATTTCCCTCGACGACGCCACCTCGGTGATGGTCACGGTGGTACTGATCTTCCTCACCGTCAATGCGATCAACCTGATCGACGGACTGGACGGGCTGGCCGCCGGGGTGGTGGCGATCGGCGCCGGAGCCTTTTTCGCCTACGCCTACCTGCTCAGCTACGAGCAGGAACTCGTCCGGGCAACCACCGCCAGCCTGATCACGGTGGCCACCGTCGGCATCTGCCTCGGCTTCCTGCCCTACAACATCCACAAGGCCCGGATGTTCATGGGCGACTCCGGAGCCATGCTGCTCGGATTCCTGCTGGCCACCTCGATGATCAGCCTGACCGGCCAACTGGATCCGTCCCGGATCGACGCGGAGAACGCCGGGCTGCTGACCGCCTATCTGCCGCTGCTGCTCCCGGTGGCGGTGATGGCGTTTCCGTTGGGCGACCTGATCCTGGCCTACGTCCGCCGGACGATGGCCGGCAAGCTGTGGTACCAGGCCGACAAGCAACACCTCCACCATCGGATGCTCGACCTCGGCCACAGTCACCGGCGGGCGGTGCTGTTGTTCTGGCTGTGGTCGGCCCTGCTCGCCTTCGGTGCCGCCGCGATCGGGATCACCGGCAGCCCGTGGGCGATCGGCGGCTTCGTCGCCGGTGTGGCCTGGGCCTCGTGGCTGACCTGGAAACCGCAGGCCGCCACGTCAGCGTCGGCGGAGCCGGCGGAGGAGATCACCCATGCGCGGCCGGGCAACCATGCCTGAGCGACCGCTCAGCCCGAACCGGCTGCGGGCCACTCGACTGCTCTCGGCAGGCGCCGCCGGTGGTCACGCCGCCGCACTGGTGGTGGTGCCGCTGATGTTGCTGCTCCGCGGACCGTCCGGTGGCCTCAGCGCCCTGGTGGCGGGGCTTGGGGTGCTGGCCTTCATGGGCCTGGGCCAGGCCGTTCAGGTGTGGCTCGCCGACTCCGACCCCACCTGGGTGCTGGTCGGATCGCTCGGCTCCTACGCGTTCCGGGTTGGCCTGCCGCTGACCGCGTTGGTGATGCTGGGAACGAGTCCGGAGCGGCTCACCGGGGTGGACCGGACGGCCGTCGCGGTGACCGCCATCACCATCGTGCTGGCCTGGCTCGGTGCCGAAATGTGGGCGTTCTCCAGGCTCCGGATACCCGCCTTCGATCAGCCGCAGGAACAGACGGAAACGCAGAATCAGGGTTGGCCTGACAAGGACTGATCCGTGTAGAGTCCCTCACGCGATGGACGACCGACGCGGCATCGATCAGGCGATGACAGTGCTGAGTTACCTGATTGCTGGGCTGGTCATCTATGGCGGTGTGGGCTGGCTGTTGGATCGCTGGCTGCACACGACCTTCTGGCTTCCGCTGGGCATCATCGTGGGGGCGGCCGGTGGGGTTTACGTGATCATCAGAAGATTCGGTCGGGTGCAGTGACGCCGAACCAGGAGGTGCGATGGGTCTGCTGGGACTGATCCCGCTCGAAGGAGAGACCGGAGGCCATTGGCCGCCCGGCGTTCACAGCTTCGACAAGCGGCCCCTGTTCCCGGGCATGGGCATCGACTGGGTGAGCAACCAACTGCTGCAGGCGGTCCTCGGTGCGATCGTTGTGATCGCGCTGTGGGTTTGGTTGGCCCGAGGCCACAAGGTGGTGCCGACCCGCAAGCAGTTCCTCGGCGAGCAGCTCTACAACGTGATCCGCAACTCGATCGCGCGGGACGCGCTCGGTCACGACTACCGCAAGTACGTGCCGTACCTGGTCGCGATCTTCTTCTTCATCCTGATCAACAACCTGTTCGGGCAGTTCTTCCTGTTCATGTTCCCGACCTTCTCCAAGGTCGGCTACGCCTACGCCCTGGCGGCGATCACCTGGATCATGTACAACGCTGCCGGCATCCAGAAATACGGCTTCTTCAACTACCTCAAGCGGATGACCCTGCCCGCGGGCGTCCCCAAGGCGCTGTGGATCGTGATCATCCCGCTGGAGTTCGCGTCCAACTTCATCGTCCGCCCGGTCACCCTGGCCCTCCGTCTTTTTGCCAACCTGTTCGCCGGGCACCTGGTCATCCTGGTCTTCGTCCTCGGCGGGGTGATGCTGATCAGTTCTGGCGTGATCGGGTACATGTTTGCCGGGGCTGGCGCGCTAGTGATGAGCCTGGCGATCTTCGGCCTTGAACTCTTCGTCGGCACCCTGCAGGCCTACATCTTCACCGTCTTGTCCGCGCAGTACATCGCCTCGGCGATCGCCGAGGAACACTGACCTCCACCTTCGACCCAACCCTCCGAAAGGAAATCGAATGCTCTCCATCCTCGAACTCTCCGGCTCGCTGAACATGATCGGCTACGGCCTGGCGACGATTGGACCGGGCATCGGCGTGGCACTGATCTTCGCCGCCGTGATCAACGGGACCGCGCGTCAGCCGGAGGCCCGCGGCGCCATGATGAGCACCGCCTGGATCGGCTTCGCCGTGGTCGAGGCGCTGGCCATCATCGGCATCGCCCTGGCGTTCGCCATCGTCTGACGTGCCGATCAGCATGCTCACACTGTTGGAGAGCCAGATCCCGCTGATCCCAGCGGTCGAGGAACTGGTCGCCGGCGTGGTGCTGTTCCTGATCGTCTGGTGGGCGGTTGCCAAGTTCGTCGTGCCCAAGTTCGAAGCCACCTACGAGGAGCGTTCGGCGATGATCGCCGGCGGTATCGAGAAGGCCGAGAAGGCACAAACGGAAGCCGCCGCCGCGCTTGAGGAGTACCGCGCTCAGCTGGCCACCGCCCGCGAGGAGGCGGCCAGCATCCGCGAGGAGGCGAAGGCCCAGGGGGCAACGATCATCACCGAGATGCGCGCCCAGGCCCAGGAGGAGTCGGCCCGGATGCTCGCCACGGCGAAGTCGCAGATCGAGGCCGAGCGCGCCCAGGCGGTCGGCCAACTCCGGGCCGAGGTCGGCGGCCTGGCCACCACCCTGGCCGGACGGATCGTCGGGGAGTCCCTCGACGACGACGAGCGGGCGAAGCGGACCGTTGATCGGTTCATCGCCGACCTCGAGAGCCAGAGCGAGCGCGTATGAGTGCCACGACGCAGGCGCGGCAGGGCGAACTCGATCGCGTCCTGGACGCCCAGACCCCCTCGGCCGGACTGGCCGAGGAGCTCTTCGCGGTCGTGGACGTTCTCGATCACCAGCCGTCTCTGCGCCGTGCCCTCAGGGATCCCGCGGCTGGCGATGACAATCGCGCCCAGCTGATCGGTCAGCTGTTCGGCGGGAAGGTGTCGCAGGCGGCCCAGTCAGTTCTGGTCGAGGCCGCCAAGTTGCGTTGGGAGGGCAACACCGGCCTGGTGGACGCCTTGGAGCGTCAGGGTGTCCGCGCCGCGCTGACCGCGGCCCAGGCCGCCGGCCAACTCGACGATGTCGAGGACGAGCTGTTCCGCTTCGGACGGCTGGTCGAGGGTCAGAACGCCCTGCGCGCAGCGCTGGCCGACCGGAGCGCGTCCCGCCAGGGTCGCCAGCAGCTGGTCGACGACCTGCTCGCCGGCCGAGCCAGGACGGTCACCACGGTGCTGGCCAAGCGGGCCGTGCTGGCCCGGCGCCGGACCTACGAGTTGACCCTGGCCGACTACCTCACCCTGGCCGCCGCCCTGCGCGACCGATCGATCGCCAAGGTGGTGGTGGCCCGGCCGCTCAGCCCCGAGCAGGAGGCGCGGCTCCGGGCAGCGCTCAGCCGGCAACTCGGCCGCGACATCACCCTCCAGGTCACGGTCGACCCGAAGGTGCTCGGCGGCGTCCGGGTCAGCGTTGGCGACGAAGTGATTGAAGGCACGGTGGGCAAGCGGCTCACCGACGCTGAACGACAGATCAGTTGAACTCACACCACGAAGAAGACAGGTACGAACCATGGCGGAACTGACCATTCGTCCCGAAGAGATCCGGGACGCACTCGACCGGTTTGTGACCAATTTCGCACCGGCCACGGCGTCACGCGAAGAGACCGGCACGGTGGTCGTCTCCGGCGACGGCATCGCCCGGGTCGAGGGCCTGCCCTCGGCGATGGCCAACGAGTTGCTGGAGTTCGAGAACGGCACCTTGGGCATCGCACTGAACCTCGACGTCCGTGAGATCGGCGTCGTCGTGCTCGGTGACTCCGAGGGTATCGAGGAGGGTTCCAGCGTCCGGCGGACCGGCGACATCTTGTCGGTGCCCGTCGGTGACGGGTTCCTCGGCCGGGTGGTCGACGCCATGGGCAACCCGATCGACGGCCTCGGCGAGATCGCCGGCGTCGAGGGTCGCCGAGCCCTGGAACTCCAGGCGGCCGGCGTGATGGATCGCCAGTCGGTCAACGAGCCGCTGCAGACCGGGATCAAGGCCATCGACGCGATGACCCCGATCGGCCGCGGTCAGCGCCAGCTGATCATCGGCGACCGCAAGACCGGCAAGACCGCGATCGCGGTCGACACCATCATCAACCAGAAGGCGTTCTGGGAGACCGGGGATCCGACCAAGCAGGTCCGCTGCATCTACGTGGCGATCGGCCAGAAGGGCTCCACCATCGCGGCGCTGCGCGGCGTGCTGGAGGAGGCCGGTGCGATGGCCTACACCACGATCGTGCACGCTCCGGCGTCCGACCCGGCGGGCTTCAAGTACATCGCTCCCTACACCGGTTCGGCGATTGGCCAGCACTGGATGTATGCCGGCAAGCACGTCCTGATCATCTTCGACGACCTGACCAAGCAGGCCGAGGCCTACCGCGCGATGTCGCTGCTGCTGCGCCGCCCGCCGGGCCGCGAGGCCTACCCCGGCGACGTGTTCTACCTGCAC
>CAYVOW010000106.1:0-5018 GCA_964453585.1 uncultured Micropruina sp.
ACCACGACGCCACCGGCCAATCCAACGAATCGGTCGACAGCAACCGGCTCAGGCCCATCGCCCAACCAGGCGGACGTCGGCACCGCCCGCCCTTAGCCTGCTTGGAATCACACGTTAACAAGAGAGCCCCGATCGCCTCCGCGAGCGCAGGTAACTGGCGTCGTAGCTTGTGAATTGATGCCGCAACTTCCAGATCCGTGCCGCCAAGGGTTCAATCTCGTGGCGAGTGATAGCGAACACGAAGTGATCGGCGCGCGCCTATTCCGCCCGAGCGACGTCCAACTTGCCTCCCAAGACGAGCCCGCGCAGGACTGACAGCACCTCGACATCGAGAAGGTGCGGCGGCCATCACCGGCGCCCCGCTTAGACCTCATCCACGATGTCGTCGATGCGCGGGCCCCGTGAGCGGTCGCGGCCCCGCAGACGAGCAACGATCTCGTCGTTCGTCGGACGGCTCGCACTGCCAGCCGCCAGCGGATTGACGACCCGGAGTTGGGGGAACCAGGAGAAGTCACGATCGGCGGACCATAGTTCGTCGATGCCGTGCGCCAAGCAGATCGCGACGATCCGGGCATCGTGCACCTTTGCGCCGACGACGCGCCCCGACGCCAGGAGATCAGCAAGCAGGGCGGCATGGTTGCGTCCCTCAGCGATGAAGTGAATGCCCCGTTCGTCGGTCAGGGCGCCGACGGCGGCGAGGGCCAAGGCCATCGGCGAGGGCGGCGAGTAGACGCGAGGGTGGGTGACCACGGCCAAGAACTCGTGGACGCAGGGCCACGGGATGGCGACGCCGGCGGCGGATCGGACGGCGTCGGCGAGCAGGGCGCGCGCACGGTCGTGGTGGGGCGAATCCTCGCGGTGCGCATAGACCAAAAGATTGGTGTCGAGCGCGATCATGCGGTGATGCCGTACGACCGCTCGATCGCCTCGGCGGGCTCGACGAGCAGGCCGACTCCGCCCGCCGTTGGGAAGACGAAATCTGGCCGAACGGACGGAACGGTGCGCCGAGCGATCTCCTCGCGTAGACCGGTCACCATGAGGTCGCGAAGCGTCGTCCCCTGCTCGCGCGCCACGGATCGGGCCGCGTCCGCAAGTTCATCGGGCAGTTCGATAGTCGTCTTCATACGGTCAACCGTACCAGCCGACCCGTACTCCCGTACCGACGCCGAGCTCTCGATTCGAGCGCCGCCACCTGGCTAGACGGAGCTCCCCAAGGAAGGGCGCTTCCTCTAAACGCGCCGCGTGTGATGCGCCCAGATGGCCAGCTCCACCCGGTTGCGAACACGCAGCTTGGTCATCAGCACGGCGACGTGGGACTTGACCGTGCTCAGCGCGATGAAAAGTTCAGCGGCGATCTCGGCGTTGGTGCGACCGCGGGCGACCAAGGCCAACACCTCCTCCTCGCGCTCAGTGAGCGGGTCGATCGGCTCGGCCGCCGTGGGTGCTCGATCGACGAAGGTTTCCAACAACCGGCGCGTGATGTTGGGTGCGATCAATGCGTCCCCGTCGGCTGCGGCGCGGATCGCCTGGACGAGCAGCTCGGGCCCGGCGTTCTTGAGCAGGAACCCGCGCGCACCGGCGCGCAGGGCGCCGAGAACGTACTCGTCCAGATCGAACGTGGTGATGACCACGACCGCCATCGGGTCGGCCACGTCCGGCCCGGCCAGGCGTCGGGTGACCTCCACTCCATCGAGTCCGGGCATCCGGATATCCACCAGGATGACGTCGGGTCGAAGGCGCGTCGCCACCGCGAGCGCGCCCGGTCCGTCGGCCGCTTCACCGACGACCTCCAGGTCGGGTTGCGCGTTGAGGATCATCACCAGTCCGGTCCGGACCAGATCCTGATCGTCGGCGACCACGACGCGGATACTCACCGCGGAACCCCCGCCGGGAGGGTGGCTTCGACCACCCAGCCCCCTTCGGGCCCTGGCCCCGCGGAGAGAGATCCGCCGAGGAGTTGGGCGCGTTCGGCCATGCCGGTCAGCCCGAAGCCGGGCTCGACGAACGGTCCCGAGTGGGCCATTCCGTCATCGTCAACACGCAGCCTGACCACGTCGCCAGCTCGGCGGACGTCGATCTGGACGCGCGTTGCTCCCCGCGCATGCCGGATTGCGTTGGTCAGCGCCTCCTGCGCCAGCCGGTAGATCGCCGCGTCCACCTGGCGAGGTAGGTCGGTCAAGGAGCCGTCCAGCGACACGGTGACGCTGGGCGTTGCGTCCGTGCGGGCCAGCGCGGGCAGGTCGGCGACGCCCAACGCAGGGGCGTAGACGTCCGCGCCATCCTCACGCAGCACCCGCACCATGGCCCTCATCTCCGCGAGGGTTTTCGAGGCCTCTTCCTCGATCGTGGCGAGGATTCTGGTCGCAGCTTCGGGCTGTGAGCCGGCCACGACCCCGCCGGCCTGCGCTTGGACGGCGATGGCGGAGACGTGGTGGGCCACGGTGTCGTGCAACTCGCGAGCCAACCCCAGGCGCTCTTGGATACGGATCTCCTGGCGTTGCCGCTGCCAGAGGTCGGCGCGATAGCGGAACACCGCCGCGAGCACCACGAAGAGCATCAGGAACAGGCTGCCGGCGAGCACGATGGTCAGGCTTGCCGACACCACCACCATGCCCAACGCAACGACCGCGACGACGAACAGCAACCCCAGGACGATCTCCCGTCCGGAGCCCCACCGGACCAGCGAGTAGAGCAGCACCAGGATCACCATCATCGACGTGAGTCCAAGGTCCGCACTGCGGGTGGCCCACTGGACGACCGACAGCCCGCCAGCGATGCCGAAGCCGATCAGGCAGACCAGCAGTGGGCGGCTGCGGCGCCACACAAGGAGCGGCATCAGCGCCAGGGCGAGAAGCGTGACGTAGGGCTGCCCGGCCACATTCGGTCGGGCGAGCCCCTCGGCCAGCGCGACGACCCCGAACCCGCCGGCGAGCAGCCAGTCGACGCGAGCCACGTCCGGCGGATCAGCCGGCCGTGGCTCGCGCCACAAGCGCCAGACAGCAGTCACCCGATTCAGCGTACGGATTCGACGGCTGGTGCGTGAGAGCCGGCAGGGTGTGCCACCGACCCCGAGAGGACGCGGGGCCAGGCCCACGCCGAGCGCAGGATGAACCCGAGAATCCCCAATTCGACCGCGAAGCCGAGACCGAAGTAGAACGGCCACTCCCCACCAGCCAGGTTGAACGCCATGTAGGGGATGAGGATGGTGGCCACGGCGAGGTTGGTGATGCGGTTGGCGCGCGCGGACAGGGTCGTCGACAGCAGGATCATCAGGATCGGGATCACCGAGGCCGCGAGGCCAATG
Source organism: uncultured Micropruina sp. (assembly GCA_964453585.1). Taxonomy (GTDB): domain Bacteria; phylum Actinomycetota; class Actinomycetes; order Propionibacteriales; family Propionibacteriaceae; genus Micropruina. The sequence continues at coordinate 3,305 of CAYVOW010000106.1, forward strand.
ACGAAGAACGTTTCGCTGATGTCGAACGTGAAGACCCTGCCCTTGAGGATGTCGGCGATCACGCCCGGCTTGTAGAGGCCGAGCAGGTCCACATAGACGTACATGAACATGAAGCTCGTCCAGGCGGCGGCGAGCTTCGCCTGGATCGGCATCGGTGGGTTCTTCAGTGGGGCGAGGTCGGCTCGCTGGGTACTCATCTGTGACTCCTTCGTGTCATGAGGTGTGCTTCCATAACGATCCCTGACCCGGGTCGCGGACACCTCCGCCGGAAGACTCCAGTTGGCCTGGCCGAAAGTACGGTTTCCGGCTCGCCAGCGACGCCGCGATAACGGAGGCGTTATCATTCTGAGGTGACCTACAGTCGTCGGCTCAAGTTACGCAGGCACGCACTCAGGCTCTCCCAACGGGAGTTGGCCGAGCGATCGGGCGTGAAACAACCGCTGATTTCGGCCCTTGAATCGGGCCGTCGCGAACCCACGGCGGCGACGAGCGAGGCGCTCGACAAGGTGCTGACCGTCCGACCCTCGGTTGTCCTCGCGTCCCTTCGCGAAGAGGCGCGCGCCGTCGTGGCACGCCACCACGGGAACGACCCCCGGGTGTTCGGGTCGGTTGCTCGAGGCACCGACGGTCCAGAGTCCGACATCGACATCCTGGTCACCTTCGGTGTGGAGGCGGGCATCACTGACCTCCTCGCACTCGAGGAGGACCTGGCCGACCTGCTGACCGTCCCCGTCGACGTGGTCTCGGCTGGCTCGTCCGGACGGGTCGTCCAACGGGCGCTGGCCGAAGCGGTCCCGCTATGAGCGGCGATCGGGCCGCGCCGGACGATCGCCTGAACGACTGGCTGGGCGACCTGGCCGGCTTTGGCGCGGACGCTGCCTACCTCGTTGGCCTTGGCCAGCAAAACTACCTGGCGGACACCCAGCAGGGTCGCCTCCTGCGTAACGCCGGCGAGCGTCTGCTGATCAAGGTGGCCACGATCGTGGAACGCCTGCCCGAAGAGTTCAAGAACCGTTATCCCGACATCGAGTGGGCGAGTATCAACCGCATGCGCAATCTGGTCGCCCATCAATACGACAAGGTCAACGACGACCTCATGTTCGTCACCCTCCGGCGCGACATTCCCGCCCTCATCCAGCACCTCGGCCTGGAAGCGCAGGACTCCGACGCCCAGCCGAACCCGACACATTGACGGTGGGACGATCGGCTCGCTATCAAACGTTAGGTGCATAACGTTGGATAACGCTCCACGATGACGCACGTTGAGCGGGTCACCCTGCCACGAGTTCGCAGATAGGGCTGGCCGCCGAAGGGGGAGAAACCGACTTGGACGATAGGTCGCCGGTACGGCACCCCGCGCATGGTCTCACTCGGACGCGGAGGCCAGAGTCGCCGATCTGGATATTGCCCTGGACTGACGTTCGGCGAACCTGCAGTCGAGAAGGATCACCTCGCACCCGTACCGTGCGAATGGCGTGAGACCCTTCCCCGGTGAGGTACAGCCGACCGGTCGCGACGCGTCCTCTATCTCGTCGGCCAGTCCTGGACAGTTGGGATCGAGTTGGCAGTGTCAGCCAGCTCCGGCTGGCCGAGTTCCTTGGCACGACGACTGACTGGATCGACCCGTGGCCAGACCCTCCCCTTGCCCTGAGTCTGGACGTCGGCCTTCGTCCCTCGGTAAGCCTGACCGCCGGTGGCCACGACTTGGACAACT
>CAYVOW010000107.1:0-4998 GCA_964453585.1 uncultured Micropruina sp.
GACTCGGCCTGGCGGCCGCCTATGTCGGGGCGGTGGGCGACGACCAGGCAGGCCAGTTGGTCCGCGAGTCACTGATCGCCGAAGGGGTGGACGTGTCCGGGCTGCGGGTGCAGCCCGGCCCGAACGCGCAGGCGTTGGTGCGCATCGTTGCCGGCAACCGGGTGTTCACCGGCGGCGAGATCGGGGTGTCCCGCTTCGTCCCTTCGGCGGCGGACCTGGCCACCATCGGTGCCGCGGCGCTCACCCACACCGGCGAGTGCTCGATGCTCGAGGAACACCTGGACCAGCTGTCCCGGCATGCCCAGCGTCTCTCCTTCGACTTCTCCGAGCGGCCGTGGGACTACATCGCCGAGCTGGCTCCCCTGGCCGACATCGCCATCGCCTCCCTGCCCGAGTCGGACGCGGACCGGGCCGAGGAACTGGCCCGCGAGATCCGGGCCCTGGGGCCGGGGCTGGTGGCGGTGACCCGGGGTGCCGCCGGTGCGGTGCTGCTCACCGACGAGCTCGTCACCTCCGTCGCCGGCCCCGGCGACATCGTTGACACCCTCGGAGCCGGCGACGCCTTCATCGCTCGGCTGCTCACCGGTCTGGTGCGCGGTGAGGAGCCGCGCAGCCTCGTCCAGGCCGCGTCCACCTATGCCACGGGCTGTTGCGCGGAGGTCGGGGCCTTCGGTCACCGCGCACAGCTCCCCACGACGTTGTCCCTTCCCTCCGAACGCATCACCTTCCCACCCGAAAGGACCCCCTCATGAAAGCCATCAGAGCCTTGGCCGTCACCGCCGCCGTGGGTGCCCTCACCCTGTCTGCTTGCGGTGCCCCGTCCGTGCCCGCCCAGTCGAGCGCGCCGTCGGCGAACATCAGTTCGCCGGCCACCAAGTCGGGTTCGCTCACGATCTTGACCAAGTTCGCGGCTCCCGAGTACGCGCCCTACTTCGAGGCCGTGGTCAAGGGCTACCGGACCGAGAACCCCCAGGTAACGATCGACCTGCAGCAGGTGGGCGACCAGCCCTACAAGGACAAGATCCGCGTGCTGTCGGCCTCCAAGCAGCTCCCCGACATCTACTTCTCCTGGGCCGGCGACTTCGCCAACAAGTTCGTCCGGGCCGGCCTGGCCGCCGACCTGACCAGCGAGATCGCCCCCTCCACCCCGTGGGGTTCGACGTTCGCTCCCGCCGCCCTCGAAGCGTTCACCACCGGTGGGAAGAACTACGGGGTCCCGATCAACCTGGATGCGAAGTACCTCGTGTACAGCAAGACGGCGTTCGAGAAGGCGGGAGTGAGCATTCCCACCACGATGGCCGAACTGCTCGCCGCTTGCGGTTCGCTGAAGTCAGCCGGCTACACCCCGATCTCCTTCGGCAACCAGTACGGCTGGCCTGCGATCCACTACCTGACCCAGTTGAACGCCTTCAATGTCCCCGCCGAGACGCTGGCTACCGACTACAACCCGGCGTCCGGCGCGTTCACCGACCCGGGCTACGTCAAGGCCCTGGAGCAGTTCAAGGAGTTGGCGACCGCTTGCTTCAACAGCGGAGCCAACGGAGTCTCTCACGAGGTCGCGCAGGCCAACCTGACCGGAGGAAAGGCCGCCATGCAGTACGTGGAGATTGTCGAGTTCGGCAACTTCAAGGCTGACAAGGCACCGGCTGCCTTCGCCAACAACTGGGGCTTCTTCAGGCTGCCGCCGGCCGAGGGCTCGGCCGGGTCGACGAACGCCCTCACCGGCGCGCCGGACGGGTTCATGGTCAACTCGGGAAGCCAGAACGCGGCGCTGGCAGTGGACTTCCTGAAGTACTTGACGAACAAGGCCAACGCCGAGAAGATCACCGCCGACATCGGCTGGCTCAGCCCAGTGACCGGTTCGGCCACCGAGGCCAACGCGTTCCCCCAGTTGATCGAGGGCCTGCAGGACATCGGCAAGGCCGAGTCCTTCGCGATCTGGCTGGACACGGTTGCGCACGCCGACGTGGCCTCGGCCTACCTCGCCGGAGTCGAGGGACTCGTGGACGGGTCCAAGAAGCCGGAGGACGTGATGGCCTCGGTCAGGCAGGCTGCCGAGAAGGCCAAGAAGTCGGTGAGCTAGCCGGACCCATCCGGTGGCGGGGCCTCCCGACCCGCCACCGGAACCCCTGGAGGAGGCGCCGATGAAGATGCTGGGAAGACGATTGGGTGGCTGGTGGTGGGTGACCCCGGCGCTGGCCCTGGTCGGCGTCTTCGTGTACCACCCCGTGATCCAGAATTTCCAGCTGTCCCTGTACTCGTGGAATGCCTTCAGCAGGGCGCCGCGCTACGTCGGCTTGGACAACTACGCCACGCTGGCCGCTGACCCCGTCTTCTGGGCGGCGCTGGGGAACAACGTGCTTTACGCGGTCGTCTCCCTGGTCTTCCAGGTCTTCTTCGCTCTGGTCCTGGCTGCGGTGTTGGAGGAGTTCGTGCACCAGCGGCTGGCCGGCTTCCTCCGCGCGCTCTACTTCATCCCCGCGGTGATCTCGATCACGGTCTCGGGCATCCTGTTCTCGTTCATCTACAACCCAGAGTTCGGGCTCCTCAACAGACTCCTGCAGGCGGTCGGGCTCGGCGGGCTCAGCCGCGCCTGGCTGGGCGAGCAAGCCACCGCCATGGGCTCGGTGATCGCGATGAGCCAATGGCAGTCGTTCGGTTACACCACCGTCTTGTTCATCGTCGCCATCCAGCGGATTCCCCGTGAGCTGTATGAATCGGCGCGGGTGGACGGGGCCAGCCGGTGGCGGACCTTCTTCTCGGTGACCCTGCCGCTGGTGAGGGAGATGACCACCCTCCTGGTCATCATCACCGTCTCCGGGGCGTTCCTGGTCTTCAACGAGGTGATGGTGATGACGGCCGGCGGTCCGGCCCGTTCCAGCCACGTCCTCGGTACCTGGCTCTACTTCAACGCCTTCCTGGCCGACGACATGGGCTATGCCTCGGCGATCGCCTCGTTCATCTTCGTGATCACCGTCGTGTTGGCGATCGCCCAACTCGCCTACGGCAACCGGAAGCGGGTGGAGTGGTGACGGGGCTAGGTTCGTACCGGAAGTCCGCGCCCGCGTCCCGTCCGAGGTGGCTGGCCGCGATCGGCGAGGTGGTCACCCGCCTTGTCGTCTACACCGTGCTGCTGGCTCTCGCCTTGGCCGTCCTCTACCCGCTGATCTGGATGTTCGTGTCCGGGTTCAAGACGAACTTCGAGATCTTCGCCGACCCCTGGGGGTTGCCCAGTGGCTGGCACGCCGAGAACTACGCTGCTGCGGCCGAGAAGGGCGTCACCGTCTATTTCGTCAACTCGGTCATCGTGACCGCCGGCAGCATCGTGACCACCACTTTGGTCAGTGCCTGGGCCGCGTACGGCTTGACGCGCACCCGCGCGCCGCTGGTCAAGTTCGGTGGATGGTTCATCCTGGGGGGCCTGATGGTCTCGCCGACGGTGGCGCTGGTGCCGCTGTTCACGCTGCTTCAGCAACTGCGGCTCTTCGATTCCCTGGTCGGGCTGGTGGTGCTCTACACCGCCTACCGGATCCCGTTCACCACCTTCCTGATCCGCGCGTACATGGTTGACCTGCCGCTGTCGCTGGACGAGGCGGCGATGATCGACGGGGCCGGACGCTTCCAGATCTTCTGGCGGGTGGTGATGCCGTTGTGTCGGCCCATCCTGGTGTCGGCGGCCCTCCTGCAGGCGCTGTTCTCCTGGAACGAGTTCGCCTTCGCGCTGGTCTTCCTGTCCCGCCGGGAACTAAAGACGCTCCCGGTGGGGCTGATGGACATGCAATCGCGGCTGCTCACCGACTGGCCGGTTCAGTTCGCCAGCCTGGCCCTGGCCGCGCTGCCGATGATCGTCCTCTTCATCCTGGGGCAGCGGGCCTTCCTGCGCGGCCTGACTGACGGGATGAGCAAGTAACCCCGGGTTCAGGCCAGCGAGCGATCCTTCAGCGTGTTCACCACCGCGGCCGCCGCGGCCGCGTCGCCGAGGGTCAGGACGAGATCGGGCTCTCCCTGGCGCTCGATCCGGAGGGCCTCGCCGCCGCGGGTGATGAATGCCTGGCGGCCGTCCCGGCCGATCCGCCACCCCCAGCCGCCGAAATCGGCCAGGGGACGCACCGCGATCACGTCGGCCTGGTGGATCCGGTCCATGGGCACCTCGGCCAACCGGATCCGGCCGAAGGCTGGTGACGGTGAGACCGGTGCGATCGATGGTCACGCTCGCCGAGGTGAAGACCAGGGCCAGGACCAGCAGCGCCAGCGGGATCACCACCAGCCAGGGGTCGATGAAGACGGCCAGCAGTCCGCCAGCCAGGATGATCAGGGCCGCCAGGGCTAGCTGGACGCGAGCACTCGGCCCGAGGCTTCCGAGCCAGGCCGGCCGGGTCCCGGCCGGGGCGTCCAGCCGGACCGCGTCGGCGTCCGGGCCGGACTCGGGCTCGGCCGCGACCGGGCGTTGCCAGGTGAGTCGGTGGGTGAGGTGACCCGACCCCAGACCGAGAACCAGCCCCAGCGCCAGCCACTGACCGACCCGCACATTGCCGTCGGTGCCGGCCTGGCTGATCGTCGCCGCGTAGACCAGCACCCCCAGCATCAGGGCGGTGCCGGTGATGAGCGCCCCGAGCATCGGCTGGGTGGAGGCGTGCAGCAGACCGGCCAGGAGCACCATCAGGACGCTCAGCGCCAACAGCATCACCGCGCTGGTCCACAGCGTGGAGGCGAGATCGGACCAGCGGTCCGGGTGACCGTCGATGCCCCAATGGACGGCGATCCGCTCGGGGAGGCGATCGGAGACGGCAAGCACGCCCAGCGTGCCGGCGATCACCACCGCGACGGTGTGGTGACCAGGCCGATCACCGGCGCGAGGGTGAGGTGGAATCTGCGGCGGTTCATGGGGCCCTTCCTTCCAGAAGCCGGGCGAGATCGGTGGCGGAGAGGCCGTGGCGGCGTCCCTCGGAGAGCAGGTCGTCCAGCAGCTCGGCGAGGTGGGCCGGCTCGGCGGCCCGG
>CAYVOW010000108.1:0-4968 GCA_964453585.1 uncultured Micropruina sp.
AGGAAGCGGTCGGGGATCATGATCACCTTCGGCACCCCCAGGCTCTCGATCACGTGGACGGCGTTGCCGGAGGTGCAGCAGATGTCCGATTCGGCCTTCACTGCCGCCGAGGTGTTGACGTAGGTGACCACCGGGACGCCGGGGTGCTGGCGACGCAGTTCGCGGACGTCCTCGGGGGTGATCGACTCGGCCAGCGAGCAACCCGAGCGCAGGTCGGGGATCAGCACCGTCTTGGACGGGTTGAGCAGCTTCGCGGTCTCGGCCATGAAGTGGACCCCGGCCAGGACGATCACGTCCGCCTCGACCTTGGTCGCCTCGCGGGCCAGGGCGAGCGAGTCGCCGACGATATCGGAGACCCCGTGGAAAATCTCGGGGGTCATGTAGTTGTGGCCGAGGATGACCGCGTTGCGCTCCCGCTTGAGGCGCTGGATGGCGTTGACGTCGTCGGCCATGGTGGCCCATTCGACGCTCGGGATGACGTGGTCGACGCGACGGTAGAGCTGGTCGGCGGTGATCAGGGGGGTGGCGGTCATGGGGTCCTCCAACGGGGGAGCAGTGCTGACGACACTTATGCTACGACTGAGCATAAGGGGATGCAAACGCGTGCTCGAAGGGTGAAAGCCCAACTGACTCAATCGTTGGCGCAATGGGGCCCGATGGGCGTCCAGAACGGGCAACGATTGAGTCGAAGCGAATCAGCGCGTCCTGGCGGTGGGCAGCTTCGTCCCGGCGGCCTGGCGTTCGTCCTGGACCTCGCGGCGGTAGCGGTACAGTCGAGCCGGACGCCCGCGGGTGTCGACCACGCCGCCGGTTTCCTCGACCAGCGACTGCTGTTCGACCAGGCGGCGGAAGTTCTGGGTGTGGATCACCCGACCGGCCAGAGCCTCGACGCAGGACTGCAGCTCGCGCAGTGTGAAGGCGTCCGGGAGCAGCTCGAACACGACCGGCCGATACTGGATCTTGGCCCGCAGCCGGGCCATCCCGGTGGCCAGCACCCGGCGGTGATCGCCGAGCATCGGGACGCCCGGGGCCAGCGCCACGGCGGGCCGTCGCCACTCGTCCGGCGATTCGGGCAGCAGGCCCGCCTCGAAGAGCAGCTCGTAGCGCTGCAGTGCCCAGTCCGGCTGCCACTCGCGTCCGTCCAGCCCGAAGGTGACCGCGCAGCGCTGGCGGCGCTGCGCAGCCCGGGCGGGATCGGCGTCAGCCCAGTCCGGCAGCGCTACGGCGGGGTCGGGCGACGTCGACCGGCGGTCCTCCCAGGGGAAGAGTTCGTACCACTTGCGCCACTGGCCGAGCGCGGTGGCGGCCGGATCATCCCTGGTCAGGCCCAGGTAGGAGATCGACAGCCGACGCCGCGGGGAGCCGTCGCGATCGACGTCGGCGAAGGTGTACAGCTGCTCGAGGTAGCCGAGCTGGCGTCCGGTCTGCTGCTCCACCCAGGTCCGGGTGGCGGACTGGAGGGAGCGGTGACCGGGCAGCAGCGGACCGGCCGGAAGCCGGAGGGGAGCGTCCAGGGTGAGGACGCTCGGCTCGCCCTCGATCATCGCCACGATCACGGCCAGTACCTCGGCCGAGATGTCGCTCATCGGGGGGGCTCCACGCGGGTCAGGATAGCCAGCGCCAGCGGTTACCGCCGGTCGGCCACCGAGGCCCGCTCGATCAGTGTGGTGGGCAGCTGTAGTTGCCGGGGTGGTGCGCTGCCGTCGGCGATGCGCTCCAGCAGGAACTCCGCCGCCCTGGCCCCGATGTCGTAGGCAGGTTGGCTGACCACCGTGATCGCCGGGTCGACCAGCGAGGCCCAGTCCGCGTCGTCGAAGCCCAGCAGGGAGATGTCGTCGGGGCACTGCAGCCCGAGGTCGCGAATCGCCTGCAGCGTGCCCAGCGTGTGCAGGCTGTCGGTGGTCAGCACGGCCGTGGGACGGTTCGGTGCGCTGAGCAACTCGCGGGCCCGATCGCGGGCCTGGCTGCTGTGGAACCCCCCCTCCACCACCAGCGCGCGGTCAATCGGCAACGCGGCAGCGCGATGGGCCATGGCGTAACCCACCAGGCGGCCCTCGGACGGCGACTCGCCGGGAATCGCCGTGGACGTGATCTGGGCCAGAGCCCGCTCGGTCTCGGCCGGGCCCACCCCTGAGATCATGCCGATCCGGGTGTGTCCCCGTTCGATCAACAACGCCACTGCCTGGGCCGCCACCCCCCGGTTGTCGATGCCGACACTGTCCAGAGGCAGGGACGTGACGGTGCGGTCGATCAGGACCACGGGCCGACCCGCCTCGCCCGTCTCGGCGAGATGCTCAATCTGGTCGAGCTGGACCGGGCAGACCAGCAGCCCTTCGACCTGCCGGGCGTTCATCACCGCGACCATCTTCTTCTCGGCCTCCGGATCCTCGTCGGTATTGGCCAACAGCAGGTCGTAGCCGTGCTCCCGGACGACATCGGTGATGCCGCGCAGGGCGCGGGTGAAGAACTGGTTCTCGATGTCGGACAAGACCACGCCGATGGTGCGGGTGCGCTTGGTGATCATGCTCCGGGCCAGTTCGTTGGGCCGGTAGCCCACCTCCTTGGCCGCCACCTCCACCGCGGCCACCGTGGCAGCACTGACCCGCCCGTAGCCGCCGAGAGCCCGAGCGGCCGTGGCCCTCGAGACTCCGGCCTGTCGGGCCACGTCGGCCACGGTCGCCTGGGACATCGCACCTCAGATCTCATAAAAGTGGTTGACAGTCTAGGAATAGCGGTGAGATCGTTCTCGCAACTAGCGAGAGAACGATCTCACATCCCGTGGAGGAAAGCATGAGTGACGCCCTGACCCTGCAGCCCATCGATCCGGAGATCATCAGCCGCGGTCAGGAGACGGTGGCCCTTCGCGAGGAAGTGGACGCGTACGTCGCGGGGTTGGCAGCCGGACTGCGCAATGTGTTCTTCGTGGGCGCCGGCGGGTCCCTGATCTGCAGCTACCCCGCGCACTACCTGCTGCTGCGCAGTACCGAACTGCCGGTCTTCCAACTGCAAAGCGACGAGTTGAACTGCCAAACGCCCAAGTCGATGGGCCCTGGCTCGCTGGTGGTGTTGGCGTCCTACACCGGCACCACCAAGGAGACGGTCGCGGCGGCGAAGACGGCCAAGGCGACCGGGGCGACGGTGATCGCGGCCGCTAAGGACGGGTCGCCGTTGGCCGAGGCGGCCGACCGTTCGTTCGCCGGAAAGTCCGACCTGTTCGAGGTGATCCTGGCCTACGCCTTGCTCAAAGCCACCGGCCAGGTGGCCGATCCCGGGATCGTCGACAGTTCCCTGGCCGCGCTGCCCGAGGCGATGCACGCCGCCGTCGAGGCCGCCGACGACAAACTGGCCGCGATCGCCGCGGCCGCCAAGGACGCGCCGATCACCTACGTTCTCGGATCGGGCCCCAATCAGGCGTGGGCCTATGGGTTCGCCATGTGCTACCTGCAGGAGATGCAGTGGAAGCACGCTGCCGGCTACAACGCCGGCGAGTTCTTCCAAGGCGCATTTGAAGTGGTCAATGACGATGTCCCGGTCATCCTCTGGTTGGCCGAGGACGCCTCTCGCCCGATGGCTGAGCGGGCGCAGCGGTTCCTGCAGCGCTACTGCCGCAAGGCCCACTTCGTTGACACCCGCGAGCTGCCCCTGCCGGGGGTCGCCGACGCTCTGCGCCCCGACCTGACGCCGCTGCTGGTGGGTGCCCTGGCCGGACGGCTGGCCCAGCATTACGAGGCGGAACGCAACCACGACCTCAAGCTCCGCAACTACATGTTCAAAGTGGACTACTGATGCTGAGCCAGCCCTTCGACCCCGAGCGATACCGGCGCATCCAGGCCGGTGCGGTCGCCACGGCCGCCGATCTGGCCGCGGTGGTCGATACCGAGGCGACGGCGCTGCGCAACGTCTGCTTCCTGGGGGCGGGTGGTGCGGCGATCCTGATGAGCCCCGCAGCGTCGTTGCTGCAGAGCCGATCCAGCCTCCCGGTGTGGCGGCCCCGCGGGTCGGAGTTGGTCAGTCAGGGATCGATCCACTGCGGGCCGGGCACCCTGGCGGTGATCCCGTCCCTGTCCGGGACGACCCCCGATGCGCTCGACCAGCTGCGGTGGGTGCAGGCGCAGGGCGCCCGCGTGCTCGCCTTGGTCGGACGAGCCGACAGCCCGATCGCTGCCGAGGCCGACTACGCGATCGCCAACGAAGCCGCCGATGACACCTCGAGTGAGTCGTTCTACCTGCAGTCGTTGATCCTCGCCCTGACCTTGATGCACCGACGCGGCGAGTACCAGGAGTGGGAGCACACCCTGGACGAACTCGCCGTGCTGCCCGAGGCGCTGGTGGCGGCCAAGCATGCCCACCCCGACAAGACGGCCGCGACAGCCCGGGTGATCGCCGAGCAGGAGTACCACATCTTCACCGGTGCCGGTTCGTCCTGGCCTGAGGCGTCCTACTTTGCGATGTGCATCCTGGAGGAGATGCAGTGGATCCGGACCCGTCCGGTGCATGCGTCCGACTTCTTCCACGGCACCCTCGAACTCGTCGAAGACGGGGTCAGTGTCATCGTGTGCAAGGGCGAGGACCCCAGCCGACCCCTGGTCGAGCGGGTCGAGCGCTTCGCCCGAGAGCACACCGACCTGGTCACCGTGATCGACTCCGCCGAGGTCGACCTGCCGGGGGTGTCCCAGCGGACCCGTGCGCTGATCTCTCCTGTGGTGCTGGCGGCGGTGCTGGAGCGGGTCTCGGTGCAGGTCGAAGCGCTGCGCGACCACCCGCTGACCCATCGTCGCTACTACCGGAAGGTCCCCTACTGATGACCCGCGCCGACCTGGTCGCGATCGGCGACAACGTCGTCGACTGCTACCTCGACCACGGCTGGATGTATCCGGGCGGCAATGCGGTCAACGTGGCCGTCCATGCCAGTCGACTCGGCCTGGCGGCCGCCTATGTCGGGGCGGTGGGCGACGACCAGGCAGGCCA
>CAYVOW010000109.1:0-4845 GCA_964453585.1 uncultured Micropruina sp.
TCCGGCAACGGCAAGGGCCAGATCTTCGTCAAGGGCCAGGTGATCAAGACCGTCCCCGAAGACGAGATCGTGGCCACGCTGATCGCCGAAGCGAACCGGCTGGCCGCCGAGATGCCGCTGGCGGAATCCGGGGCACCCCAGGTCTCGGTGGGCTGAACCCCGGCCATGCCCGCTCGCATCCTCGGCCCCGCCGACGCCGAGATCGCGCGGGCAATCGTTGCCACCGATCCGGTGGCGAACGTCTTCACCTCCTCGCGGTTGGACGCGGGCGTGCTCTGGCCCTCGGTGGGGGCCACCCTCTGGGGTTGGCCCGCGGAGGCGCCGAGGCACCTGTTGCACGTCGGCTCGAACCTGGTTCCGGTGTTCGTCCCGGCCGCGGGGGACCGGATGAGCGATGTGGTGGGGGCGTTCGTGGAGGCGGCCGGACCGCGGCGGGGCTGCCAGGCGATGGTCGGCGAGTCGACGATCGTGCTGGCGCTGCACCAGGCGCTTTCCCGGCGCTACGCGGGTTCGTGGGCGCGGGTGCGAGAGCTGCGACCCACCCAGCCGGTGATGGTCGCGCGGGAGTCGGTGTCCTTGGCGCCGGCACCGGTTGCGCCGATCGGGGTGGCCAACTACGAGTCCTATGTGGCAGCGGCAGTGGCGATGTACACCGAGGAGGTGGGCCAGGATCCGCTGGCGTTGGGCGGGCGATCGGCCTATCGGGCCCACTGCCGAAGCCTGCTGGAGACCGGCCGCGCGTTCGGCATCGTTACCGACGGACACGTGGTGTTCAAGGCCGATGTCGGCGCCTCGTCGGGCGGTATCGCCCAGGTGCAGGGAGTTTGGCTCGCCCCGCACCTGCGTGGTCGCGGTCTGGCGGCGCCGGCGATGGCAGCAGCCACCGATCTGATTCGCGAGACCTTCCCGACCGTGGCCCTCTACGTCAACGACTTCAACCAGCGCGCCGTTCGGACCTACCTTCGCTGTGGCTACCGGCAGGTGAACACGTTCTCCACCGTGCTGTACTGAGCGCGTCCCGGCCGGTAGACAGGGGCCATGACGCGACTCAAGTGGGGCATTCTCGGCGCCGGCAAGATCGCCGCCGTCTTCACCGACAACCTGCTTCAGGAGGGGCTGACCGTCTCGGCCGTCGGGGCGCGGGACGGCGATCGGGCCGCCGCCTTCGCCGCCGAGCGCGGGATTCCGACCAGTCACGGGTCGTACCAGGCGCTGGTCGAGGACCCGAACGTCGAGGCCGTCTACGTCAACACCACCCAGAACTTCCACGTCGAGCACGCCCTGCTCGCGATCGGCGCCGGCAAGCCGGTGCTGGTGGAGAAGTCGTTCACCAAGACCGCCGCCGAGGCCCAGACCATCGCCGACGCAGCCCGGGCGGCCGACGTCTTCTGCATGGAGGCGATGTGGACCCGGTTCCTGCCCACGATGGTGACGCTGCGGCAGTGGATCGCCGAGGGGAAGCTGGGTGAGGTGGTGGCCTTCACCTCCGACCACAGCCAGTTCCTGAGCACCGATCCCGAGGGACGCCACCACAACCCGGCGCTGGGCGGAGGCTCGCTGCTGGACCTCGGGGTCTACAACGTCTCGATTGCCCTCGACCTGCTGGGGCCGGCGACCCGGGTGGTCGGTTCCGGACGACTTACCGGCACCGGGGTGGACGCCGCGGTCGCGATGCTCCTGGAGCACGGGCCGGGTCGGTCCTCCCTTGGCTACACCTCCATGGTCAACACCGGCCCGAACAACGCCTGCCTCTACGGCACCGACGGGCACGTCGAGATCGACCCGGTCTTCTATTCCTGGGCGTCGATGACGCGGTTCGCACCCGGGCGTCCGGCGGTGGCGGTGGAGCGGTTCGAACCAACCCTCACCTCGCGCGGGATGCACTTCCAGGCGCTCGAAGTGGAGCGCTGCGTGGCCGAAGGCCTGACCGAGTCGCCGCTGTGCACCTTGGACCACAGCGTGGCCGTGATGGAGGTGCTGGACGAGCTGCGCCGGCAGTTGGGCGTCCGGTATCCGGGGGAGTAGCCGTCCGTGGAACTCTGACAGCGCTGAAGGTCCGATTGGACCCCAATTGGGCAGGTTTCGGCGCTTCAGCGCTGCCAAAGTTCCATAGCCCGCCGGGACGGGTCGGCCCTGGAGGGCGTGGGTCACCCTGGAAGCTCCACTCCAGGGCCGTCTTATGGACGTAGTGCACGTATCGGGGCTGTGGAGTGGAGCTTCCAGGGTTGAGGTGGTGTGTGGGGTGGCCCGGCGGTGGCGGTTCAGGGCTTGCTCCACCGACACGTGGCTCTCGCTCGCACCGGTGAACGGGGTGCGCCGCCAGTCCGTCCAGCGGCCGACGAACTCAGTCGTCGGAGTCGCCGGCGTCGTGCAGGTTGTCCAGGTAGCACCAGCGCCAGTGTTCGCCGGGCTCGATCGAGCGCATCACCGGGTGCCCGGACTGGCGGAAGTGGCGGGCCGCGTGCTGGCCGGGGGAGGAGTCGCAGCAGGCGATGTGTCCACAGGTCAGGCACATCCGCAACTCGACCGGGTCCTCCCCCGACGCCACGCAGTCCAGGCACTCGCCATGGGCCTCGAAGTCAACCGTCGCCGCGGCCTCACCGAGATGCACGCACGGGGCTGCTCCCTCGGAGCCTGCCGGCGCCGCCTCCCGCAACTCGCGTTCCCGGACGTCGCGGTTCTCCAGCGAGGTCTCCTCCAGGTCCATCTCGGTCAGCAGCGATTGCAGCACCTCGTGATCGGCGAACCCCTTGTCCCGCAACTGCAGGACGGTGCGCCGCTCCGCATCGAGAGCCGCCAGCCGAAGCCGGCGGTAGGTCATCTGCCGACTCTCGGTTCCCAGGTCGACGCCCGGGGTGTGGCCCAGCCGCTCCCACATCTGGCCCATCCGGCGCTTTGACTGCGCCTTCAGCTCCGCCACCAACTCGGCGTCCTCCTCGCCGGCGATCCGCTCCACTTCCTCCAGGCCGGCCCGGGCGGCCCTTTGCGCGGCCATCACCGCCTGCAGCGCGTCCTCGCGCGGATCCGGACCTCGGACCCGCATTCGGCGGGCTACCCAGGGCAGGCTCAGTCCCTGCAGCAGCAGCGTCCCCGCGGTGACCACCAGGGCGATCAGGACGAGCACCGGCCGCATCGGCGTGTCGATCGCCAGGGTCAACGCCGCGGCCAGCGTGACCACGCCGCGCATCCCGGCCCAGGAGATAATCGCGGCCTCCCGCCAAGGCAGCAGCCGGTGCCGGGTGCCGAGGAACGGCCGCGCGGCCAGCACGTAGATCATCCGCAGCACGATCACGGCCAGCAGGACGGCTCCCGCGGTCAGCGCGATCTGACCGTTGGACACCGGGTGGGCGGCGGCAGCGTCCAGGATCGAGTGGGCCTGCAGGCCGATCAACAGGAACACCGTGTGCTCCAGCACCCACTGCACCGTGGACCAGTTCACCCAGGTCGACAGCCGGGCCGAGGCCGACCGGACCACCGGGGTGACGTGGCCGATCAGTAGCCCCGCAGTCACCACGGCCAGCACGCCGGAGGCGTGCACTGCCTCGGCCAGTGCGTAGGCGGCGAACGGAATCAGAAAGGTGAGGGCGGTCGAGGAGACCGCGTCGGTGAGCAGCTTGAACAGCAACGTGCTCAACTTGGCCACGACCACGCCGGCCAGCACGCCGATGATCGCCGCCCACAGGAAGTCGGTGACGGCTCCGACCACCGTCACGGTGGCGCCGAGCGCTGCAACGGCGGTCCGGAGGCTGACCAGGGCGGTGGCGTCATTGACCAGCGATTCACCCTCCAGGATCGTCACCACCCGGCGCGGCAGGCCCGTCTCCCTTGCCACCGCGGTCGCTGCGACGGCGTCCGGTGGGGCGACGATCGCGCCGAGGGCGAAGGCGGCCGCGAACGGGATCGGCAGCAGCCCCACCACCACCAGCCCCACCCCGGCGGCGGTGAACAGCACCAGGCCGATCGATAACCAGCCGATGGCGGGGAAGTGGGTCCGGAAGTCGACCAGGGAGGTGTTCACCGCGGCCGCGTAGAGCAACGGGGGCAGGAACCCGAAGAGCACCAGCTCCGGGTCCAGTTCGGGGATGTGGACGAAGGGCAGGTAGCTGGCCAGCACCCCGACGACGAGCAGGGTCAGCGGTGCCGACAAGCGGAGCCGTCCCGCGGCCCAGGTGACCAACAGCACCGCTGTCACCAGACCGACGATCCACGCTAGTTCGTACACGGTTGCCTCTCCTTCGCCGGCGACGATTGTCGCACCCGCCGACGAGCGGCGCGGGGGTGATCCGCCGGTAGTCTTGCTCACCGTTGCCGTTTCAGAAAGGCGCTCTGTCGTGATCTCCCGCTTGTCCCAGCTGTTCGTCCGCACCCTGCGCGAGGACCCAGCCGACGCCGAGGTGGCCAGCCATCGGTGGCTGGTCCGGGCCGGTTACATCCGCCGCGCCGCCCCGGGCATCTACAGCTGGCTGCCGCTGGGGCTTCGGGTGCTGCACAAGGTCGAACAGATCGTCCGCGAGGAGATGGACCAGATCTCCCAGGAGGTGCGCTTCCCGGCGCTGCTGCCCCGGGAGCCCTACGAGGCCACCCATCGTTGGACCGAGTACGGCCCGAACCTGTTCCGGCTCAAGGACCGCAAGGGCAGCGACTACTTGCTCGGCCCGACCCATGAGGAGATGTTCACCCTGTTGGTGAAGGACCTCTGCAACTCGTATAAGGACCTGCCGCTGTCGATCTACCAGATCCAGACCAAGTACCGCGACGAGGCGCGCCCCCGGGCGGGCCTGCTGCGCGGCCGCGAGTTCGTGATGAAGGACTCCTACTCCTTCGACATCGACGACGCCGGGCTGG
>CAYVOW010000110.1:0-4745 GCA_964453585.1 uncultured Micropruina sp.
TCCGGTCGTCCCCGCGGTACACCCGATCAGCAGGGTGGAGGTGCTGAGCGCAAGGAGCAGGCGATTGGCCAACGACGGTGTTTGGAGCACCGGCCAAGGATACAAAGCGCTCGCTCAGCTCAACGTCTTGACCATCCCACGCAAGGCGTCGATGGCAGCCGGGGCGTCCAGGGTCACCGCGGCCGCAATGTCGACGGCGTCGCCGTTGGTCCCGTTGCGGAGCAGGTCCTCAGCCATCACCAGGTGGCCCTCTTCGTAGCCGACCAGGGCGTCGAGGTAGCTCTTCACCGCCGCCTCGACCGGCAGCGAGCGGATCCGGTCCAGGGTGCTGGAACTGATCCGGCCAGAGATGTCGGCGGCGTGATCGACGTCCTGGGGCTCCCGCCATTGCTTGAGCAGCGCGG
Source organism: uncultured Micropruina sp. (assembly GCA_964453585.1). Taxonomy (GTDB): domain Bacteria; phylum Actinomycetota; class Actinomycetes; order Propionibacteriales; family Propionibacteriaceae; genus Micropruina. Next base: position 405 of record CAYVOW010000110.1, read on the forward strand.
CCAGTGCCGAGATCCTGCCCGGCAGCGTCCTGACGTACTCGGCGGCTACCTGCCTGACTGCCTTGGGCAGCGGTTGGCGGTCGAGGATCAGCCGACTTGCCCGCAGTGCCTGGCGGTGGTGATCCAGGGTCATCTGGGCGTACATGGTGTCGGAGTCGTTGTGCCGCTGGTTGCGAACGGGACTGGCCTGGCTGATCGACGGTGCGGGGGGTGCCGGAGTCGTCGCCCCGGGGACCGGCGCACAGCCGACCGCCAGCACGATGGCCAGCGTGACGCTGGTCCGGACCGTTCCGTTCACCGACACCTCCATGAGAAACCCTAGCGCCACGCCGGGACGACATGTCGACATTTGTCGGGCTGTTGGCCTTAGGCTGCCAACCGTGAGCACCGACGCGACCCCCGCCCTCTTCGAGTCCGCCGAACCAGACGAACTCGGCCCGACCGGGCGGCCGCTGCCCTCCCTGCCCGACCCGACTCCGCCCGACCCGGATCGCCCTCGGCGCGCGCTGATTATCGCGATGTGCAACCAGAAGGGTGGCGTGGGCAAGACGACCACCACGATCAACCTCGGGGCGGCGTTGGTCGAGACCGGACGCCGGGTGCTGCTGGTGGACTTCGACCCCCAGGGCTCGCTCTCGGTCGGCCTCGGGGTGAATCCGCACACCCTGTCGACCAGCGTCTACAACCTGCTGATGGAGCGCGACATCGACGTGCATCAGGTGATCAGCCCGACGGTCGTCGACGGACTCGACTTGTTGCCCAGCAACATCGACCTGTCCGCCGCCGAGGTGCAACTGGTCTCCGAGGTGGCTCGCGAACAGACCCTGCGCCGGGTGCTGGCCAAAGTTCGCCACGACTACGACGTGATCCTGATCGACTGCGCTCCGTCGCTGGGACTGCTCACGGTGAACGCGCTGACCGCCTCCGACAAGGTGATCATGCCGCTGGAGTGCGAGTTCTTCGCGCTCCGTGGGATCGCCCTGCTGACCGACACCATCGGCAAGGTGCAGGACCGGCTGAATCCGGAACTGGAGATCCTCGGCATCCTCGGCACCATGTACGACGCCCGGACGCTGCACTCGCGCGAGGTGCTGGAACGGGTGGTGGACGCGTTCGGTGAGGTGGTTTTCCACACCGTGATCCGCCGGACGATCAAGTTCCCCGAGACCACCGTGGCCGGGGAGCCGATCACCACCTACGCCACCACCTCGCCGGGCGCGAGCGCCTACCGGATGCTGGCCCGGGAGGTGCTCGCCCGATGCCCCGGCGTGTAGAGCTCCCAGGCGCCTCCGAGCTGTTCCGGCCGACCAAGGGCCGCGGCGCTCCCGAGGCCGAGGCCACCGATCAGCCGCTGTCGAGCGGGCGCGTCCGGCATGACGAGAAGATCACCGTCTACGTCAGCAGCGATGAACTGCTCACCCTCGAACAGGCCCGACTCACCCTGCGGGCGCAGCACCGGATCGCCGTCGACCGAGGACGGATCGTCCGGATGGCTATCGCCTTGGCGATGGCCGACCTGGAGGCCAACGGGCCGGACTCCGGCCTGGTCCGGCGACTCGGCGAGCAGTGACCACCTCGACCGACGAGCAGGCGCCCGCGTTCACCGTCCGGCTGACCAACTTCGAGGGCCCGTTCGACCTGCTGCTGCAGTTGATCTCGCGGCATCGGCTCGACATCACCGAGGTCGCCTTGTCCAAGGTCACCGACGAGTTCGTCGCCCACATCAGGGCGGGCCAGGCCGAACGTGGCCCCGGACGCTGGGACCTCGACCAGACCAGCCAGTTCATCGTGGTGGCGGCGACCCTGCTCGATCTGAAGGCGGCCCGGCTGCTGCCGCAGGGCGAGGTGGACGACCCGGAGGACCTGGCGCTGCTGGAGGCCCGCGACCTGCTCTTCGCGCGGCTGCTGCAGTACCGGGCCTTCAAGCTGGTCAGCGCCTGGATCGCCGAAACCCTGGACGACCAGGCGCGGCGCCACCCCCGTCCCGGAGGGTTGGAGAACCAGTTCGCCGGCCTCCTGCCCGAGGTCGAGTTGACCATCACCGCCGAGCAGCTGTCCTGGCTGGCTGCCGGAGCGCTCAGCGAGAAACCGGCCGAGCAGGTGTCACTGGCCCACCTCCACGCCGCCCGGGTCAGCGTCCGCGAGCAGGCGGAGCTGATCGTTGAGCGACTTCGGTCCGTCGGCACCCAAAGCTTCCGAGACCTGGTCGCCGACGCGGCCGACCGGCTGGTGGTGGTGGCCCGGTTCCTGGCCTTGCTGGAGCTGTTCCGGGAAGCCGCCGTCTCGTTCGAGCAGCTGTCGGCGTTGGGCGAGCTGACCGTCCGCTGGGTCGGCACGGCCGAGGGCGAGCTGGAGATCTCGGACGAGTTCGATACTGAGCAACCCCCCGTCCCCGACGACAGGAGTGCACCGTGAACCCGATCGCCGGCCCGGTGGAGGCCCTGTTGCTGATGGCCACCGAGCCCCTCTCGGTGACGACCCTGGCCGAGGCGGTCCGGGCGCCGGTGCCGGACGTCGAGCAAACCCTGACCGAACTGGCGGACTTCTACGACCGCACCGGCCGCGGCTTCGAGCTCCGCCGGGTGGGCCTCGGCTGGCGCTACTACACCCGCCCCGAGCACGCCGAACTCATCTCGTCGTGGGTTCTGGAAGGGCAGCACGCCAGGCTCAGCCAGGCCGCCTTGGAGACGCTGGCCGTGATCGCCTACCTGCAGCCGATCTCGCGCAGCCGGGTCTCGGCGGTGCGCGGGGTGAATGTCGACGGGGTGGTGCGAACCCTGGTGACCCGCGGGCTGGTCGAGGAGGTGTCGCGCGACTCCGACTCGGGTGCGATGCTGTTCGGGACCAGTGCGGAGTTCCTGGAACGGATGGGGCTGACCTCACTGGACGAACTGCCGCCGATCGCCCCGCAACTTCCCGACGCCACTGCCGTGGCCGACGAACTCGCCGGCGGGGCCGACACGGGTGGCGCGGTCGCGCCGCAGGAGGGAACAAGCAATGAGTGAGGACGAGGGCGTCCGGCTGCAGAAGGTGCTGGCCCAGGCCGGTCTCGGCTCCCGCCGCGCCTGCGAGCTGATGATCGAGGACGCCAGGGTCGAGGTGAACGGACGGGTCGTCACCGAACAGGGCACCCGGGTCGACCCCTACACCGACACGATCCGGGTGGACGGGGCCCGGATTCCACCGCCGCGGCGGCACTCCTACGTGCTGTTCAACAAGCCGCGAGGCGTGGTCGCCACCATGGATGATCCGCAAGGGCGGGCCACCATTCGCGACTACCTCGGTCGCCGGGCCAAGGACGCGTTGTTCCACGTCGGCCGGTTGGACACCCCGACCGAGGGACTCCTGCTGCTGACCAACGACGGCGATTTCGCCCAGCGGATGACCCACCCGTCCTACGAGGTGCCCAAGACCTACGTGGCCGAGGTCACCGGGGTGGTCGAGAACGCGACCCTGCGCCGGCTGACCAAGGGCATCCGGTTGGAGGACGGGCCGGTCAAGCCGGACAAGGTGACCCTCACCCAGCGCGGAGGCGACAAGACGATCGTCACGATCGTCCTGCACGAAGGCCGCAACCGGATCGTTCGACGAATGTTCGAGGCGGTCGGCCATCCGGTCCAGCGACTGTCGAGGACGGCCATCGGGCCGGTGCGGGTCGGCCGGCTGAAGGTCGGCGAGTTGCGTGATCTGACCCGCGACGAGCTGGGCGCCCTGATGGATCTGGTCGGACTCTGACCCCATGCGCATCCACGGGTTGGAGACCGAGTACGGCCTCTCCGCCCGGCCGGTGGCGCCGGGCGGCCGCACCCGGCTGAGTCCGGCGGAGGCCGGCCAGGTCCTGTTCGCACCGATCGAACACGAGTACGCCTCGTCCAACGTGTTCCTGCGCAACGGTGGCCGGCTCTATCTGGACGTCGGTTCGCACCCCGAGTACGCCACCGCCGAGTGCCTGGACGTCCGGGAGTTGGTCGCCCAGGACCGGGCCGGGGACGTGATCGTGGCCCGGCTGGCCGGCCGGGCCGAAGCGCTGACGGCGGCCGAGCGCCGGCCGGTCGAGTTGCGGCTGTTCAAGAACAACGCCGACGCCTACGGCAACTCCTACGGCAGTCACGAGAACTACTCCCTGGATCGGCAGACCGACCTGGCGGCGCTGGCCACCCTCCTCACCCCGTTCCTGGTCACCCGGCAGCTCCTCTGCGGGGTCGGACGGTGGACGCCGGACGGGTTCCTGGTCAGCCAGCGGGCCGACCATCTGCACGACGGGTTGTCGTCGATGACGACCCGGTCGCGGCCGCTGATGAACACCCGGGACGAGCCGCTGGCCGACCCGGCCCGGTTCCG
>CAYVOW010000111.1:0-4563 GCA_964453585.1 uncultured Micropruina sp.
GGATGCCCTCGCGCTTGAGGCAGTTGTAGCTGCGCATGGTGAGCTTGAGCTCCTCGACCGGCAGGGCCAGGTCGGCAGCCAACTGCTCGTCCACCGGGGACGGGCCGATCTCGATGCCTTCGGCGTCCACATTGAGCTCACGAGCCAGGCCGAACAGCTCGACCAGGGTCTTACCCGCCGACGCCATCGCGTCGCGCGGCGAGATGGACGGCTTGGTCTCGACGTCGACGATCAAGCGGTCGAAGTCGGTGCGCTGCTCGACGCGGGTGGCCTCCACCTTGTAGGTGACCTTGAGCACCGGGCTGTACAGCGAGTCGACCGGGATCCGGCCGATCTCGGCGTCGATGGACTTGTTCTGGGACGCCGACACGTAGCCGCGGCCGCGCTCGACGACCAGCTCCATCTCGATCCGGCCGTCCTCGTTGAGGGTGGCGATGTGCAGATCCGGGTTGTGGATCTCCACCCCGGCCGGCGGGGTGATGTCGGCGGCGGTCACGTCGCCAGCACCGGTCTTGCGCAGGTACATGACCACCGGCTCGTCCTCCTCGGACGAGAGCATCAGGCCCTTGAGGTTGAGGATGATCTCGGTGAGGTCCTCGACGACGCCCTCGATGGTGGAGAACTCGTGCTGGGAGCCCTCGACCTTGATGCTGGTCACGGCCGCGCCCGGAATGGACGACAGCAGGGTGCGACGCATCGAGTTGCCGAGGGTGTAGCCGAAGCCCGGCTCCAGCGGCTCGATCACGAACCGGGAGCGGAAGTCGTCGACGGACTCTTCGGTGAGAGTCGGACGCTGAGCGATAAGCATGTGTTTCTTCCTTCCGACCGCCCACTATTTGACGGTCATGTGGTGTTCGGGACGGGCGGGGCGCACGTCCCGGGGACGGATCCGTCCGGCTCATCGTGAACCGGACGGATCGCAGGGGATTACTTCGAGTAGAGCTCGACGATCAGCTGTTCCTGAACGTCGATCACGATCTGCTCGCGGACCGGGAGCTGGTGCACCAGGATCCGGCCCTTGTTGGGACGGACGGTGAGCCAGGCCGGGACGCTGCGCTCGTGGTGAGTCTCCCGGGAGATCACGAACGGCAGCGCGTTGATCGACTTCGGGGCGACGTCGATGATGTCGTACGGCTTCACCCGGTAGGACGGGATGTCGACCTTCTGGCCGTTGACCAGGAAGTGACCGTGGACGACGAGCTGGCGGGCCTGCCGACGGGTGTTGGCCAGGCCGGCACGGTAGACGACGTTGTCCAGTCGCGACTCGAGGATCACCAGCAGGTTGTCACCGGTCTTACCGGCCAGCCGGTTGGCTTCCTCGTAGTAGCGGCGGAACTGCTTCTCCAGCACGCCGTAGGCGAAACGGGCCTTCTGCTTCTCGCGCAGCTGCAGCAGGTACTCGCTCTCCTTGGAGCGGCCGCGGCCGTGCATGCCCGGGGGGTAGGCGCGGCGCTCGAACGCCTTGTCGTTGCCGACCAGGTCGGTGCCGAGACGGCGTGACTTCTTGGTGATGGGTCCGGTGTAACGGGCCATGGTTGTTCAGTCTCCTCTTCGGCTCGGATTAGACGCGACGGCGCTTCGGCGGACGGCAGCCGTTGTGAGGCACGGGGGTGACGTCGGCGATCGGGCCGATCTCCAGCCCGACAGCGCCCAGCGAACGGATCGCGGTCTCACGACCGGAGCCGGGGCCCTTGACGAAGACGTCCACGCGCTTCATGCCGTGCTCCATGGCCCGACGGCCAGCGGCCTCGGCGGCCATCTGGGCGGCGAACGGGGTGGACTTGCGGGAGCCCTTGAAGCCGACGGTGCCGGCGGAGGCCCAGGCGATCACAGCGCCCGTGGGATCGGTGATCGAGATGATCGTGTTGTTGAACGTGCTCTTGATGTGCGCCTGACCGGCGGTGACGTTCTTCTTTTCCTTGCGGCGGACCTTGCCCTTGGCGGCCTTGTTCGCCGCAGTGCGACCTGCAGTAGCCATTGTGTTCTTCTATCTCCTGAGTCCTGGGGCGGGCCGCGTCAGCGGGCCTTCTTCTTTCCGGCGACGGCCTTCTTCTTGCCCTTGCGGGTGCGGGCGTTCGTCCGGGTGCGCTGACCACGGACGGGCAGGCCCATGCGATGCCGCCGGCCCTGGTAGGAGCCGATCTCGATCTTGCGACGGATGTCCGCGGCCACGGTGCGGCGCAGGTCACCCTCGGTCTCGTAGTTGGCCTCGAGGTGGTCACGCAGGGCGACGAGGTGCTCGTCGGTGAGCTGGTGGACGCGGAGGTCGCCACTGATCCCAGTGGCCTTCAAGGTCTCTGCGGCGCGGGTCTTGCCGATGCCGAAGATGTAGGTGAGTGCGATCTCCAAGCGCTTCTCGCGCGGAAGATCAACACCGATGAGGCGTGCCATTCGGTACGTACCTTTCGGGTTCGAGCCTTTCCGGGCCCGCGAAGGTGTCTGGCGTGATGCGTCCCCTCAGCGTCGTGCTGTGGGCTCCGGCCTTCGTCCGGAGGTGTCCGGTTCCCCGTCCGACTCGGTGATGACTCGAGAGTCGGAGGTGATCCCCGAGGGGATCGGTGGAACCGGTTGCGATCACGTTGTTCTGGGTGGTCACGGATAGCCGTGACCTGCGGCCTGGGCCGCTGCCCCCCGAGAGGGCTGTTCAGTTGTCAGGTGGACGGCGAACCGTCCGGTGTCTGCGTCCCCCAGCGGGGAAGACCCGCTGCGACGCGCAGGAGTCTCAGCCCTGGCGCTGCTTGTGGCGCGGGTTGTCGCAGATCACCATCACGCGACCGTGCCGGCGGATGACCTTGCACTTGTCGCAAATCTTCTTGACGCTCGGCTGAACCTTCATCGAGCAACTTTCTGACTCAGGGTTTCGGCACAGGCGTCAGCCCGGACGAAACGATGTGGTGGATGAGTGCGGGTTACCGGTGTCGGTAGACGATGCGACCGCGGGTCAGATCGTAGGGCGACAGTTCAACGACCACACGGTCGTTGGGGATGATGCGGATGTAGTGCTGCCGCATCTTGCCGCTGATCGTGGCGAGAACGCGGTGTCCGTTGGCGAGTTCCACCCGGAACATCGCGTTCGGCAACGCCTCGACGACCTGCCCCTCGAGTTCGAGGGCCCCTTCTTTCTTCGCCATACTGCCAATCTGTTCGTGGACGCGTGTCTACCTGGGCACAGGTGACCGAGGGTCGAGTCTAGTTCAGGCGGTCAGATCCGCCCAAATCGGGGCCGCCGACGCTCAGGCGTCCACCAGTTCGCGGGTCTTCACCGTCGGCTTGGTGATCATCCAGGACGCCACCGCGGCGACCCCGCACAGCCCACCGGAGATCAGCCAGGCCAGGTTGTAGGACCCAGAGGTGTCGCGGATCAGCCCGGCACCCAGAGCCACCACAGCCGCGCCGAGCTGGTGGGAGGCGAACACCCACCCGTACACGACCGGGCCGTTGCCGGCGAAGAACTCCCGGCAGAGCTGGATCGTTGGCGGCACGGTGGCCACCCAGTCCAACCCGTAGAAGAGGATGAACGCCCACATAGGCGGCTCCACCGACGGCCCGAACAGCAGCGGCAGCACCAGCAGCGAGAGCCCCCGCAGCAGGTAGTAGGCACCGAGCAGCAGCCGCGGGTCGAACCGGTCGGTGAGCCAGCCGGAGAAGATGGTGCCCAGCACGTCCACCACGCCGATCACCGCGAGCAGCCCGGCGGCCACCGTGGGGGCCATCCCGTGATCATCGGCGGCCGGGACGAAATGCGTCCCGACCAGGCCGTTGGTGGACGCGCCACAGATGGCGAAGCCGAGCACCAGAAGCCAGAAGTTGCGGCTTCTGGAGGCCAGCCGGAGCACCTCGATGGCGCGGCCGGCTCGTCCCCCGTCGCCCTCGGGGCGGTCCGGGCCCGGGTCGTCCTCGGTGGCTCCGTAGGCGGCCAGGCCCAGGTCGTGGGGGTGGTTTCGGATCATCACCAGCACGATCGGGATCACCGCCAGGGCCGCTAGGCCGACGACGATCGAGGCCAGCCGCCATCCCTGGTGGTCCGCCATCCAGGCGATCAGTGGTAGGAAGATCAGTTGCCCGGTGGCGTTGGCCGCGGTCAGGATGCCGCTGACCAGGCCGCGCCGGAGCACGAACCAGCGGTTGGTGATGGTGGCGATGAAGGCGCCCGACATGCAGCCGGCGCCGGTCCCGACGGCCACTCCCCACAGCAGCAGGAGTTGCCAACTGGCGGTCATCCAGACCGTGAGCAGACTGCCCACCGACACCAGGACGAGCGCGAAGACGGTGACCTTGCGGACCCCGTAGCGGTCCATCAGGGCGGCGGCGAAGGGCGAGATCAGGCCGAACAGGACCAGGTTCACCGACACCGCCAGCGAGATCTCGCCGTGGCTCCAGCCGAACTCCTCGTGCAAGGGGTTCATCAGGACCCCGGGGGTCGCCCGGAAGCCGGCCGAGCCCAGCAGGATCAGGAACGACGCCGACGCGATCACCCACGCCCAGCGGGTGTGCCGCCGGTCACGGGAGAGGGAGAGGTCGGGGCGCACGGCGGCACTCTAATGCCGGCATCCAGAGACCGGC
>CAYVOW010000112.1:0-1719 GCA_964453585.1 uncultured Micropruina sp.
GCCCCGGCTGCGGCGACTACGCCGTGCTGGCCGCGTTCCAGGGCCTGATGCCGCAACTGGGCATCCGTCGCGAGAACACCGTGATCATCTCCGGGATCGGCTGCTCGTCGAGGTTCCCGTACTACGTCGACTCCTACGGCATGCACTCGATCCACGGCCGCGCCCCCGCGATCGCGACCGGCATCGCCACCGCCCGCGACGACCTCGCCGTGTGGGTGATCACCGGTGACGGGGACGCGCTGTCGATCGGCGGCAACCACTTGATCCACGCGCTGCGCCGCAACGTGAACATCACGATCATGCTGTTCAACAACCGGATTTACGGGCTGACCAAGGGCCAGTACTCCCCCACCTCCGAGATCGGCAAAGTGACCAAATCGACTCCGGCTGGCTCGGTGGACACCCCGTTCAACCCGGTTTCGCTGGCGTTGGGCGCCGAAGCGTCCTTCGTGGCCCGGACGATCGACTCCGACCGCAAGCACCTGACCGAGGTGTTGACCGCAGCGATCGCCCACCGCGGCGCGTCGCTGGTGGAGATCTACCAGAACTGCCCGATCTTCAACGACAACGCCTTCGACGAGTTCAAGGGTGGCCCGGGGGTGATTCCCCTCAACCACGGCGAACCAATCACGTTCGGTCCGAACAACTCCCAGGGCCTCGTCCGGCGCGTGGACGGGTCGCTGGCGGTGGTCGAGGTGGCCGAGGTGGGCCTCGACGCGATCCTCCTTCACGACACACACGCCGAAGACCCCTCCGGCGCGTTCGCCCTCTCCCGGCTGACCGACGCCGGGCTGCTCCGACAGGCGCCGATCGGCATCTTCCGCGACGTCGATCGTCCGGCCTTCGATGACGGGGTGCGGGCCCAGGTGACCATGCCGGCGGCGGACGAGCGGCTGACCTCGCTGCAGCACCTGGTCACCGGACCCGACACCTGGACCGTTTGAGCACGCCGATGACCAGTCGGGTCGTGGGTGAGGTCGTCCTGGACGCCGGCCAGATCCGCGAGGGCCTGGCCCGGGTGGCGGACTCGCTGAACCAAGAGTTTGCCGATCCGCTGGTCGTGATCACCGTGGTCCCGGGCGGGATTTTGGTGACGGCCGACCTCGTCCGACAGTTGCGGATGGACGTCGAGATGGATTACATCTCCTGCCCGCACACCCCCGGGGAGCGGCATAACGCCTCGCCGATCGTGTATCACCACAACATCGCCATCTCGGGACGGCACGTCGTGGTCGTCGACGACGCCATCGAGTCCGGCGGAACGATGCGGCGGCTGATCGACCACCTGGGCGGCTTCGGGCCGGCGTCGCTGTCGACGGCCACCCTGTTCGTCAAGCCGGGGCGCGTCCAACTCCCGGTGCGCCAGTTTTACGGCTACGAACTCGAGTCCGACGAGATGCTGGTCGGGTTCGGCCTGCCCTGGCAGGACCGACACCGGAACCTGCCGTTCGTGGCCCGCCTGGTCGTGTCGGCGGACTGATCGATCCGCGGGCCGCCTTCGGCTGACCGAAAGCCACAGGTTCAGTCGGGTCCGGCTCACAGGAACCTCACAAGCTCGGCCCGCAGGGTTAGGTGCATCACCAAGCAGCACCCGAATCCGAAGGACCGACCATGAACCTCAAGCGTAAGATCGCCCTGGCCCTCAGCTCCGCAGCGTTGGGCATCACCCTGGCCGCCTGCAGCACGGCTGTGGCCGGTCAGTCGACGACCACCGCCGCC
>CAYVOW010000112.1:1819-4297 GCA_964453585.1 uncultured Micropruina sp.
CTCGACTACCACGTGGAACGCCACCGGCACCCTCGACACCCACTACGACGCCGACGACCTGACCTGGAATGCCGCCGACGAGGTGGCGGTCACCTTGGCCGATGGCGCCAGCGAGGGCGGCACCGGGGTCACCGTGGACGGCGACACCGTCACCATCACCGCCGGCGGGGTGTACAAGGTCTCCGGCAGCCTCTCCGATGGCCAACTGGTGGTCTCCGCGCCGGACGACGCCACGGTCGTGCTGATCCTGGACGGGGTCACGATCACCAACAGCGACGGCACCGCGATCGCGGTCACCAGCGCCGACGAGGTGACGATCAGCCTCGCCGACGGCAGCACCAACTCCGTCACCGACGGGTCGGATTACACCGTCGCCGACGATGCGACCCCGGTGGCGGCGATCGCGTCCAAGGCCGACCTGACCATCGCCGGCAACGGAAAGCTGACCGTCAACGGCCGCACCAACGACGGCATCAGCAGCAGCGACGGCCTGGTCATCGCGTCCGGCAACGTCACCGTCAAGGCCGCCGACGACGGCATCCGCGGCAAGGACTACGTCTACCTGCTGGACGGTAGCGTCTCGGTCACCTCCGGCGGGGACGCCCTGAAGTCCGACAACGCCGAGGACGAAGAGCGCGGCTGGGTCCGCGTCGACGGCGGCACGGTCGTCCTCGACTCCGGGGATGACGGAATCGACGCCGAGCGGGCGCTGGTGGTGACCGGCGGCACCGTCACGGTGGAGCAGTCGGTCGAGGGCCTAGAGGCGCAATACATCACCCTCGCCGGCGGCACCGTCGCGGTCACCGCGTCCGACGACGGGATCAACGGCACGGCCCTGGGCGATGGGCAGACAGGTGGCACCGAGGCCGATGACGGCTCGCTGGTCACCGTCAGCGGCGGCACGGTGAGCGTGAAAGCCAACTCCGACGGCATCGATTCCAACGGGTCGGTCGCCCTGACCGGCGGCACCGTGACCATCAACAGCGGCGCCGGCGGCGGCACCGGGCCGGTGGACGCCAACGGCACCATCACCTTGACCGACGCGAAGGTGACCACCAACGGAACCGCGATCACCTCCGCCGATCAACTGGGCACCAAGATGGGTCGCCGCTGATCACGGAGGCAACCGGCCGGCCCGGACGTCACCCGACGTCCGGGCCGCCCTGTCTTGCGCCGCTACGCTGGCGCGATGAGCACTTTCGATGTCGACCCGTCCGTCCGGCCGCAGGACGACCTCTTCCGTCACGTGAACGGCCGCTTCCTGGCGACCGCCGAAATCGCCGACGACAAGCACGCCGCCGGCGTTTTCCACGACCTGCGCGACGCCTCGGAGGAGGCGGTGCGGGACATCGTCACCGGGCTGTCGGGGTCGGCGCGCGGCACCGAGGCCGCGATGGTGGAAGACCTCTACGTGTCCTTCATGGACGAGGACCGCATCGAAGAGTTGGGCACCGAACCGCTGCAGCCCTTCCTGACCGAGATCGACCAGATCACCTCGGTGGATGACCTGCTGGACTACCTCGGCCGATCGTTGCGCCGCGGCACCGGTTCTCTGCTGCAGCTGTGGGTCGACACCCACCCTGGCGACCCCCAGCGCTACGTGGTGTTCACCGAGCAGTCCGGCCTGGGCTTGCCGGACGAGGAGTACTACCGGCTGGACGAGCACGCCGACGTTCGGGACGCCTACCGGGCTCACATCGGCCGGACGCTGGCCCTGGCCGGCCGCGACACCGCCGATGCGGAGCGGATTCTGGACCTGGAGAGCGCCATCGCCGGCCACCACTGGGACAAGGTGAAGACCCGCGACATGGTCGCGATGTTCAACCCGAAGTCCGTCGCCGAGTACGCGGCGACCTTCCCCTGGACCCGGCTGCTGGACGCGGCCGGCCTGGCCGGGTTGGACGACGTGATCGACGCCCAGCCGTCCTTCGCCACCGGGGTCACCGAACTTCTGCTGCCTGAGCGGCTGGACGACTGGCGAGCCTGGGCGCGGTGGCAACTGGTGTCGAACCTGTCGCCCTACCTGCCCAGCGCCTTCGTGACCGAGCGGTTCGGGTTCTACGGCACCACCCTGCAGGGCATCCCGGCGCTGAAGCCACGCTGGAAGCGCGGCGTCGCTCTGGTCGAGGACGCCCTCGGCGAGGCGGTCGGCAAGTTGTATGTGGAGCGGCACTTCTCCCCGGTGGCCAAGGAGCGGATGGACCTCCTGGTCGCCAATCTGGTCGAGGCCTACCGGCGCTCGATCACCGATCTCGACTGGATGACCCCCGACACCAAGGCCGAAGCCTTGGACAAGTTGGGCAAGTTCATCCCGAAGATCGGCTACCCCAGCCAGTGGAAGGACTACTCCGGACTGGCGATCAGCGCCGACGACCTGATCGGGAACCGGGTCCGCGCCACCGAGTGGGCGCACGACTTCGAGTGGGGCAAGCTCGGCGGGCCGATCCAGCGGCACGAGTGGCTGATGACCCCGCAGAC
>CAYVOW010000113.1:0-4259 GCA_964453585.1 uncultured Micropruina sp.
GCTCTTCACCCCGCTCCAGGTGGCCACCCTGATCTTCTTCGTGGCCCTGATGATCGCCATCATGATGGCGGTCGGCCTGAGCGTCGTCCGAGTTGACCAGGCCGGACTGCAGGTTCGCAACGGCGTCCGCAACCACGTCCTGCCGTGGTCAGAGATCAAGGCGTTCCGGTTCCGCCCGGGCGACCCCTGGGCGTATGTGCTGGTCCGAAGCGAGGTCGAACAGTTGCCCCTGATGGGCATCCAGCGGACGGACGGTCGCCGCGCCGAGGCGCTGGTGGAACAGTTGCGGGAGCAGTTGAAGGACGCCTACCGGGGGAACCCGGACGCCGTTTAGGCGCCCTGGTTCGACCGGGGCAACACCGCGGTGTCCTCGTCCTGGGCCGGACGAGCGAACGGCAGCGGCTTGGTCGAACTGGACGTGCTCGGCACGGCTGCCGGGGTTTCCTTGCGCTTGCGCGGTCGGTAGGGCACCAGTCGGCCCAGCACCAGGAACAGTGCCGCGACGCCGAGCAGGCTGAGCCCGACCGTCTGCGTGAAGGAATAGCTGAGTCCGAGCCACCATGACTCCAGCGTCTGGTAGGCGCCGATCGCATGCGGCACCAAACCGCTCAGGTACACCCCGAACGGCACGGCGGTGAGCCCCAGCAGGGTCAGCCGGGACTTCCAGGAGGTGATCCGCCACAGGGCCGCGACCAGCAGCAACCCGAGCACGGTCAGTCCGATGACGATCATCAAGGTGGTGGTGCCAGCATCCATGGGATAACCCTGCCATCCGGGACGTCCCGGCGACCACGACAGACCGGGTGAGTTGGCGGCTCGCGTGGTTGACTGGCCCGGTGAGCGGGTTGGGCAGGGTCAACGATGCCTGGGCGGGGGATCGAGGCGACCCCGATCCCGAGGTGCGCGCCGCCTTGGCGGCTGCCGATCAGGGCGACACCGATCACTACCTGACCGCCGTGGCCGCCCTGTGTGGCGCTCGGTTGCTGCTGCCGATCGTGGCGTCCGGCGACGAGGCCGGGGACGGACCCGACCCGGACCGGCACGCCGCGATGGCCGCGGTGTTGATCAGCTCACCCACGGGTAGCACTGGCGTGCTGGCTTTCACCGGGTTGGATGCCCTGCAGGCCTTCGATCGGACGGCCCGACCGGTGCTCTGCACGCTGGACGAGGTGGCCGCCACCGCCATCGAAACCGGTTCGACGGCCGTGGTGGTGGACCTGCACGGGCCGGCCACGGTGGTGATCGAGCAGCCGTTGCTCGGCCAGCTCGCGACCGGGCACCGGCTGGTTCGGACCCAGGACGGATGGGGCTGGCTCAGCCTGGCCGCCCCCGATTCGTCGCCGACGAAGGCGACCGGCTAGAATCATCGCCGATCGACCAGCCACGTGCTGGTCCTTGCCAAGTGGAGTCCCGCACTCCCACCCGTCCGGTTCTGCTGGCGGGTCGGTTCCTTTCGGGGAGGCTGACGCCTCGCCGGTTGCTGTGGGCCTCCGCATTCGCGGGGGCCTTTCGCATGGCGGCCGGTCACCGAAGACGAACAACGGAGGAATCATCACCGAACCCCGCATCAACGATCGCATCCACGCCAACGAGGTGCGACTGGTCGGGCCCGCCGGCGAGCAGGTGGGCATCGTCCGGCTGGAGGACGCCCTCCGGCTGGCCCGTGAGGCTGATCTCGACCTGGTCGAGGTGGCCCCGATGGCCCGTCCCCCGGTCGCCAAGCTGATGGATTACGGCAAGTTCAAGTACGAGGCCGCGCAGAAGGCCCGCGAGAGCCGCCGCAATCAGACCAACACGGTGATCAAGGAGATGAAGCTTCGGCCCAAGATCGACCAGCACGACTACGACACCAAGAAGGGTCACGTCGTGCGGTTCCTCAAGGCCGGCGACAAGGTGAAGATCACGATCATGTTCCGCGGCCGCGAGCAAAGCCGCCCGGAATTGGGGTTCAACCTGCTGAAGCGGCTGGCCGACGATGTGGTCGAGGACGGCTACGTGGAGTCGGCCCCCAAGCAGGACGGCCGCAACATGCTGATGGTCCTCTCACCCACCCGCAAGAAGGCCGAGGCCCGGGTGGAGCAACTGGAGGCCAAGGCGGTCCGCGCCGCCACCCGAGCGGCCAGCGAGGCCGCCGAACGCACCGAGCTGGCCGAGCATCGCGCCGCTCACGTGCCCACCACCAAGAAGCGACGGGGTCCTGCCGACAACATGGATCCCGACATCGATCTGTGACCCAGATCGCCAACGAGAAAGAGAGCGGCAGATGCCGAAGATGAAGACGCACTCCGGTGCCAAGAAGCGGTTCAAGCTGACCGCCACCGGCAAGCTGTTGCACCGCAAGGCGGGCAAGATGCACCTCAACGAGCACAAGCCCACCAGCCGCACCCGCCGCCTCGACGGCGACGCCGTGGTCTCCCCGGGCGACGCCAAGAAGGCTCGCCGCCTTCTCGGCAGCTACAAGGCTCGCTGACCCTCACCCGTCCACGCGCGAACCGCGCATGATCGGCTGGCGCCGGTCACCGACTCCAAGGAGCAACCCAAATGGCACGCGTCAAGCGTTCCGTGAACGCGCAGAAGAAGCGTCGCGACGTCCTCGAGCAGGCCTCCGGCTACCGCGGGCAGCGTTCCCGCCTGTACCGCAAGGCGAAGGAGCAGCTGCTCCACTCGATGACCTACAACTACGCCCACCGGAAGGACCGCAAGGGCGACTTCCGCTCGCTGTGGATCCAGCGGATCAACGCCGCTGCGCGCAACGAGGGCATCACGTACAACCGATTTATCAGCGGCCTGAAGGCCGCTGGCGTCGAGGTGGACCGCAAGATGCTCGCCGAGCTCGCGGTCAACGACGCCAAGGCGTTCGCTGCGCTGGCTGAGTTGGCCAAGGCCAACGCCGGCGCCGCCGCCTGACCATCGGCTTTCAGGCCCGACGCGGTACCACCCCCGGAACTCCCAGGGGTGGTACCGCGCGTTCCACCGGATCACCACAGGAGGGGCCATGACCACCGCTGCACTGCAATTGCCGGAGCCGTCGCAGGCGACCCTGCGTGCTGCCCGGGGATTGCTGCGCCGCAAGGCGCGTCGTGACGCGGGTCGGTTCCTGGCCGAGGGACGACAGGCCGTCCGGGAGGCTCTGCTGGCGCCCGGTGCGGTCGACAGCGTCTTCGTCCGCTGGGCTGCCGCGCACGAGCACCAGGACCTGATCGAGCTGGCCCGCCGCCAGCAGGTGCCGGTCTATGCACTCAGCGAGCAGAACCTGGCCACGATCTCGGACACGGTGACCCCGCAGGGCGTCGTTGCGGTGGTGTCGAATGTCGACGTCTCGCTGGACGAGGCGCTCGGCGCCGACCCCACCCTGGTGGTGATCTGTGCGCAGATCCGCGACCCGGGCAACGCCGGGACCGTGATCCGCTGCGCGGACGCGTTCGGTGCCGACGCGGTGATCTTGTCGTCCGACTCGGTGGAGGTCTACAACCCGAAGACGGTCCGCTCCAGCGTGGGCAGCCTGTTCCACTTGCCGATCGTCACCGGCGTCGGACTGGCCGAGGCGATCACCGCCTGCCGCGAGGCGGGGCTGCAGGTGTTCGCCACCGACGGCGAAGCGGGGGAGCCACTCACCGAGCTGGCCGACCGACTTAGCGCTCCGACCGCCTGGGTGATGGGCAACGAGTCCTGGGGTTTGCCGGTCGAGCACCTCGAGCTGGCAGACCGCTGCGTTGCGGTCCCGATCTACGGCCGGGCCGAGAGCCTCAACCTGGCCACGGCCGCCGCGGTCTGCCTGTACGCCAGCGCCAGCGCTCAACGAACCTGAAACGAGGAGGAGCCCCGATGTCGGGCCCGAACGACAACTACGACCCCAAGCAGGTCAGCGCCCTCAGTCCCGAATCCCTGGACGCGATGGTGGCGGCCGCCGAGGCGGCGTTCGCGTCGGCCGACACGATGGCGGGGCTCAAAGAGGCCCGGCTCGCCCACGCCGGTGACCGTTCTCCGATCGCGCTCGCCAATCGGGAGATCGGCGCGCTACCACCGGCGGCCCGCAAGGAGGTCGGCCAGCGGATGGGTCAGGCCCGCGCTCGGATCAACGAGGCGCTGAAGATCCGGGAATCGGCCGTCCAGGCCGCCGAACTCGAGCGGACGCTGGCCGAGGAGGCGGTGGACGTGACCCTCCCCGTCCCGCTCACCCCGGAAGGCGCTGAGCATCCGATCACCGGTCTGATCGATGCGATGTGCGACGTCTTCGTCGCGATGGGCTGGGAGGTCGC
>CAYVOW010000114.1:0-4085 GCA_964453585.1 uncultured Micropruina sp.
CGGCGAGGGCCGCTCCGGTACATTGGCCCGGTGCCTGAGCCGACCACCGTTCACCTGGTCTCCCTCGGCTGTGCCCGCAACGATGTCGACTCCGAAGAACTGGCGGCGCGGCTGGAGGCCGGTGGCTTCCGGCTGATCGATGAGGCCGCCGACGCCGAGGCAGTGGTGGTCAACACCTGCGGATTCATCGACGCCGCCAAGAAGGACTCGGTCGATACCCTGCTGGCCGCGTCCGACCTTAAGGAGCAGGGTCACGTGAGGGCGGTGGTGGCGGTCGGCTGCATGGCCGAGCGGTACGGGGCTGAACTCGCCGATGCCTTGCCCGAGGCGGACGCGATCCTCGGCTTCGACGCCTACGCGGGCATCGCCGACCGGCTGAACTGGATCCTGGCCGGCGGACACCACCAGGCCCACACCCCCCGCGACCGCCGCACGCTGCTGCCGATCACGCCGGCCGCCCGGCCCGCAGCGGCGAGCGAGGTCGCCCTGCCGGGCCACGCGCCGGCCACCGGGCCGAGGACGCTGCGCCGGCGCCTGGGTGGTGGCCCGATGGCCCCGCTGAAGATTGCCTCCGGGTGTGACCGACGCTGCACCTTCTGTGCGATCCCATCTTTCCGCGGGTCGTTCGTTTCGCGTCCGATCGACGACCTGGTGGCCGAGGCGCAGTGGCTCGCCGACCATGGTGTGAGGGAGTTGTTCCTGGTCAGCGAGAACTCCTCGTCCTACGGCAAGGACCTGGGGGATCCGCGGGCGTTGGAGAAGCTGCTGAGTGGGCTCAGCCAGGTGGACGGGATCGACTGGTTGCGGGTGTCCTACCTGCAACCGGCCGAAATCCGACCGGGGATGCTGGAGGCCATGCTGGCCACCGACAAGGTCGTCCCCTACTTCGACATCTCGTTCCAGCACGCCGCGCCCACGGTGCTGCGGCGAATGCGGCGCTTCGGCGACCCGGACAGCTTCCTCGCCCTGATCGAGCGCGTCCGCGCCCTGGCGCCGCAGGCAGGCATCCGCAGCAACGTGATCGTCGGCTTCCCCGGGGAGAGCGAGGACGACTTCGACACCCTGATGCAGTTCGCGTCCGACGCCCGCCTCGACGTCCTGGGCGTCTTCGGCTACTCCGACGAGGACGGCACCGAGGCGGCCACGCTGGACGGCCACCACGACGCCGATCTGATCGCCGAGCGGGTCGAAACGATGACCGAGGTGGCCGACGAGGTCGCCAACCAACGGGCCGAGGACCGGGTCGGCGAACGGGTTCAGGTCCTCATTGAGTCGCTGGACGACGAGGATGCGCTGGGACGAGCCCAGCACCAGGGCCCCGAGGTGGACGGGACCACGCGCCTATCGAAGGACCCAGACCTCGCCGTTGGGCAGTTGGTGTGGGCTAGGGTCACCGGATCAGAGGGTGTTGACCTGCTCGCCACCAAGGAGCTCCGATGACCGCGACGTCGCGGACGATACCGGCCAACCTGCCCAACGCGTTGACGGTGATCAGGCTGGTGCTGGTGCCGGTGTTCGTGGCGATGCTGTTTTGGCAGCCGCACGATCTGGGCTGGCGCCTGGCCACCACGGCCGTCTTCATCGTGGCCATCGTCACCGACGCCTTCGACGGCCGGCTGGCCCGCAAGTACAACCTCGTTTCGGACTTCGGCAAGATCTGGGACCCGATCGCCGACAAGGCCCTCACCGGGGCCGCGTTCGTCGGGCTCAGCATCCTCGGCGAGCTGCCCTGGTGGATGACGGTCCTGATGCTCGTCCGGGAGTGGGGGATCACCTGGATGCGGGTCGCCATGCTGAAGTACGGCGTGATGTCGGCCAACCGCGGCGGAAAACTCAAGACGGTGCTGCAGAGCATCGCTTTGATCCTGTTCCTGCCAGGTTTGCCGCTGCTGCCGGTGCCCGTGCAATGGCTAGCCTGGGCCGTGATGTGGGCAGCGGTGATTCTGACCGTGCTCACCGGGTTGGACTACGTCCGTGAGGCGGTCACGTTGCGCCGTAAGGTGCTCGCCGAGCGCGAGGAGGCGGCATGACCGGAATGGATGAGATCGCCCAGAAGGTGGCGAAGACCTTCATCGCTCGGACGATCACGTTGGCCACCTCCGAATCGCTGACCGGCGGTCTGATCGGAGCCACCCTGACCAACATCCCGGGCAGCTCCGCCTACTACCTCGGCGGGGCCATCGCCTACGCCGTCGCGGCCAAGAGCCAACTGTCCGGGGTCGACCCCGACGTCACCGGGGAGTTCGGGGTGGTCTCGGAACAGACCGTCACCGAGATGGCGCTGGGCATTCAGCGAATCACCGGCGCCGATTGGGCGGTGGCCGTCTCGGGGGTCGCTGGTCCGGGCGCACAAGAGGGTCACCAGCCCGGCGAGGTCTGGATCTGCGTGGCAGACCCTCGGATCGGCACCGTCCAGCCAGCGCCCCAGGCGCATCGCTACCGATTCGAGGGTGACCGGGAGGCCATCCGCGAGCAGACCGTGGTGGCCGCGCTGGAGCTCTTGCTCAGGTTCATGTCGCCGCTGTGAGCCGCGCCGAGCAACCGGGAAGAGAAACCTCGGTGGCGCTGTTGAGTGGTCATGAGTTTGGTCAGAGGGGATGGGTAGAGTCAGCGCATGGTCGAACCGATGCACTCACGTCCGGTGCTGATGCGCGAGCTCCTGGGGGAGTCGCTGCGTGAACTGCGCACCGCGGAGAGCCTCACCCTGCGCGAGGTGTCGTCCTCGGCGCGGGTCAGTCTCGGTTACCTCTCGGAGATCGAACGGGGTCAGAAAGAGGCCTCCAGCGAACTGCTGAACGCCATCTGCGGGGCGCTCGGCGTCCCGCTGTCCAACGTCTTGCGGCGGGTCAGCGACAAGATCGACGGCGCCGATGTCGTGGCGCACCTGCCGGTGCGGCATCGGGTCGCCGCCTGACGCATGCGCGAGGCCGAACTTTGGGCGCGCCTGCGTGAGCACCTCGGCGCCCGCTACGCACCGACCTGGGCCGACACTGTCGTGTTGGCCGATCTCGCGGGACGCACGGTCAGCGAGGCGCTGCGTGACGGCGTCGACTGCAAGGTCATCTGGCGCGCCGTCTGGGTCTGTCTGGAATTGCCGCTGCGGCATCGCTGACGCCTGCGGGCGTGTCGCGTTTCGTTCGAACAGGTGTTCGGTATTGTGGACAACGAGCCGCTTCCCGGGAAGTTCTCCACAGAAGCGACGTTGCTGAACATTTTGTCGGGGCCGGTTCCTATGGTTTGAACGTAACCAGAAGACAGGCCACCAGGCCAGTGCGTGAAAGGGACGAAACGATGGCGATTGCAGATCGCGAGAAGGCACTCGAGGCGGCGCTGGCCCAGATCGAGAAGCAACACGGCAAGGGGTCGGTGATGCGGCTCGGCGAAGAGACCCGGCAGCCGATCGAGGTGATTCCCACCGGGTCGATCGCGCTCGACGTGGCGTTGGGCATCGGCGGCCTGCCTCGGGGACGTGTGGTGGAGATCTACGGCCCCGAATCCAGCGGCAAGACCACGGTCGCGCTACACGTGATCGCCAACGCTCAGGCTGCTGGAGGCATCTGCGCCTTCATCGACGCCGAGCACGCGCTCGACCCCGACTACGCGGCCAAGTTGGGGGTGGACACCGACGCCCTGCTGGTCAGCCAACCCGACAACGGTGAGCAGGCTCTGGAGATCGCCGACATGCTGGTTCGCTCGGGAGCGCTCGCGCTGGTGGTGATCGACTCGGTCGCCGCTCTCACCCCGCGCGCCGAGATCGAGGGTGAGATGGGTGACAGTCACGTGGGCCTGCAGGCCCGGCTGATGAGTCAAGCGCTGCGCAAGATGACCGGCGCGCTCTCCCAGGCCGGCACCACCGCGATTTTCATCAATCAGTTGCGGGAGAAGATCGGCGTGATGTTCGGTTCACCCGAGACCACCACCGGCGGACGGGCGCTGAAGTTCTACTCCTCGGTGCGCCTCGACGTTCGACGGATCGAAACTCTCAAGGACGGCACCGACATGGTCGGTAACCGCACCAGGGTGAAGGTCGTGAAGAACAAGGTGGCGCCGCCGTTCAAGCAGGCCGAGTTCGACATCATCTACGG
>CAYVOW010000115.1:0-2795 GCA_964453585.1 uncultured Micropruina sp.
GCCGGCCATCCGCAACAGCCGGAAGCCGACCGCCTTGTTGATCACCATCAGGGCCGCTTTTGGCAGCCGGTCCAGGGCCATTGCGGTCCACCGACCGCCGCCGACGGCGACGCCGGCCTTGGCCAGCACGTCGTCGGCCTTGGATCCGACGAGGGCGAGCAGCACCGCGCTGCGGACCGACGGCTTGGCCAGGTCGTAGCCGCGCAGGTGGGCGATGGCGGCGGTCATTCTGGTGGCCAGGACGTAGAACTCGAGCACGTTGGCTGGAAGCGCCACCGGCAGGGTGATGAAGCCGCCGAGGCTGGTGACGAACCCGCCGGCCGCCCCGGAGCGGACGTGCGAGGCCACGATCCGGTCGATCGCCTCGTCAGTCGAACCGCCCTTGGCCAGGGCCTTTGCCGCCACCGTCGCCGCCGAGTCGAACGGCCCTCGTCCGTCGATGCCGAGACTGAGGACGCGCTGGATCAGTGAGGTGATGGCCCCGCCGCCCGTCGCGGGGTCATTGGCCTCCTCCAGCGCTGACCGCGTCCGGTTGACGTCGGCGCGATCCCGGCGCAGCAGGTCGAACAAGCCCATGGTCGCTCCTCTCGCTTGGTGCATCGTTGCAGACGGCCGGTGGGGCGACCACGCCCGAACGGGTCGAGGCGCCCCGAGAGCCCGGAGCCGCCACAGAATGTTGGATGTTTCGTCGACTGCCACGAAAGATCCAACATTCTGCGTGGACGATCCCGCTTCGGGGGTCCTTAGCGCAGGGAGGCGGTGACCCGTCGTCCGCCGAAGGGCTTGCGGTTGGCGTCGGGAACGATGTGCTCGCTGACCTCGACCTGTCGTCCGGCGGCCACGTCGGCGTAGATGCCCATCACTTCGAGGGCCTGGGCCTCGACCGTCCACTGTGCCGCCATCTCCAGGCTGCGCTCGCGTGCCCGGGTGGCGAAGGCTTGATCGTCCAGGTTGGCCAGCATGGTGGCGATCGCCTTCCCGAACGAGACCGCGTTCGGGCGACCCACCACCGCGTTGACCCCGGGATCGATCACCAGGTTGAGCTCGGGATCGACCACCGCGAACGGCAGGCCGGCGTGGGCCGCCTCGTGCAGCACCAGTGCCTGAGTGTCGGTGACCGACGGGAACACGAAAAGGTCAGCGCCGAGGTAGTAGGCGTTGAGGTCCTCGTGCTTCACCTGACCGACGAGGGTGACGCCACCCTTGCGGGCGGAGCGTTGGAGGCGGCGGCGCAGCAGGGGCGGGGTGTCGCGCCACTCGCCGACCAACTGCAGTTCGGCATTGGGGACCAGGTCGCGGACCAGGGTGAAGGCGTCGAGGAGTAGTTCGATGTCCTTCTCGACCGAGATCCGACCCACGTAGAGCAGTCGCGGACCGCCGCGGTGAGGACGAGCGGCCCGCTCCGGCAGCGGGGCGACGCCGTTGGGGATCACCCGGACCCTCGCGGCGGGGGCGATCTCCAAAACTCGGCGGGCCGTCTTGTCCGACGGTGCGGTGACGATGTCGGCCTCGGTCAGCATTGAGGCGCACAGCTGGAGGAGTTCGATCTGGGCACCGCCGCGTCGGGGACGCTTCCAGCGGAAGACCCGCAGCTTGTCGATCAACCGCGGTTCGGCCTTCGCCTGATACAGCCGGTACATCCCGTTGAGCAGTGGAGCGACGTGCCAGTAATGCTCCGCGTAGGCCTCGAAGTCGGTGTGCCAGGTGACCACCAGCGGCTTGCTGGTGCGCTGTGCCACCCACATGCCGAGCAGGCCGGTCGGACCCATGCCATGGACGTGGATCACGTCGGGCGGATCGGCGACGAGCTGGGCGAACCTAAAGCTGAAGTCGCGGCTGTTCCAGACCCGGATCGAGGTGCCGGGGAGGGGCGTCGAGGGCAGCCGGATCTCTCGCCGGTTCGGCTCGCCGGCCAGCGGGTTTGGCCCGTTGGCCTCCGGAGCCACCAGCAACACGTTGTGGCCGGCGCGCAGGATCTCTGACTCGAGGAACTGGACGGCATAGAGCAGGCCGCTGTGGGCGGGGCCGTAGTTGTCGGTGAACTGGGCGATCGTCAGCGGTCGCTGGACTTCCAATTTCTGTCCGGGGGACGTCTGGGCCTGGTGACTGGGGGCTGAGATCTCCGGTGCGACGGCGGCCTGTGGGGAGGGCTTGGTGTTCATCGCTGGCCATTCTTCCGCACCGCCGTGGCGCCTGTCAGCCACTGGCGTCGACGGCCGCGCTGGGCAGTGTCTCCCCTTGTCAGTGGGGATTCAGAAAACTGTCAGTGGGGGTGTCTAGGTTGTTCGCATGACCCACCCCCGGTCACTGTCGGCATTGTTCGAGCAGCTCGAAGGAGCCCTCGACTCGCTCGACCACGCCTCGCGCGCATCCCTGGCGCCCAGCGTGCGGCTGGAGTTGGTTGAGCAGGGTCGACACCTGCTGCGACGCTTCGAGGCGTTGGTGGGCGTGTTGGTCGCCGAGGCGGACGTCAGCAGCGCGTCGCTGGCGGCTCGTGGAACGCCATTGACCAGTTGGCTGGCGCTGTCGGGTCAAACCTCACGCGGTGAGGCGGCGGGCGTCGTCTTTGCGGCCCGCGACGTCGCCAGGAGCGAGCAAGTTCGTGAGGCCGCGCTGGCTGGCACCATCAGCGTCCGGCAGGCCAGGGGGATCGCGAAGGCGCTGGCAGATCTACCGGCTGCGCTGGGGCCGGACGAGCGTGCGGCGGCTGAGCATTGGCTGCTGGTGCAGGCCGCAACGTCCAGCGCGGAGCAACTGGGGACGATGGGCGAAGCGGTGGTCGCTGCGGTGGCGCC
>CAYVOW010000115.1:2895-3991 GCA_964453585.1 uncultured Micropruina sp.
ATCGCCGGTGATCGTCCCCGGGTCGTTGTTGTGATGCGGGAAGAGGAGCTGCGGCTCCGGGCTGAGGCAACCGGTGTTCTCGATTCAGGGGCGGTGATCGGCGCAGGGGACTTGCGAAGGCTGTGTTGCGACTGCGACGTGGTGCCGGTCGTTCTGGGCGGACGTTCGGAGGTGCTCGATGTCGGGGTGGCGCAGCGTCTGGTGACGCCCGCGATCCGGCGAGCGCTGTCGTTGCGCGACGGCGGCTGCCGATTCCCAGGGTGCGAAGTCGGGGACGCCGCCTGTGACGCCCATCACGTCGTGCCCTGGTGGGCTGGTGGCGTGACATCACTGGGGAACCTGGTGCTGCTCTGCAGCCATCACCACAAGCTGGTGGAGCCCCCCAGGTTCTTCGGAGACCTACCTCCTGACCGATGGGAAATCCGGATGGACGCGGCAGGGCTGCCCGAGGTCATACCGCCGGCCAGGGTGGACCGGGAGCGACGCCCGATCAGTTGTGGCGGCTGGGCGGAACGGGCGAGAGCCGGGTGAGGCGCCGGTCTGTCAGGTGGGCGGACGGCCGTGGTGGGGTGACTGGCTGGCCTGGTGTCCAGGCTGGAGGAGGGCAAGAGGCAGACCCAGAGCCAACCTCAACATGACTTGTCCGGAGTTGAAGTAACCGCCACGACCACGAGTGAAGAGTCTTTGCGGGCTAGGAAGAGCTTGATAGTGGTGGCCCGGCCATGGGAGTCGAAGACCCCAGCCTTGTAGAACCGGGCACCGGTCATATCCTCGCAACCCTGGATTGCAACTTCTGACCCCTCCAGCACCAGACCGGGTAGCCCCTTGATCTTCGTGACAGCGAATGGGCCTTCAGTGTGGATCTTGTCCGACCGAACGGACTTGCTGATCGCCAACTGCTCATCACGCAACTCCTGTGTGCCCAGTATCGCGATGTACTCGGCACTCAGGACTTCCGCGCCGCCACCTCGGTACATCCGCTCGTCTTCGGCAATGAGCCTTCGGAATACCTGCTCTGCCTCGGCGTAGAGCGCATCCTTGCGTTTCATCTCCTGGTAGTCGGCCGAGGAGCACGGGTAGGGGCTCCCTCCGGCTT
>CAYVOW010000116.1:0-3860 GCA_964453585.1 uncultured Micropruina sp.
GGTTGCACCACGTGGCGGCGTGTTGGTGGCCAGGACGACGAACCCGCCCCCACGAGGTGGCGCCAGCGGGAGGGCGGATGTCGTCGGAGGGTTGGTTCAGGTGGCGGAAGGCGCCGACGTGGCGGTCTGGGCCGACTTCCGGACGTCCTCGATCTCGTCGAAGAAATCGACCAGGCGCTGAGGCGGTGCGGCGTCCCCGTTGAGGTGGCGGGCGGTCTCGGCCATCACGTTGGCGAGTTCCGGAACCCGCTCCTTGCCGGCCCCCTGCATCCCGATGGCGACGATGGCGACGATGGCGATGGCCAAGGCGAGGATGACGACCATCACCATTACGGCGATCGGCATGGGAGGTTCCTTCGGGGTTGGAGAGGCGGCTCCATTGTGCCACGCGAACCCGGATCGCCCTGGCGGGCACGCGGGGGAACCCGTGGCTAGACCGACTCGCGCAGCCGCTGGCTGATCACCGTGGACACCCCGTCGGAGCGCATGGTCACCCCGTACAGCGCGTCGGCGATCTCCATCGTCCGCTTCTGGTGGGTGATCACCAGGAGCTGTGAGTTCTCCCGCAGTTCCTCGTAGATCTCCAGCAGCCGGCCCAAGTTGACGTCGTCGAGGGCGGCCTCAACCTCGTCGAGGATGTAGAACGGGCTGGGCCTTGCCTTGAACAGCGCCACCAGGAAGGCGACCGCCACCAGCGACCGCTCCCCGCCGGAGAGCAGCGACAGCCGCTTCACCTTCTTCCCAGCCGGGCGCGCCTCAACGTCCACGCCGGTGGCCAGCCAGTCGCCCGGCTGGGTCAACACCAGCCGACCCTCGCCGCCTGGGAACAGCCGGGAGAAGGCGTCCTCGAAGGCTCGTTCCACGTCGGCGTAGGCCTCGGCAAACACCTCCCGCACCCGGACGTCCACGTCGTCGATGATTCCGACCAGGTCCGCGCGGGTCTTGCGCAGGTCCTCGAGCTGCTCGGCCAGGAAGGCGTGCCGCTCCTGCATCGCGTCGAACTCCTCCAGGGCCAGCGGGTTCACCCGACCGAGGACGCCCAGGTTGCGCTCGGCTTGGCGCAGTCGCTTCTCCTGATCGGCCCGGACGAACGGGACCGGGTCGGGAGCAGGGTCGTCGGGCCCGATCGGGTTGCCGTCGGCGTCCACCAGCACCGGGACGAGCTGGTCCGGCCCGTACTCGGCGACCAGCACGTCCGGGGCCAGCGCGAGTTCCTGCATCGCCTTCTCCGCCAGGTTCTCCACCCGCAT
The DNA here is from genome assembly GCA_964453585.1 of uncultured Micropruina sp. Classification (GTDB taxonomy): domain Bacteria; phylum Actinomycetota; class Actinomycetes; order Propionibacteriales; family Propionibacteriaceae; genus Micropruina. The sequence continues at coordinate 1,251 of CAYVOW010000116.1, forward strand.
CCGCTGCTCGGCGCGGGCCAACTCGTCCCGGTGCGCGTGGTCGACCAGGGACTCGAACTCCTTGGCCAGGGTGCGGCTGCGGGAGCGGGCCACCGCCAGTTGCGATTCGATCTCGGCACGGCGGGCGTCGGCGGCGCGGCGGGCCTGGGCAGCCACCTCCTGCGACTCCTCCACCCGGGCGAGCAACCAGGTTGCCGCCAGTTGGACGGCCCGGGCCTGGTCGGCGTCCAGTCGGGCCTGCTCGCGCCGGGACGCCGCCTGCTGGCGAGCCCGCCGCTCACCTTCGGCGGCCCGAACCAGCGAATCGGCGCGGCCGGCCAGGGCCCGGGCCCGCTCTTCGGTGGTGCGCAACGCCAGCCTGGCGTCCATCTCCGCACCGCGGGCCAGTCTGGCCAGGTCACCAAGCCGTTCGCGCTCGGCCGGGTCGGCCTCGGTGAACTCGGTCTGCGCCGACGCCAACTCGAGCCGCTCCTCCAGCGCAGCCAGCGCCTGCCGGTTGTGTTCGCGTTGGGTGGCCGCGGTGGCTACCGCCTGGCCGACCCGCTCGGCCTCGGCGAACGCGGAACGGGCGGTCTGGCTGAGTTGCCCCAGCTCTTCGGCGAGCGCGGCGTGCTCGGCGTCCGACTCGTGCAGTCGGGCCAACGCCGCCTCGGCCCGGTGCTCGGCCCCCTCAAGTTCGGCCCGATGCTGGGCCAGAGCGAACCGGACCCGTTCGGTCGAGGCCTGCGCTTGATTCAACTGGGCGCGGGTCTCGTCCACCGCGGCCTGGACCTCAATCAGCGACGGGGCCGCGGACGATCCGCCGGCGGCGAACCAGGTGCTCAGCAGGTCGCCGTCGCGGGTGACCGCGGTCAGTTCTGGAAGGTCGCCGACCAGGGCTGCCGCCGCGTCCAGGTCGGGCACCACCGCCACCTTGTGCAGCAACCGGGCGAGCGCCGGCCGCAGGTCGTCGCGGCACTCGACCACGTCCAGCGCGTAAACCGCGGATGTTGGGAGGGCCGGCCAGCCAGCGGACCCGGGGTCACCGCTGGCCCCCAGCAACAGTCCCGCCCGCCCCAGGTCCTCGGCCTTGAGGTGGCCGAAGGCACCCACTGCCGCGTCAAGGTTGGCCACCGCGACCGCATCCGCGGCCGACCCCAGGGCGGCCGAGATGGCCGCTTCGTAGCCGTGCTGCACCGAGAGCAGGGCGGCGACAGAGCCCAGCAGCCCGCCCACCCGATCCGCCGCAGCCAGCAGGGCCGACGAGCCGTCGCGGCGATCCAGGCCGAGGGCCAACCCGTCCAGCCGAGCGGCGAGCGCCGCGCGTTCGGACTGGGCCTGGGTCTCCTCGGCGACGAAGGCGGCGATCTTCTCCTCCAGGGCACCGACCGCCGCGGCGGACCGCTCGTATTCGGCGTCCAGGCCCGACTCCCCCGCGGTCAGCGAGGCCAGTTGGGTCTCGAGAAACGCGAACCTGCGGCGGGCGTCGGCGCCCCGGTCCTCCGCCTCCGACTGCGCCTGGGTCAGCCGGTCGATCTCGCCGGCGGCGGCCTCGCTACGGCTGCGCAGGGTGTTGACCTCGCCGGTCAGCCGGGCCAGGCCCTCGCGCCGGTCGGCGATGGCCCGCTGCTGGGCGCTGAACAACCGTTCGGCCTCGGCGTGGGCAGCCTCGGCCGATCGCAGGTTGTCACTGGCTGTTTGCAGCCCCTGCTCGGCCTGGACGATCTCGGCCCGCAGCAGCGCCTCGGCCGCCCGCACCTGCTCGGCCTCCCGTTCGATCGCCTCGGGATCGCGCCCAGGACGATCGTCGAAACTCATTGACTCCAGGTTTCGCAGCCGCTCGGTGGCGATGCTCAGCGTGCCAGCGACCCGCTCGCGAAGCGCCGCCAGCCCGTACCAGGTCTCCTGCGCCCGGGTCAGGGCCGGAATCGCCTCACGGGCTGCCGTCTCGGCGGACGCTTCCGCACTCCGGGACTCCTCCAGGGCCGCTTCGAGAGTGATCCGGCGGTCTCGAAGCTCCGCCTCGACCGCCAGGTCGGACTCCAGCGCCAGGCTGGCCAGCAGGTAATCCTCAGCGATCAACCGCGCCTTGGCGTCGCGTAGTTCGGCCTGGATCACGGCGGCCTTTCGGGCCACCTCGGCCTGGCGGCCAAGCGGCTTCAACTGGCGGCGGATCTCGGCCAGCAGATCGTTCAGCCGGTTGAGGTTGGCTGCGGTCGCCTCCAGCTTTCGCTCGGCCTTCTCCTTACGTTTGCGATGCTTGAGGACACCGGCCGCCTCCTCGATGAAGCCGCGACGGATCTCGGGGGTCGCCTGCAGGATGCTGTCGAGTTGGCCCTGGCCAACGATGACGTGCATCTCCCGACCGATGCCGGAGTCACTCAGCAGGTCCTGGACGTCCAGCAGCCGGGCAGTGTTGCCGTTGATCGCGTATTCGGACCCCCCTGAGCGGAACATCGTCCGGGAGATGGTGACCTCGGTGTAGTCGATCGGGAGCGCGCCGTCGCTGTTGTCGATGGTCAGCACGACCTGGGCGCGACCGAGGGGGGCACGCCCGGAGGTGCCGGCGAAAATGACGTCCTCCATCTTGCCGCCGCGCAGCGTCTTGGCGCCCTGCTCCCCCATCACCCA
>CAYVOW010000117.1:0-3848 GCA_964453585.1 uncultured Micropruina sp.
AAGATCAGGATCGCCAGGCTGGCCAGCCACATCACCAGGATCGGCCCGAGATCGCGGGGACGAGGCAGGTCGACGCCCAGCACCCGCGCGCCGGCCAGCGCGAGCACTTCCCGCTTCTCCACCAGATAGGACGCAAACGCCACCGACAGCACGATCTTGGCCAACTCGGCCGGCTGGAAGTTCCACTGTCCCACCTGAATCCAGATCTGGGCGCCGTGCTTGTCGACGCCGAGGCCCGGGACCAGCGGGCTCATCAGCAGGACCAGGCCGACCAGGAACAACAGGTAGGGGAACCGCTGCAACCGTCGATGATCGCGCAACACGATCACCGCGGCGACGAACCCCGCGACCGCGATCGCCGTCCACATCAACTGGAGTTCGGCGGAATGCATCACCGGGTTCGCCCCGAGGTCCAGGCGGTGGATCATCGCCAAGCCGAGACCGTTCAGCAGGTAGACACAGGGCAGCAGCAGCGGATCGGCGAACGGCAGCCGCCAGCGGATCACGGCATGCGCGACCAGGCCGATGCCGACGTAGAGCCCGATCCCCCAGGCCCAGTTTTCGGGCAGCTCGCCGGACGCGTTCAGATCGGTCAGGAGATAGCCCGCGGCGGCGATGCCCATGCCCAGGAGCAACATGATCAGCTCGACGCCCCGCCGCTTGCGGTAGACCACGACGTCGCTCATCAGCACTCCCCGGGCGCCTCGGACGTGGGCAGCGTGGTCGGTGTCGAGGAGGGACTGGCAGCGGCGGTGCTGGTGCCGCCCGGGGTCGGGCCGACCGAGGGCGAGGGCGAGCCGGAGGGCGCCGAAGTGCTCGTGGCGGTGGGGGTGGCACTCGGGGTCACGCTGGGCGCGGCCGTCATGGTGGCCCGGGCCTCGCGCTGGGCGATGCACCGCTCGGCGAACTCCTCCAGCTCTGCGGTGGTCTCTTTGGCGGCCGTCCAGTCGGCGACCGGGATATTGGCCAACACCCGCTCGCGATAGAACGGCGGCAGGTCGTTCACCCTGGTGTGTTGGGCCTCGACCACCGACGACAGCGCAATGCCGAACGGCTTGTCGGGGACCCCTCTGAAGATCGCCACCACGTCGTTGGACGCGCCGACGAACAACTTGGTCTGGACGAACGAGTACCAGCCGAAGCCCCCGGCGCCGATCAGCACCAGCGGCAGCAGGACGCCGAGCACCACCTTCGCCCAGGTCAGGGGACGTTGCCGGGAGGTGGGGGCGTAGCGGAGTCGTTCGGCCCGGTCTGCTGCCGCCGGATCGGGCCGCGGCCGAAGGTCCTCGGTGCGCAGGATCGCGGTGTCCTCGGCGACCGCGGACAGATCGAGTTCGGCTGCGGCGCCCAGCACCTGCGCGGTGCCCTCGGGCTCCCCGTCCACCACGTCGGCGAGGATGATTGTGATGTTGTCCAGGCCGCCCGCCTGGTGCGCCATCGCAATCAGATCCTTCATCACCTGCTGCCGGTCGTCGGTGGTCACCACGCTCTCGATGTCGGCGTCGGTGACCAGCCCGCACAGTCCGTCGGAGCAGATCAGCAGGCGATCGCCGACCTCGACGTCCAGCAGGTCCAGGTCGGGGGAGTTGGCGGCGTTGCCGTTGAGGACCCGCAGGATCAGCGACCGGTGCGGGTGGACGAGGGCCTCGGCCTCGGTGATGCGGCCGTCGTCGACCAGCGTCTGGACCCAGGAGTGGTCGCGGGTGATCCGCCGCATCACCCCGTCGCGCACCTGGTAGGCGCGGGAGTCACCGATATTGGCCAGCGCCGCGTCCTGACCGTCGAACAGCAGGCCGCAGACGGTCGTCCCCATGCCGTCCAAGGCGGGGTCGGCCCGGACCAGATCGGCGAGTTGGTCGTTGGCTCGGGCGATGGCGCCGGCCAGCACCTCTTCGGCATCGGTGCCGGTGAACGCCTCGTCGGCGGCCTTCAACTCCCGGATCGCGACCGCCGAGGCCAGGTCGCCGGCGGCGGCACCGCCCATCCCGTCGGCCACCATCAGCATGGTCGGCGAGGCGTAGCCGGAGTCCTGGTTGTTGCGGCGAACCAGGCCGATCTCGGAGTGCGCGAGGTAGCGCAGCGCCTTGGGCATCAGCGTTCCACCGCCATGAGGGTGCGGCCGATGCGGAGCGTGTCGGTGAGCCCGAACGGTGTTGGTGAGGTCACCCGCTCGTTGTTGACGTAGGTGCCGTTGGTGGAGCCGAGGTCTTCCACCAGGTAGCCGGAGTCGGTCCGGGCGATCCTGGCGTGCCGGGTGGACACATAGTCGTCCTCGAGGATCAGCTGACAGTCCGCGGCGCGGCCGATGGTGATGCCCTCGGCGAGTTGCAAGGTGAGGCCCGCCTGGTTGCCCTTGGTGACCTTGAGCACCGCCGGCAGCTTGCGGTTGCTGCGTCCGCGCTCGCGGCGGACCTTCTTCAGCTCAGCCGCCGGCTGGAGTTCGCCGTATTCATTGGTGGCCAGCTTGCGGCCGAACAGGTCGGTCCGGATCACGTTCCCGGTGAAGAGGACGAACAGCCACAGCAGGGCCAGGAACAGGAGTTTGAGGGCAAGGACGACGAGTTCAGACATCGTGCACCGGCGAGGCGATCGTCATCCTCGTGGAGCCGATCTCGATCCGGCTGCCCGCCGACAAGACCGCGTGGCGCACCCGCTGGCCGTTGATCAGGATCCCGTTGGTTGATCCGAGGTCCTCGATGGAGATGTCGCCGTCGGCCGCCACCACGATCCGGGCGTGCTTGCGCGAGATGCCCGGGTCGTTGATCCGCAGGTCGGCGTCGGTGCCTCGCCCGATCACCACTCCGGGGGTGGTCAGTGGGTGACGAACGCCGTTGACCTCCAGGACGAGGCCCGCCTTCTTGATTTCGCTGGGGGAGTCGGCCGCCCCGTCCACTCCCGCAACGGCGGAACTGGCCACCGTGAAGCGTCCGGTTGGCAGGGACGCGTCCAGCTCGTAGTGGATCATCACCGGACCGTTGAACACGTAGCCCTTGGAATGGGCGTACTCGCGCAACTGGGGGGCGATCTCGGCGTTGAGGGTCTTGCTGTAGGGGGTGAGCCGGTCATAGTCGTGCTGGGACAGCTGGACGGTGAATTCGTTGGGGACGAGCTTGCGCTCGCGGCTGAGCAGCTTGGCCTCGTGGTCGAGTTCGCGTTGCAGGCGCGCGGTGATCTCGACCGGCTGGACGTCACCCTTGAAGGCGCGGGCGAAGACACCGTTCACGGCACCCTCGAGCTTGCGCTCGACGTGATCGAAAACTCCCACGTCTCCACCCTCCTTTCGGGCGCACGGAACCTGACCAAGACTATCCAGGGAGGAACCCACAGCGTAGCTGAGCCACCAACCGTGGATGAGGGTTGAGCGGCGGCGTTTGCGGGTGAGAGGGGACGCGCGGTGCCGTGGACAGCGTGGGCGAAAGGGTCCTCGGCCGGGTGCCGGGGGCGGAGATTGGGTGCCGCGGGCTGGTCTGGACCGGGCGGGGGCGTACCTCCTGGCGACGGTTGACCGGGGGTGGCGGTCGGGAGCGGCTGGTCGGTCGCGGGTGCCGGTGGTTGGTCGATGCCGGTGGGGAGTGGGGTCGGGGCGGGTGGTTGCGGGACGTGGCGGCGAGTTGGTGGTCTGGTCGACAAACACGCCGCCACGTGCTGTCACCACCCGGTGGCAACCAGGTGGATTCAGGGCTCGTTCGGGTCCTGTGCTAGCCTCTTCGGGCTGGCCCCTCGGGGTCGGGCGCGAGTGGCGAAATGGCAGACGCGCACGGTTCAGGTCCGTGTGTCCGAAAGGACGTGGAGGTTCAACTCCTCTCTCGCGCACGCAAAGTGCCTCTGACAAGGGCAAATAGGACGAA
>CAYVOW010000118.1:0-3840 GCA_964453585.1 uncultured Micropruina sp.
GACAGGCGTCCGGTGTTCAGGGTGGACAGGGCGATCTTCAGGCCCCGGCCGACCCCGTCGATCACGTTCTCGGCCGGGACGAACACATCGTGGAACCGGACGACGGCGTTCTCGATGCCGCGCAGCCCCAGGAAGGCGTTGCGGTTTTCGACGGTGATCCCGTCGGACTCCGACTCGACGATGAACGCGGTGATGCCGCCCTTTGACGTCGGCGTCTTCGGCACCCGGGCCATCACCACCCACAAGGTGGCGCAGGTGCCGTTGGTGGCCCACAGCTTCACCCCGTTGAGCAGATACCCCTTCCCGTCTTCGGTCGGGACGGCGGAGGTGGCCAACCGGGCAGGGTCGGAGCCGACGTCCGGCTCGGTGAGCAGGAAGGACGACACCTCGCCGCCGGCGACCCGGGGCAGGAAGGTGTGCTTCTGCTGCTCGCTGCCGAACATCTTCACCGGTTGCGGGACGCCGATCGACTGGTGCGCCGACAGCAGGGTGCCGAGCGAGCCGTTGACCGAGCCGATCAGGGTCAGCGCCTTGTTGTAGTAGAGCTGGCTCAGCCCGACGCCGCCGTACTCCTCGGGGATCTTGATTCCGAAGGCACCCATTTCGGCGAGTTCGGCGATCACCTCGTCGGGAATCCAGGCGTCGCGCTCGATCTGCCGCGCGTCCACCGTGTCGCCGAACGCGCGCAGCTTGGCCAGGTAGGCCTCACCCTTGGCGCGCTGCGCCGGATCCGGGGTGGGCCACGGGTCGATCAGGTCGAGGTTCAGCCGGCCGAGGAACAACTCCTTGCCGAAGCTGGGCTTCGTCCATTCGGTCTCCCGCGCCGCCTCGGCGACCTTGCGCGCCTCGCGTTCCGTCGGCCCGGTGGTGGGGGCCTGGCGCGGAGGGTTCAGATTCGTGGTCATGGATGCCTCCTGCTGGGACGTCGTCGTCCTCCGTCCACCGTACCCGCGCCGTAAGCCGACCGTAAGGAGGGCAGTCAACCGCTCCCGGGGACGGAAGCCTAGGCTGGGTGGATGGCCCTGATCCTGCTGGTGGACGACGATCCCACCGTCCGGGGCGTGCTGGCCGATTACCTGCGAGCGGCCGGATTCGAGACCGCCGAGGCCACCGACGGATCGGCCGCACTGGCCGCGGCCGCCGCCCTCGATCCCGACCTGGTGCTGCTCGACCTGACCCTCCCCGGCCTGGACGGGCTGGAGGTGTTTCGGCGGCTGCGCGCCGAGCGCGGCCGGACCCCGGTGATCATGGTGACCGCCCGAGCGGAGGAACCGGACCGGATTCTGGGCTTCGAGGTGGGTGCCGACGATTACGTGGCCAAGCCGTTCTCGCCGCGGGAGGTGGTGCTGCGGGTCCAGTCGATCCTGCGTCGCGCCGCTCCCACCGCCGGCGGCGAGACCGCGCTGACCGACGGAGACCTACGCCTCGACCTGGCCGGACGCCGGGCCTGGCGGCAGGGTGCCGAGTTGGCCCTGACCGCCCGCGAGTTCGACCTGCTGGCCTTTCTGGTGGGCCATCCGGGCGTCGCCTACTCCCGCGACGACTTGATGCGACAGGTCTGGGGGTGGGAGTTCGGCGACTCATCGACGGTCACCGTCCACGTCCGGCGGCTGCGCGAGAAGGTGGAGCCCGACCCCACTCGACCGGTCCGGATCGCCACCGTGTGGGGGGTCGGCTACCGCTGGGACGGGGAGCTTCGATGATGCCGCCGATGGCCGACGTGCTGCTCTGCGTCGCGGTCACTGTGATCACCGGGGCACTCCTGGGCGCGCTCCTGCTGGCGGTGTCACGGCGTTGGATGACGGTGGCGATCGCCGCCTCGCCGCTGGTGGTGCTGGCCGCGGTGGGCGCCGGGGTGGCCGTCGGCGTCCAGAAGATGGTGATCGACGGCGGGTCGGTCAGCCAGGTGATCGCCATCCTGACCACCAGCGTCCCGGTGGCCCTGGCCCTGGGCGCGGTCTTCGCCGTTCAGTTGCGCCGCCTCGACGCCGATCGGGTCCGGGCGCAGGAGGAGGTTCGGCGGGTCGGCGAACTCGAGGCCAGCCGTCGCCAGATGGTGGCCTGGGTGTCCCACGACCTGCGGACGCCCCTGGCCGGCATCCGCGCCCTCGCCGAGTCGCTGACCGACGGCGTTGCCGATGACCCCGCCGACTACCACCGGCGAATCATCGCCCAAACGGATCGGACCACCAGGATGGTGGACGATCTGCTGGCCCTGACCGGCCTCAACGCCAGGCTCGCCCTGCGACGCGAGCCCGTGTCGCTGGCCGACCTGATCTCCGACACCCTGGCGTCGGTGCGGCCGACGGCCACCCGGCAAGGCATCGAGCTGGACGGCCGGGTGACCGGCGCCGTGACCGTGCAGGGGGACACCGCGCAACTGTCGCGAGCGGTGTTGAACCTGGCCAACAACGCCGTCCAGTACACCGCCCCCGGCAGCGCGGTGCTGATCGAGGCCAAGCCGGTCGGACCGTCGGTCGAGGTGTCGGTGACCGACGGCTGTGGCGGCTTGGACGCCGAGCAGTTGAGCCACCTGTTCGAGGCGGGCTGGCGAGGCGATCAGGCCCGGACCCCGGACCCCGCCAACGCTGGCAGCCACGGGGCCGGGTTGGGCCTGGCCATCGTCAGGGCCGTGGCCGAGGCCCACGGTGGCGAGGCGGGGGCAGAGAATCTCGGTGGCGGATGCCGGATCTGGCTCCGGGTGCCGCGTTCAGGGGATCGGGACGAACCAGGAGTCGAGCAGCCACGGGGCCAGCGGTGAGTTCTCCACGATCCAGGTCTGTAGGGCCCGGTCGGCGCCGCTGATCACCAGCAGCCCGACCGCAACGAACACCAGGCCAAGCACCCGGCGCAGCCAGCCGGCCGAATCGGCCGCCCAGCCCAAGCGACCCACCAGCGCCTGCCCGGCGATGGCGATCGCCAACAGCGCCGCACACAGCCCGACCGTGTAGGTGACCAGCAGGGCCAATCCCCAGGCCGGCTCGGCGGGCAGCGCGGTGACCACGATGTAGCCGTACAACGGTGAGCAGGACGAGAACACCGGGCCGAGCGCGGCGCCGGTCAGCAGCGCGCCGAGGGTGCCCCCGCGGGACCGGGCGGAGGCCAGGGCCGTGGTGCTGCGCTGGGTCAGGTCCAGCCGATTGGCCAGCGCCTCCCAAAGCTGCGGGAACACGGTGATCAGGCCCAGCACCACCAGCAGCCCACCGGACAGCCAGGCCCAGGTCTGGGTGGGGATCTCGATCAGCGCGGTGGTGGCTTTGAGGAGCAGGCTGAACACGATCACCGAAAGCCCCAGGCCCAAGGTGACCAGTCCGGCCCGACGCCAGGGTGGGCGTCCCGCGTCCTGGTTCAACGTGCCCCCCACCACCACCGGCAACAGGGGCAACACGCAGGGGGCGAGGGTGGTCAACACCCCCGCCACCAGCGCGCCAAGCAAGAGCAGCATCTACATCGACTTCGCTTTGTCGAGGATGGCCTGACCGGAGGGAGACCCCGTCCACATGGCCTTCTTGTCACCCATTGCGTCGACCAGCACGAAGGTGTGCTGCTGGGTGATCCCGTACTTCTTCTTCAGGTCGGTCATGGAGTCGTAGTCCACCTTGACCACGGTGAGCCCGGCCGGCACGCCGTCGGCCGTCAGCGAGGCGTCGGTGGCCTTGCAGTCGGGGCACCAGGTGGCGTGGAAGAACAAGACGGTGAGGGCGTCGCCGAGCATCGCCTTCTTGGCCTGGTAGTCGTCGTAGCTGAGGTAGTTGCCGTGGGCCATCGCGGTCTTATCGTCCATCGGGGTCTTGTCGACCATCGGCGTCTTGTCGGCCATCGGGGTCTTGTCGGCCATCG
>CAYVOW010000119.1:0-3522 GCA_964453585.1 uncultured Micropruina sp.
GGCGACACCGTGCAGGTGATCCCGCACATCACCAACGAGATCAAGGACGAGATGCTCGCGATGGCCGGCCGCAAGGTCGACATCGTGATTCACGAGATCGGTGGCACCGTCGGTGACATCGAGTCGCTGCCGTTTCTGGAGGCGGCCCGGCAGGTACGCCGCGATGTCGGACGGGAGAATGTGTTCTTTCTGCACGTCTCGCTGGTGCCCTACCTCGGCCCCTCGGGGGAGTTGAAAACCAAGCCCACCCAACATTCGGTGGCCGCGCTGCGTCAGGTCGGCATCACCCCGGACGCGATCGTCTGCCGCTCCAACCGGGAGATCCCCGACAACGTCAAGCGAAAGATCTCGCTGATGTGCGACGTGGACGAGGAGGCGGTGGTCTCCTGCGCCGACGCCCCGTCGATCTACGACATTCCGAAGGTGCTGCACCGGGAGGGGCTGGACGCCTACGTCGTCCGGCGGCTCGGGGTGAGCTTCCGTGACGTGAACTGGAAGGCGTGGGACGACCTGCTGGAGCGGGTGCATCACCCCAAGGAGGAGGTGACCATCGGTCTGGTCGGCAAGTACATCGACCTGCCGGACGCCTACCTGAGCGTCTCGGAGGCGCTGCGCGCCGGTGGCTTCGCCAACCACGCCAAGGTGCACATCCGCTGGATCGCCTCCGACTCCTGCGACACCCCGGCCGGAGCCGCCCGCGAACTGGGCGACCTCGACGGCATCGTCGTGCCGGGTGGGTTCGGGATCCGCGGCGTTGAGGGCAAGCTCGGCGCGTTGAGGTACGCCCGGGAGAACCAGATCCCGACGCTGGGCCTGTGCCTGGGCCTGCAGTGCATGGTGATCGAGGTGGCCCGCGACCTGTGTGGGCTGGACGACGCAGCTTCCACCGAGTTCGAACCCGAGACCAAGGCGCCGGTGATCGCCACCATGGCCGAGCAGGTCGAGCACGTCTCCGGACAGGGCCAGATGGGGGCCACGATGCGACTCGGCAGCTACCCCGCGGTGCTGACTCCCGGATCGTTGATGGCCGGACTCTACGACAGCACCCAGGTGACCGAGCGACACCGGCACCGCTACGAGGTGAACAACGCCTACCGCGGACAACTGGAGGACGCCGGGCTGAGGGTCACCGGCACGTCACCGGACGGCTCCCTGGTCGAGTTCGTCGAGTTCGACCCGGCCCGCCACCCGTTCTTTGTGGCCACCCAAGCCCACCCGGAGCTGAAGTCGCGGCCGACCAGTGCGCATCCGCTGTTCACCGGACTGGTGGCCGCGGCGCTGCATCGCAAGCTGTCCGCGCGGCTGCCGGTGGACGAACAGTGATCCGCGAACTGCCGGTGCTGACCGCCGAACAGGTCAGCGATGAGACGGTGGCCTGGCCGATCCTGGAGCACCACCTGCTCGGCCACGGAGCGGTCTCCGATTTCGTCAACGACGTGGTCGAAACCCCCGACGGTGAGCGGATGAATCGCCAGTACCTGCTGCACCCGGGAGCGGTCGCGGTGATCGCCGTCGACGCCGAGGACCGGGTCGTGGTGGTGCGTCAGTACCGGCATCCGGTCGGCTTCAGGCTCGCCGAGCCCCCGGCGGGCCTGCTCGACGCCGACGACGACTCGGCGTTGGGTGCCGCCGAGCGGGAACTTGCCGAGGAGGCGATGCTGGCTGCGTCCGACTGGCGGGTGCTGGTGGACATCTTCACCTCGCCGGGCTGCAATCAGGAGTCGATCAGGTTCTTCCTGGCCCGCGGGCTCAGCGACGCTCCCCGTCCAGACGGCTTCGCCGTCGAGCACGAAGAGCTCGACATGCAGATCTGCCTGGTGGCGGTGGACGATCTGGCCGACGCCATCTTTGCCGGCCGGATCCAGAGCCCGACCATGGTGGCCGGCATCCTGGCGCTGCTCGCTGCTCGCTCCACCGGCCGCCTGGACGACCTCCGCCCGGCCGACGCCGGCTGGCCGGCCCGAGCGGCCCGGGCCGAACACAACCGGGCCGTCGCGGCGCTGCGATGACGGACCGGCTGCTCCGCAGCTTCCTGGCCCATCTGACCGTGGAGCGCGGAGCGTCCCCGCACACCGTCGCGGGGTATCGTCGCGATCTCGAGCGTTACCTCGGCTACCTGGCCGAGCGCGGCGTCACCGGCCTGGACGAGGTCGCAGAGTCCGACATCGCAGACTTCACCGGCTGGCTGCGGACCGCCACCGATACCCGGCCCGCCCTGGCCGCGTCCAGCACCGCTCGGGCTGTGGTGGCGGTCCGCTCCTTCCACCGCTTCGCGCTGACGGAAGGGGTGGTTGAGGTCGACGTGTCGGCCCGGGTCGCGCCCCCTCGTCAGGGACGCCGGCTGCCGAAGGCGCTCAGCGTTGGCCAGGTGCAGGCGCTGTTGGACAGCCCCGACCCGACCACACCGGTCGGCCTCCGCGACGCCTGCCTGCTGGAGTTGCTGTACGGCACCGGCGCTCGCATTTCCGAGGTGTGCGACCTCGACGTGGACGATGTGACCCGAGTGCTGCACGAGGGGCCGGACGCCGGTCTCCGGCTGTTCGGCAAGGGCCGAAAAGAGCGGGTGGTGCCCTTGGGCAGCTTCGCGCGGCGCGCCGTGGAGGCCTGGCTCGTTCGTGGGCGTCCGGCGATGGTGGAGCGGGCGTCCCGGCACACCCCAGCCCTGCTGGTGAACAGCCGGGGCGACCGGTTGTCGAGACAGAGCGGCTGGGCGGTGTTGCAGGCCGCTGGCCGCAGGGCCCACTTGGTCGGCCAGATCGGTCCGCACACCCTGCGGCACTCCTTCGCCACCCACCTGCTGGAGGGTGGGGCGGACGTCCGGGTGGTCCAGGAACTGCTCGGGCACGCTTCGGTGACCACCACCCAGATCTACACGCTGGTCACCATCGACCACTTGCGCGAGGTCTACCTGACCGCGCACCCGCGGGCGCGATGAGCGCAGCCGGTCAGCCGGCCAGCAACTCCTGCATCTGTTTGATCTCGGCGGACTGGCTGGTGATGATGGCCCTTGCCAGGTCCCGAACCCCGGTGTGCTGACCGGCGTCGAAGACGGCCTCGGCCATCACCACGGCCCCGGCGTGGTGTTCGATCATGCCCTGCAGAAACAGCGTCGTCGCCTCCTTGCCTTGGGCCTCGCGGAGGGCGGCGACGGCTTCCTCGGAGAGCATGCCGTCGGTCCCTCCGTGATCGCTGTGGTCACCTCCTGGGGCCACCCCCCACTCGCTCAGCCAGGCGTTCATGGTGTCGATCTCGGGCTGCTGGGCGCCGCGGATCGTCTCGGCCAGGGCTCTGACTTCGCCGGAAATCCGCTGCTTGCCCAACACGATTCCCGACAGCTCCACCGCCTGTTCGTGGTGCGGAATCATCATCTGGACGAACATCTCGTCAGCCGCATTGGGCGTGGTCACCGGCGCCCGGCTGGCGCTGGCCGCGACGGACGTCGTCGTGGACGAAGGGGGGGTCACGGGTCCGGTCGTCCCCGCGGTACACCCGATCAGCAGGGTGGAGGTGCTGAGCGCAAGG
>CAYVOW010000120.1:0-3446 GCA_964453585.1 uncultured Micropruina sp.
GTGGGGTCGATCTCCGTCCGGTCGAGTTCCACTACCTCGGCCTGCTGGACGAACCGCCGACGCTGATCGAGTACCACGACGGCTGGGCCCACCAGCGCGCCGTTCACCAGCGGGTGGCCGAGGGTGACCTAGGCCCGCAGGTCCTGTTTGTCGAGCACGAGCCCGTTTACACCGCCGGGCGCCGGACCCTCCCGGCTGAGCGTCCCTTCGACGGCACCCCCGTGGTGGACGTGGACCGCGGCGGCAAGATCACCTATCACGGCCCGGGCCAACTGGTCGGCTACCCGATCGTGTTCCTGCCCCGGGGTATCGGGGTGGTCGACTACGTCCGCCGGGTCGAGGAGGCCCTGATCCGACTGCTGGCCGAGTTCGGCGTCGCCTCCGGCCGGGTCGAGGGACGAACGGGAGTGTGGCTGCGCGCCACCGGCCGACGCCCCGAGCGCAAGATCGCCGCCATCGGCATTCGGGTCTCCCGCCAGACCACGATGCACGGCTTCGCCCTCAATATCAGCGGTGCCCTGGACCGGTTCGACAACATCGTGCCTTGTGGGATTGAGGATGCCGGCGTCACCTCCCTCGAACAGGAGATCCAGGGCGACCCCCCGTCCCTGGTCGACGTGGCTCGCCGTCTCGAGCCCCACCTGACCGAACTGCTGGCTTTCGAGCCCTACGACCGGGGTGCCCCGCTGCGGCCTGCGGTGACCTACGGCCTGGTCTGAGAGCCCCGGGGTTAGGATGGCGCCGTGACTCTCCAGACCGGTCCGGATTCGGCGGCCGACGCCCCCGCCGAGCGCCGCCTGCTGCGCTTGGAGGTGCGCAACGCGCAGACCCCGATCGAGCGCAAACCGCCGTGGATCAAGACCACCGCGCGGATGGGCCCCGAGTACCGCGACCTCCAGCAATTGGTGAAGGAAGAAGGGCTGCACACGGTCTGCCAGGAGGCCGGCTGCCCCAACATCTTCGAGTGCTGGGAGGACCGCGAGGCGACCTTCCTGATCGGTGGAGACTCGTGCACCCGGCGCTGCGACTTCTGCCAGATCGAGTCGCGCAAGCCGTCCGGCTACGACAAGGGTGAGCCGCTGCGGGTGGCCGAATCGGTGCGGACGATGGGCTTGCGCTACGCGACCGTCACCGGCGTTTGCCGCGACGACCTCGAGGACGAGGGTGCCTGGCTGTACGCCGAGACGATCCGCCAGATCCACGAGCTCAATCCCGGCATCGGGGTCGAGATGCTGGCCCCGGACTTCTCCGGCAAGGCCGAGTTCCTCCAGCAGGTGTTCGACACCCGCCCCGAGGTGTTCGCCCACAACGTCGAGACGGTCCCCCGGATCTTCCGCCGGATCCGTCCCGGGTTCTCCTACGATCGCTCGCTCGCCGTCCTCACCGCGTCGCGCGCCAACGGTCTGGTGACCAAGTCGAACCTGATTCTCGGGATGGGCGAGACCCGAGAGGAGATCTCGACCGCCCTGCACGACCTGCACGACGCCGGCGCCGAGATCGTCACGATCACCCAGTACCTGCGCCCGTCGCCGCGGCATCACCCGATCGACCGTTGGGTGACCCCGGAGGAGTTCTCCGAACTCGAGGACGAGGCGCGCGACATCGGCTACGCCGGAGTGCTGTCCGGGCCGTTGGTCCGCTCGTCCTACCGGGCCGGACGGCTGTACCGTACGGCGCTGGAAGCACGTAAGAAGCAGACCACGAGCACCGGGAGCGCGCATGGCCAGTGAGAAGGCGAAGGCCCTCGCCGCAGAGCAGAAGGCGGCGCGCCAGGCCGAGAAGCTGCGCAAGAAGAACTCCGACGACCCCCGCGACTGGGGACGAACCCGCCAGATCATCGAGGCCTACCGGCAGACCAATAAGACCGACCCCACGCTGAAGTGGTGGACGATCGGCGTCACGGTCGCCTCGATCGTGATCTTCACCCTGCTCGGCCTGTGGATCCAGCCGTGGTGGCTGTGGACCCTGCTCGGCGTCTTCTCGGCCGTTCCGGCCGTGCTCTACATCCTCACCTGGCGGGCCAAGAAGGCCAGCTACACCAAGTACGAGGGTCAGCTCGGCTCGGCCGAGGTCGCGTTCAGCGAGTTGAACAACAAGAAGTGGTCCTATCAGATCGGCATCGCCGCCACCCGCTCGATGGAGATCGTGCATCGGGTGCTCGGTCAGGGCGGGATCATCCTGGTCGGCGAGGGCAGCAACAACGGTCGCGTCCGGCAGTTGCTGAACACCGAGGCGAAGAAGCACGAGCAGGTGGCCTATGGGGTCAAGGTGACCTCTCTGATCCTCGGCCGCGGCGACGGCCAGGTGCCGCTCGATCAGCTGGCCAAGCACATCGAGAAGCTGCCGAAGGTGCTGCAGCCGCACCAGATCACCGACGTGAAGGCTCGGCTCCGGGCGCTGGACGCGGTTCGTCCGAAGATTCCGGTGCCGCGCGGGCCGATGCCCACCATGAAGGGCGCCAACCGGGCGATGCGGGGCCGCTGACCAGGTGGCCAACCTGCTGAACGCCGAACGGATCAGCAAGGCGTTCGGCACCCGGGTGCTGCTCGACGAGGTCAGCCTCGGGATCGACCGCGGCGAGGTGATCGGGGTCGTCGGACGCAACGGCGACGGCAAGTCAACCCTGCTCAACCTGCTCTCGGGACGCGCCGAGCCGGACGCTGGCCAGGTCGTCCGGACCGCCTCGGCCTCGATCGGCTACCTCACCCAGGACGACGACTTCCACTCCGCCGCCACCGTCCGCGACGTGATCGTGGACGGGCAGCCCGATCATGTCTGGGCCGCTAACGCCCGGACCCGGGCGATCGTCGGCAGCCTGCTCACCGGCCTCGATCTGGACGCCCCCGTCGACCGCCTCAGCGGCGGCGAGCGCCGCCGGGCGTCCATCGTCCGGCTGCTGCTGGCTGGGCACGACTTGCTGATCCTGGACGAGCCCACCAACCACCTCGACGTCGAGGCGGTGGCCTGGCTGGCCGAGAGTCTGGCCAAACTGACCGACACGGCGATGCTGGTGGTGTCCCACGATCGGTGGTTCCTGGATGCGGTCTGCACCCGGATCTGGGAGGTGCACGACGCCCGGGTCGACCCGTACGACGGCGGTTACGCCGCCTACGTGCTGGCGCGCGCCGAACGCGCCCGCCAGGCCGCCAGCACCCAGGCCAAGCGGCGCAATCTGCTGCGCAAGGAGTTGGCCTGGCTGCGCCGCGGCGCTCCGGCCCGAACCTCCAAACCGCGGTTCCGGATCGACGCCGCCAACGCCCTGATCGCCGACGAGCCGCCGCCGCGGGATTCACTGGGCTTGCGACAGTTCTCGGTGACCCGGTTGGGCCGCGACGTGTTCGACCTGCACGACGTCAACTACCGGCTGCCGGGTCGCCCCGACGGGCAGCCCGGACGAACGCTGCTGGAGGGCGTCGAGTGGTCGATCGGCCCCGGCGACCGGATCG
>CAYVOW010000121.1:0-3399 GCA_964453585.1 uncultured Micropruina sp.
CGATCCACGACAAGCACATCGAGATCATCATCCGGCAGATGCTGCGCCGGATCACGGTGATCGAGTCGGGCGACACCTCGATGCTGCCCGGTGAGCTGGTCGACCGGAACTCCTTCGAGACCGAGAACCGGCAGATGGTGACCGAGGGCCGCACTCCGGCCCAGGGTCGTCCGGTACTGATGGGCATCACCAAGGCGTCGCTGGCGACCGAGTCGTGGCTGTCGGCGGCCTCCTTCCAGGAGACCACCAAGGTGCTCACCGACGCGGCGATCCACGCCAAGTCGGACTCCCTGGTGGGCCTGAAGGAGAACGTCATCTTGGGCAAGCTGATCCCGGCCGGCACCGGTCTGGACCGCTACCGCAACATCCGGGTCGAACCGACCGCGGAGGCGCGCGCCCAGGCCTACGAGTTGTCGTACGACCCGTACGACTACGACATCGCCTCCTCGGGGGTGTCGGTGCCGTTGGACGAGTTCGACATCGGCGACCTGCGCTGAGCCAGCGCTGACGAGGGGCACTTCGGGATCCGGGGTGCCCCTCGCCGCGTCCCCAGGTTCCGCGATCCGGGCCGCTCGGAGCTCCACCGTGGTCCACGATGCGGGAGCGGTCGCGCTGCCGCGCACGCCACTTAGGGTGGCGGTATGACCCCACCCCCCTCTGGTCGTCGCGCTTTCGCCTGGAATCCCGGCCCGGACACCGTCTGGGCCCTGATCGCCCTCTTGGCGTTTTGGGGCTGCTACTACCTCGGCACTCGGCCCGGCACCTCCCTGGTGCTGTCGGCCGGCGTCTTGGTGGTAGCGACCGCCCTACCCGCCTGGGTGGTCTTCGGACTACTGCGCCAGGGCTGGGACGGCCTGGGGATCACCCGGCGGCGTCTGATCGCTTCGCTGATCGTGTCGGCGCTGCTCGGGGGCGGCAGCGTGATGGGCCTGCTGCAACAACTCCGGCCCGGCACCGACCTCACCGCCCATCTGCTGGCGAACGTGCTGGTGCTCTGGGAGCCGCTGTTCGTGTTCGGCTTCCTCTTCCTGCGTTGGGAGAAGGCCTTCGGCTTCGTGGCCGCGCCATTGCTGTGCGCGATCGGCTTCTTCTTCCAGCACGTCGGCGCGGTGCCGCTGGAGGTCGCGGCGTCCTTCGGCGCGTTTGGCCTCTTCTTCGGGTTGGTCTTCGCGTTCACGCGCAATCTCTTCATCTTGTGGCCGTTCTTCTATGGCGTTGCTTCGGCGATCGGAACCGCCCAGTCGGGCTACTCGTTCGGCTGGTCGGACGTCTGGGAAGGGGTGCTCCTGCTCGCCGCGCAGGCCGTTGTGTTGGGCGGAGTCTTCTGGTGGTCGCGTGAACGGCTGCTCCGTTCCAGCACCGAGCCGGTGGGTACGACCTAGGCTGAATCGCATGCGAATCGTGGCGTCCAGTGACCATGCCGGTTTCGAGATCCGGCAGGAGATGATCGCCCAAGCCCGGGAGATGGGCCACGACGTGGACGACATCGGCCCGGCGCTGGGCGAGCGGGCCGACTACCCCTATCAGGGCGCCCTGGTCGGCCGGAAGGTGGCCGCTGGCGAGTACGACCTCGGCCTGCTGGTCTGCGGCACCGGGGTGGGCATCTCATTGGGCGCCAACAAGGTGCCGGGCTGCCGCGCGGTGGTCTGTTCTGAGCCCTACACCGCCCGCCTTTCCCGGGAGCACAACGCCTCCAATGTGGTGTCGGTCGGGGCGCGGGTGGTCGGGCCGGGACTGGCCCGGATGATCGTCGAGGCGTTCCTGCTGGCCGAGCCTGCCGGTGGCCGCCATGCCGAACGGGTGGCGATGATCGAGGCGCTGGACGACCCGAGTGTCGACCTGGAGACCGTTCGAAGGATGGGCCCGGCCTGTCAGTAGGGGCGGACAGCCCGCACAGCCGGGGGCACCTGGCCTAGGTTGTCCGGGTGTCCCGTTCCGCTCGCGCCTCGATGCTGCTGCTGGTGGCGTCCGCGATCTGGGGACTGGCCTTCGTCGCCCAACGGGCCGGCGCCGAAGCGATGGACGCCTTCAGCTTCAACGCGGTCCGCTTCGCTTTGGGTGCGGTCTCCCTTCTTCCGCTGGTGGCCTTCCTCGACCGCCGCTCGGGCTCGGGCGGCTCGTGGGGCCAAGCGATGGTCCCCGGGCTGATCAACGGCCTGTTCCTGTTCGGTGGCGCCTCGTTGCAACAGATAGGTGTCGAAGAGACCACCGCCGGCAACGCCGGTTTCGTGACCGGCCTCTACATCGTCCTGGTGCCCCTGGTCGGGTTGGCGTTCGGCCACCGCGCCTCCCGCTGGTTGTGGGTGGGGGTTGCCCTGGCGCTGGCTGGCCTCTACCTGCTGACGGTGGGGGAGGGGCTGGCGGTGGCCTCGGGGGACTGGTTCGTGCTGGCCGGCACCGTCTTTTGGACCGGTCACATCCTCGCGCTGGAGCGCTTCAGCCGACGCTGCGACCCGATCCGGCTGGCCGTCGCCCAGTTCGTAGTGTGTGCGGTGCTGAGCGGCGCGGTCGCGCTGGCCAGCCAGCCGAGGGCCTTCGCAGGGATGGGGGACGCGGTGATTCCCCTGCTCTACGGAGGCCTGGGCTCGGTTGGCGTCGCCTACACCCTGCAGGTGCTCGGTCAGCGTGACGCCAAGGCCTCGGTGGCGGCACTGCTGCTCAGCCTAGAGGCGGTGTTCGCGGTGATCGGCGGGGTCGTGCTGCTGGGCGAGGTACTGTCGGTCAGGTCGCTGTTCGGCTGCGGTCTGATGTTGGCCGGAATCCTGCTGGCGCAGGTCGGACAAGCACCGCATGCGATCGAGCCGGGCCTCGCTCCGGACCAGGGAGCGAAGGGGCGTTCGGGGTGACCCCGCGTTTTGCCCAAATCCGGGGCAGCGGGTAGCCTTACTAGCTGTGTCCGGGCAACCGGACGCTCGTGCGTGCTGCTGCATCGTTGACTCGATCGAGCGAAGGCCGGCGGCTGCACCCCACAACGAACGCGGGTCCGCAAGGACGCGCCTCGAACCAGAACGGAAGAGAACCGGGTGCCTACCATCCAGCAGTTGGTCCGCAAGGGCCGCACTGACAAGGTCAGCAAGAACAAGAAGCCTGCGCTGAAGGGCTCGCCCCAGCGCCGTGGGGTGTGCACCCGCGTCTACACCACGACCCCGAAGAAGCCGAACTCGGCGCTGCGCAAGGTGGCGCGCGTGCGGCTTTCGTCCGGCGTCGAGGTGACCGCGTACATCCCGGGCGTCGGCCACAACCTGCAGGAGCACTCGATGGTGCTCGTCCGCGGTGGCCGTGTTCGTGACCTGCCCGGCGTCCGTTACAAGATCATCCGCGGCGCTCTCGACACCCAGGGTGTCAAGAACCGCAAGCAGGCTCGCAGCCGCTACGGCGCGAAGAAGGAGAAGTAATGCC
>CAYVOW010000122.1:0-3358 GCA_964453585.1 uncultured Micropruina sp.
CGGCACCACCGAGCAGTTGGTCGAGCACCGACAGCGAGTCGCGCACCGAGCCGGCCCCGGCCCGGACCACCAGCGGAAGCACGCTGGCCTCCACCTGAACCCCCTCGGCCTGACACAACTGGCCCAGATAGGCCGACAGGGTCTTGGGTGGCACCAGCCGGAACGGGTAGTGGTGGGTCCGGGACCGGATCGTCCCGATCACCTTGTCGGGTTCGGTGGTGGCGAAGATGAACTTGACGTGTGGCGGCGGCTCCTCGACCACCTTGAGCAGGGCGTTGAACCCGGCCGTGGTGACCATGTGCGCCTCGTCGACGATGTAGATCTTGTAACGGCTGTGCACGGGGGCGAAGAACGCCCGCTCGCGCAGGTCGCGGGCGTCGTCCACCCCACCATGCGAGGCCGCATCGATCTCGATCACGTCGATCGACCCCGGGCCGCCGCGGGCCAGATCGCGGCAGGACTGACACTGGTCGCACGGCACCGGCGCCGGGCCCTGTTCGCAGTTCAGGGCCCGGGCGAGGATCCGCGCCGAGGTGGTCTTGCCACAGCCGCGCGGGCCGGAGAACAGGTAGGCGTGGTTGACCCGGTTGTTGACCAGAGCGCGCTGCAGCGGCTCGGTGACGTGTTCCTGACCGATCACGTCGGCGAAGGTGTCGGGCCGGTAGCGCCGATACAGCGCCAGCGGAGCCTCGGGACGCGGCTGGGGACGCAGCGCTTTCACCACGTCGACCAGCGACTCGGTGATCTCCACCTCATCGTTGTGACGGCGTTCCGGCGCGATCGGCGGTTGCGGCTCGGCCTGGTCAGGCAGGTCGAGCAGAGCCGGCTCGTCCGGGGCGGCGAACAGGTCCGGACCCTCCTGTTCGAACACGCCGAGGTCGTCCTGATCAAACAGGTCGTCGTCGCGCTCGTCCACGCAGTGAACCTTACGGGCTGGTCCTGACACTTTCGACCGGAGTCTGGCGCCCACCGACGGTGACGGTCGACCACCGCGAGCCGGACGAGCGGGTGGGCGGTCGGCGTTCGGCCTGGGACGCAAGGGGGCCCCCGCGCACCCGACAGAGCTCACTTACCCTTGCTGTCTTCCGACCCTGGGGGAGTTGGGCGAGGTGCCGCCGCGCGGGGACCTTCCCAGAAGTGTAGTGGATCGCCGCCGTTCGGCCGGCTCAGCTGTCTGTCGGTGCCGGTCCCGTCGACTCCCTGACGATCAGCTTCATGGGCACCGAGGGGAAGCGCGCCTGCTGTGGCACCCGGGAATGCGAGCCGAGCACCTGACGGGTCGCCGCCGCGCCCTGGGCGTAGCCGGCGAAGGCGACGGTGGTCAGCCGGGGGTCATGGACGACACCCAGGGCCAGGTTGTCCACGCCGATCACCGACACATCCCGGGGCACCTGGAAACCGAGCCGGGCCAAGGAGCGGATGAAACCGACGGCGGTGTTGTCATTGAACGCAATCACCGCCGACGTCCGGTGCTGCACCCACTGCTCGGCGACCTTCGTCCCGCCGATCAGGGATGCGTCGGTCGGCGACAGCCGTCGGAAGGCGAGCCCCTCGATCCGGCAGGCCTGCTCGATCGCGTGCCGGCGCATGCCGTCGATCCGGGACACCTCGGGTCCGGGGATGTAGGTCAATGACTTGTGGCCCAACCCGGCCAGGTGGGCGACCGCCTGGCGCATGCCGTGGGTGGTGTCCTGGTTGATTGAGGCGACGTCCCGCACGTCCCGGTTCACCACCACCGTGGGACGCTGCTTGGCCAACTGCGCGACGGACGCGTCCGACATGCGTGGCGAGACCAGGATGACACCGGCAGCCAGGCCGATCACCCGCTCGACGCTCTCGCGTTCAGCGCGTTCGTCGGAGTGCGCGTCGATCAGCAGGATCTCGTAGCCGGCACTGTGCGCCTCGTCCTGGATGCCGCGCAGGACGTCGAAGTAGAAGGGGTGGCTGAGGTCGAACACCATCACCACTATCAACTTGGCGCCCCGTTGGGGCAGCGGCGCGTTGATGTCCTCCTGCCGGTAACCCAGCTCGTCGGCCGCCTCCCGGACCTTGCGAGCCGTGGCGGCGCTGACCCGTCCCGGGTGGGACAGGGCCCGGGACACCGTTGAGGTCGCGACTCCAGCCAGCCGGGCAACGTCGGCGATGGTCACCCCTTTGGTGCGGCGCTGCCCCGGCGTTTCCATGCCATGCACCCTAGGGAGGAATCGGCAGTCGGTCGAGGCACGCGGGCAGTTGCCACTTCTTACAATCGATCAGCCGCGGAGGGCGCGCCGCGGGGACGCAGGTGGACCATGAATCGCGCGTTGTCTAGCACAGGGAGGCGGCGGCGGACGGCCTCGACCTGGTCGAGATCGACGTCGACAATCTGCAGGTCCGGACCGTTGCCGAGTTCGGTCAGCACCTGGCCTTCAGCGGAGACGACGACACTGTGGCCGATGCCGGTCGGTCTGTTGCCGTGACCGGCCCAGGGCTGCTCGGCCTGATCAACCGCGACCAGCACGCTGGTGGAGTCCAAGGCTCGGGCGACGGCCAAGGCTCGCCACTGATCGAGCTTTCCAGGCCCTGGCGCCCAGGATGAGGGGCACAAGATCAGCGTGGCGCCGGCCCGGGCGAGCTCGCGGAAGAGCTCCGGGAAGCGCAGGTCGTAGCAGGTGGCCAGGCCGATCGTCCCTCCGTCGACGTCGAAGGTGACCACCTGGTCGCCGGCTTCGATCTGGTCGGACTCGCGATAGCCCAGCGCGTCGAAGAGATGCAGCTTGTCGTAGTGGGCGTGCACCATGGGGCCGCGGGCCAGCAAAGTGTTACGGACGCGTCCTGATGGCGTGGCGGTGAAGATGCCAACCACGACCGTCACCCCGAGCCGGTCGGCCAGTTCGGTGATCGCCTGACTCCAGGGACCATCGACGGGTTCGGCCACCTCCGGGCGCGGCCGCGCAAACGAGCACATGGTCGCCTCCGGCAAGACCACGAGCTCGGCACCCCGGGTGGCCGCATCGGTGATCGCCTCGCAGGCCGCAGCCAGATTGGCCGACGGGTCGGTACCGCTGGCGAGTTGGACGAGGGCGATCCGCATGCGTCCAGCCTGTCACGGGGACGAGCGGCAGGCGTCCCCGAGCTTGGTTTGGTCCTGAGGCCACGTGGTGTCGCCACCTGGCGGCGTGTCCGTCGTCCACACCACCAACCCGCCGCCACCAACCGCAACCAGCCGCCCGCTTCCACCGCGACCTCTCGGTTGGCGAAGCCTGTCGGCGCTCCGGTAGCCTCGCCCACGGAGGATTCGCCTAGAGGCCTAGGGCGCTCGCTTGGAAAGCGGGTTGGGGGCAACCCCTCACGAGTTCGAATCTCGTATCCTCCGCCA
>CAYVOW010000123.1:0-3195 GCA_964453585.1 uncultured Micropruina sp.
GCGTACCAGCGGGTCTTGTGGTCGGTGGTGATGCCCAGGCGGAAGCCGTGGGGGTTGATCTTTTGTCCCATGCTCAGGCTCCCTTCTGATCCTTGGGTTCGACGACGACGGTGATATGGCTGGCCCGCTTGAGGATGCGGCTGGCCGAACCCTTGGCGCGCGGACGGATCCGGCGCAGGGTCATGCCCTCGTCCACGAACGCCGCGCTGATGAACAGCTCGTCGGCGCGCAGGTCCTCGGTGGATTGGGCGTTCGCCGACGCGGACGCGACCACCTTGTAGACCGGCTCGGACGCGGCCTGCGGGGCGAACTGCAGCACCGTCAGGGCCTCGGTCACGTCCATGCCGCGGACCAGGTCCACGACACGACGCACCTTGGTCGGAGACATCCGGACGTGACGCGCGATGGCGTACGAGCCAGGACGATCCCCGAGCAGGGCAGAACGCCGACTGGGTCGGTTCTCCTTGTTGCTCATAGTCATTCCTTTTCTCGTCAGCCTCAGCGGCGACGCGACTTCTTGTCTTCCTTGATGTGACCGCGGTAGGTCCGGGTCGGGGCGAACTCGCCCAGCTTGTGGCCGATCATCGACTCGGTCACGAACACCGGGATGTGCTTGCGACCGTCGTGCACGGCGATGGTGTGCCCGATCATGTCGGGGACGATCATCGACCGGCGCGACCAGGTCTTGATCACGGTCTTGGTGCCCTTGGCGTTTTGAGCATCGACCTTCTTGGTCAGATGGTCATCGACGAAGGGGCCCTTCTTCAGGCTGCGTGGCATTTGTTTACCTCACCTGTCCAATCAGCGCTTCTTGCCGGACTTGCGGCGACGGATGATCAGGCGAGAGCTCGCCTTGTTCTTGTCCCGGGTGCGGCCCTCGGGCTTGCCCCACGGGGTGACCGGGTGACGACCACCGGAGGTGCGGCCCTCGCCACCGCCGTGCGGGTGGTCGATCGGGTTCATCACCACGCCGCGGACGGTCGGGCGGACGCCCTTCCAGCGGCTGCGGCCGGCCTTGCCCCAGTTGATGTTGCTCTGCTCGGCGTTGCCGACCTCACCAACGGTGGCCCGGCACCGGACGTCCACCATCCGCATTTCGCCCGAGGGCAGCCGCAGGGTGGCGTACTTGCCTTCGCGAGCCACCAGCTGGATCCGAGATCCGGCCGAGCGGCCCATCTTGGCCCCGCCGCCGGGACGCAGCTCCACCGCGTGCACCGTGGTGCCGACCGGGATGTTGCGCAGCGGCAGGTTGTTGCCGGGCTTGATGTCGGCGCCCTCGCCGGCTTCGACCGGCGCACCCTGCTTGAGGCCGTTCGGCGCGATGATGTAGCGCTTCTCGCCGTCGGCGTAGTGCAGCAGCGCGATCCGGGCGGTGCGGTTCGGGTCGTACTCGATGTGAGCGACCTTGGCCGGCACGCCGTCCTTGTCGTAGCGCTTGAAGTCGATCAGCCGGTAGGCCTGCTTGTGGCCGCCGCCGATGTGCCGGGTGGTGATCCGGCCCTGGTTGTTGCGACCGCCGGTCTTCGGCTTCGGCGCCAACAGCGACTTCTCCGGGGTGGAGCGAGTCAGCTCGACGAAGTCGGCCACCGAAGAGCCGCGGCGGCCCGGGGTGGTCGGCTTGTACTTACGGATTCCCATGTCTGTCGTCTACCTTCCTCAGCCGTTCGAGCCGAAGATGTCGATCCGCTCGCCGTCGGCAACGGTGACGATCGCGCGCTTGGTGTCGGGACGCTTGCCCCAGCCAGCCCGCGTGCGCCGCTTCTTGCCCTGGCGATTGATGGTGTTGACGCTCGTCACGTGAACGTTGAAGACGCTCTCGACGGCGATCTTGATCTCGGTCTTGTTCGCACCCGGGGCGACGAGGAACGTGTACTTGTTCTCGTCCAGCAGCCCGTAGGACTTCTCGCTGACCACGGGGGCCAGCAGGATGTCGCGGTGGTCGCGGATCTTCAGCTCACTCACTTCGCTTCCTCCTCGGACTCGGCCGCGACGGCCTTGACCGACTTGCCCTTGGCCGGACCGGCCACGAAGGCGGCCAGCGCGGCGGTGGTGAACACCACGTCGTCCGAAATCAGGACGTCGTAGGCGTTCAGCTGATCGACCGCGATCGCGTGCGCGGTGGCGACGTTGCGCAGGCTCAGCCAGGCCAGGTCCTCATCGCGGGAGAGCACCACCAGCAGCTTGGCGCCACCGACCTCGGACAGCGCCTTGAGCGCCGCCTTGGTGGAGGGGGTCTCACCGGTCACGATCGCGTCGATCACGTGCACGTTGCCGCTGCGCGCCCGGTCCGACAGCGCGCCGCGCAGGGCGGCGGCGACCATCTTCTTGGGGGTGCGCTGCGAGTAGTCACGCGGCTGCGGGCCGTGGACGACGCCACCGCCGGTCCACTGCGGGGCGCGACGCGAACCCTGGCGGGCGCGGCCGGTGCCCTTTTGGCGCCACGGCTTGGCACCGCCACCGGCGACCTCGCCACGGGTCTTGGTGGAGTGGGTGCCCTGGCGGGCGGCGGCCTGCTGGGCCACCACGACCTGGTGGATCAGCGGGACGTTGGTCTGGACGTCGAACAGTTCAGCGGGCAACTCGGCCGTGGCCGACTTGCTGCCCAGCACGTTGACGGTCTGGCTCATGGTCAGGCCCCCTTCTTGGCGGCGGTGCGCAGCACGACCAGCGAACCCTTGGGGCCGGGCACCGAGCCCTTGACCAGGATCAGGCCGCGCTCGGCGTCGACCGCGTGGACGGTCAGGTTCTGGACGGTCACCTTGTCGACACCCATCCGGCCGGCCATCCGCAGGCCCGGGAAGATCCGGGACGGGGTGGCGCAGGCGCCGATGGAGCCTGGCGAGCGGTGCTTGCGGTGCACACCGTGGGAGGCGCGCAGGCCGTGGAAGCCGTGGCGCTTCATCACGCCGGCGGTGCCCTTGCCCTTGCTGACGCCGGTCACATCGACCACCTCGGCGGCGGCGAAGATGTCGGCGTTCACCTCCTGGCCCAGGGTGTACTCACCGGCGTCGGAGGTGCGCAGCTCGACGAGGTGCTTGCGCGGGGTGACGCCGGCGGCGTCGAAGTGGCCGGCGGCGGGCTTGGTGACCTTGGCGGGCTTGATCGCGCCGAAGGCCAGCTGGACGGCGGAGTAGCCGTCCTTCTCGGGGGAACGGACCTGCGTGACGACGCACGGCCCGGCCTGGATCACGGTGA
>CAYVOW010000124.1:0-3177 GCA_964453585.1 uncultured Micropruina sp.
CCTTCGCTCCTCCGCCTTGCGGTGAATCCAACCGCGCGCCGCCGTCGCAATCCTTGGGGGTTCGCGCTCTGCTGCGTTCTCGTCGCTCGGCGTACGTACGTACGCCTTCGCTCCTCCGCCTTACAGAGCATCGAACCTCGCATCGCCGTCGCACCTATTGAGGGTTGGTCCCCCGCTGCGTGCTCGTCGCTTGGCGTCCTTCGCTCCTCACCAGCTGGAGTGCAGGGGACGTCCCTCGTTGAAACCGGACGCGGACTGGACGCCGACCACGGCGTTAGCGGTGAACTCGGTCAGGTTCCGGGCGCCGGCGTAGGTGCAGGACGACCGGACGCCGGAGACGATGAAGTCCACCAGATCCTCGACGCCGGGACGATCCCGGTCCAGGTACATCCGGGAGTGCGAGATCCCCTCCTCGAACAGGGCGGCCCGAGCCCGCTCGTAACGGGATTGCTCCCGGGTGCGCATCCGCACCGCGCGGGCGGATGCCATCCCGAACGACTCCTTGTAGGGACGCCCCTCGTGATCGGTGACCAGATCGCCGGCGGACTCGTTGGTGCCGGCGAACCAGGACCCGATCATGACGGCACCGGCCCCGGCGGCCAGCGCCAGGGCGACGTCGCGGGGATGCCGGACGCCACCGTCGGCCCAGATCGCCTTGCCGGACTGGCGCGCCTCCTCCGCGCACTCCAGCACCGACGAG
This sequence comes from uncultured Micropruina sp., assembly GCA_964453585.1. Classification (GTDB taxonomy): domain Bacteria; phylum Actinomycetota; class Actinomycetes; order Propionibacteriales; family Propionibacteriaceae; genus Micropruina. Next base: position 701 of record CAYVOW010000124.1, read on the forward strand.
AACTGCGGCCGACCCACGCCGGTCTGCATCCGGGTGGTGCACATCGCGCCAGGCCCGACCCCGACCTTGACCACGTCCGCGCCGGCCTCAATCAGGTCGGCCGTGCCGTCCGCGGTCACCACGTTGCCGGCCACCACGGGGACGGAGCTGCCGGTCGAGTCCACCATGGCGCGGACCCTGGTCAGGCCCTCCAACATCCGCTCCTGGTGTCCATGGGCGGTGTCCATCACCAGGACGTCCGCACCCGCCTCCACCAACTCGGCTGCGCGCCGCTCCACGTCCTTGGAGATGCCGACCGCCACCCCGACCCGCAGGGCGCCCTCGGCATCCAGCGCCGGGGCGTAGAGGGTGGCCCGCAGCGCCCCCTTCGAGGTCATCAGACCGGCCAGCTTGCCATCCACCACCGCCAGAGCGGCGCGATGCCGCCGGGTGCTGAGCAGCTCGAAAACGTCGGCGGGGGAGGTGCCCAGCTCGACCAGGGTGAGGTCGGTCGACATCGCCTCGTGCACCTGGACGAACCGGTCCAGCCCGGCTGCCTCGGTGGGCCCGAACAACCCGATCGGCGTCCCCTTGTCGACCACCACCACCAGACCGTGGGCGCGCTTCGGGAGCAGGTTCAGCGCTTCGCCGACGGTCGTGCTGGGGGACACGTGAACCGGGGTGTCGAAGATCGGGTGGGCCGCCTTCACCCGGGCGATCGTCTGCGCGACGATGCCGGTGGGCAGGTCCTGCGGAATGATCGCCACCCCGCCCCGTCGGGCGATGGTCTCGGCCATCCGGCGTCCCGAGATCGCCGTCATGTTCGCCACCACCAACGGCAACGGCAGCGCCAGCCCGTCGGTGCTGGTCAGGTCGACGTCCAACCTCGAGGTCACCGAGGAACGCCGCGGGGTCATGAAGACGTCGTCGTAGGTGAGGTCGTAACTGGGCTTGGGAGTCAGGAAACGCACCGGGCGATCCTACCTTCGACCGCCCCGACCGAGCAGGCTGCCGGGCCTGGGGGGCCACACGACCTCCAGCGGCTGGCCGGGCTTCCGGCGTCTGCCCGTTAACGCCAGCGGCGCCGGAGGCTGACCCCGGCGCCGCTAGCGGTTGCTGAAGCGGTCAGTGACCGATCTGCTTGGCCTCGTCCCCGTGATGGTGGGACGACTCGATCTCGGCCCGGGTGGGCTTGGGGATGTCGTAGCCCAGGTACCACCGGGACAGTCGCGCCCGCAGTCCGCTGATCCCACCGGCCTTGGTCCGGACGCCCCGTGAGTCCACGGCCGCCGCCTGCTCCAGCGGCTGCAGTTGCGGATGCTGGGTGAGGGTGTAGGCCTCATCGGTGCTGATCGGGGTGTGGGCTTCGGAGTAGGAGCCGTCCCCGGCCCGCTCGATCACGCCGGTCTCGCCGCCGTGCAGCACCCGGGCGTGATCGGCCCGCTGCAACGACAGGCAGATCCGCTTGGTGATGATGAAGGCCAGCACGGGAGCGACGAACACCGCGATCCGCATGAAGTAGGTGACGGCGTTGAGTGACACCTTGAACTGGGTGGCGATGATGTCGTTGCCACCGGCCAGCCAGAACATCGCGTAGCAGGTCATCCCGGCGACGCCGAGCGCGGTGCGGGTCGGCGCGTTGCGCGGCCGATCCAGGACGTGGTGCTCGCGATCGTCGCCGGTCAGCCAGCGCTCCAAGAAGGGGTAGGCGCCGAGGGCGGTGAACAGCAGACCCATCAGGCCCACGCCGGGCAGGAACACGTTCCAGGACCAGGTCGTCGAACCGAGGTGCCACTCCCAGTTCGGGATGATCCGGATGGCCCCCTCGACCCAGCCCATGTACCAGTCCGGCTGCGAACCCGCAGTGACCTGAGCCGGGTTGTAGGGGCCGAAGTTCCAGACCGGGTTGATCTGCATGGTGGCGCCCATCAGCACCGCGACGCCGAAGACGATGAAGAAGTAGCCGCCCGCCTTGGACATGTAGACCGGGAAGAACGGGTACCCGACCACGTTCTTGTCGGAGCGGCCGGGTCCGGGGAAATGGGTGTGCTTGTGGTAGATCAGCAGCGCCAGGTGCGCGGTGATCAAGCCGAGCAGCAAGGCCGGGATCAACAGAATGTGCACCATGTACAGCCGCGCAATGACCAGATCGCCGGGGAACTCTCCGCCGAAGATGAAGAACTCGGCCCAGGTGCCGATCACCGGGATCGACCGGATCAGGCCGTCCACGAAGCGGAGTCCGGTGCCGGAGAGCAGGTCGTCGGGCAGGGAGTAGCCGGCGAAGCCCTCCACCAGCGCCATCGAGAACAGCCCGACGCCGATCAGCCAGTTGATCTCGCGCGGCTTGCGGAAGGCACCGGTGAAGAACACCCGGAGCATGTGCACGGTGGCCGCCGCCACGAACAGCATCGCGGCCCAGTGGTGGATCTGTCGGACCAGCAGACCGCCGCGGACGTCGAAGCTGATCGCCAGCGTGGAGGCGAAAGCCTCCGACATCG
>CAYVOW010000125.1:0-3133 GCA_964453585.1 uncultured Micropruina sp.
CAGGTTGCGGCGGGGGACGGCCACCCACTCCGCCAGGGCGCCCGGATAGAGCTCGGAGAGCAGCGTCCGGCGTGGGTCGAGGGTCTCGTCGCCGCCCCAGTCCGGGTCGCCGATCAGGCCGTGGACGATCACCTCGCGGCCATCCTCGTCCAGCCCCGCAGCGTCACTGCCCAGGATCATCGGCAGCTGGTCGGGGCGAAGACCCACGCCGCGCAGGGCCCAGAGGTCGTGATGGTTCAGCGCGGCCGCCCGGACGTGGACCCGCACCCAGCCCGGGGGTACCACCGGGTCAGGCTGTGCGCCGACCTCCAGCCCGGCCAGGGGATCATCGGCGTTCAGGGAGCGGGCGAAGGCGGCGAGCATGGGCCAACGCTAGTCGCCGGCGGGAGTTCGCCCATTCCCGGTCCTGGCCAGGCTCGGGTTGGCGCTCAGCCCTCGGGCAGTTCCCGGATGATCCGGATGGCGTTCAGCGCTCGCGGGAACCCGATGTAGGGGAACGCGTGGATCATGGCCGCGATCAGCGTCGCCTTCGAGGTGCCGAGCTTCAGGTTCCCCAGGCCATGGGAACGCACCTGGACCGGCATGTCGCCCAGGGCGGCCAGAACGCACTCGACCAGGAGCTCCCGGGTCTTCAGGTCCAGGCCGTCGCGGGTGTAGAAGTCGCCGAAGCCGGCCGCGGTGAGGAACTCGGCCATGGCCTCGCCGAGCCCGTCCGGCAGGTCGGCCAGGTTCGTCCGCATCGCGTCGCCGTACAGCGGCTCCTGGACCTCCCGGCCCCGGTCGAACCGGGCCGCCTCGGTGACCGTCCCGGCGTTCGGCAGCGGCAGCGAGATCCCGTGCGCGGTAAACGCCTCGTTGGCCGCTCCGAGCGCGTTCAGCGTCCGCGGGAACCCGATGAAGGTGGCGCAGGTGTAGAGGGCCTCGCGGATTTCCAGCGCCGGGACGCCGATCCGCAGCGCCGCGCCGACGTGCGAGCGCAACTGCGGCAGCGTCTGGTTCACCGCCAGCACGACAATGGTGATCAGTTCGCGGGTCCGGTCGTCCAGGTCGCCGGTGGCGAAGACCTCGCCGAAGATCAGCCGCCGCAGGATCACCATGAACTCGGGGTCGGTCTGGTCGAACGGCGACTCGCCGTCGCCAAACAGCCGTCGGTAGGTCTCGTCGGCGCGTTCGATGCGGTCCATGGCGACCAGCGTCACTGCTTCTTGACGTACTTGTCCATCAGGTTGGTCGGCAGCACTTCATAGCCGTGGAACTCTCGGCTGAACGAACCCGAGCCGTGGGCCAGACCGCGCAGGTCGATGGCGTAGCGGGACAGCTCCGATTGCGGCACCAGCGCTCGGATGATCGCCTTGTGGTCCTCGGAGTCTGACCCCATCAGGTGCCCGCGGCGCCCCGACAGGTCGGTCATCACCGCACCCATGTACTCCTCGCCGACGGTGATCGTGACCAGGTCGAGCGGTTCCAGCAGGGCCACGACCTTCGGCTGCGCGGCCTCCTTGATCGCCAGGGCGCCGGCCATCTGGAAGGCCATGTCGGAGGAGTCGACCGAGTGGGCCTTGCCGTCGAACAGGGTGACCCGGACGTCCACCATCGGGAAGCCGGCGAAGACGCCCTTCTCCAGTTGGGTGCGCACGCCCTTCTCCACCGACGGGATGAACTGGCGGGGGACGGCGCCGCCGACCACCTTGTCGACGAACTCGAAACCGGCGCCGCGCTCCAGCGGTTCGACCTCGATGTTGCAGACCGCGTACTGGCCGTGGCCGCCGGACTGCTTGACGTGCCGGCCGAGCGCGGTCGCCTTGGCGACGAAGGTCTCCCGCAGCGGGATCTTCAACTCGTCCTGTTCGACCTTGACCTGGTAGCGGTCGCCGAGGCGGGCCAGCAGCAGGTCGGCGTGGGCCTGGCCGGTCGTCCAGAGCACCAGTTGGTCACTGCCGCCACGGGCGAGTCGGACGGTGGAGTCCTCGACGGCCAGCCGCTGCAACGCCCCGGACAGCTTGTCCTCGTCGTTACGGGTAGCGGCCCGGATCGCCAGCGGCAACAGCGGGTCGGGCAACTTCCACGACGCCACCACCCCGGGCTGGTCCTTGCCGGTGAGGGTGTCGCTGGTCTCGGCGGTGCCGAGTTTGGGCAGCATCACGATCTCGCCGGCGATCGCGGACGTGCGGGCCTTCAACTCGGTGCCGACGGCCGCCTGGATCTGGCCGATCCGCTCCTCGTTGTCGTGGTCGGGGTGGGCCAGGTCCTCGCGGCCGGTGACCCGGGAGCGGTGCCCCGACACGTGGACGACGTCGTCGGTGTGCAGGGTGCCGGAGAAGATCCGGACCATCGACAGCCGGCCGGCGAAGGGGTCGGTGGTGGTGCGGACCACCTGGGCCACCAGCGGCGCGGCCGGGTCGGACGTGGGCTGGGGCAGGACAGAGCCGTCGATGGTGGTCAGCGCCGGGTTCGGGTGGAGGCCTGGGGTCGGGAAGCCGTGCTCGATCAGGGCCAGCAACTCCTCGACGCCGACGCCGGTGCCGGTTTGGACCGGCAGCACCGGGAACAGGTTCGCCGTGGCCACCGCCTTCATCAGGTCGTCCAGCAGATAGTCGACGTCGAGGTTCTCGTCGTCCTCGAGGTAGCGGTCCATCAGGCCGTCGTCCTCGGCCTCTTGGATGATCGACTCGATCAGCGGGCCGCGGTAGGTCTCGACCTGGTCGTCGTGGGCGTTGAGGGTGCGGACCACCCGGCTGCCGCCGGAGTAGTCGTGCTCCTCCAGGGTCAGCAAGCCGATGTTGCCCGATACCTCGCCGGGGGCGGAGAAGGTGGGGACGTGGGTGGGGCGAACGCCGTCGCCGAAGCGCCGCTGGCACTCCTCAACCGAGGAGTCGAAGTCGGCGTGGCCGGCGTCCAGCTTGGTCAGCACGATCACCCGGGGCAGGTTGGCGTCGCGGCACTCGTCCCACAGCGCCTGGGCGGCGCCGTCGATGTCGTCGGCGGCCGAGACCACGAAGATCGCCGCGTCGGCGGCCCGGATTCCGGCGCGCAGTTCGCCGACGAAATCGGGGTGACCGGGGGCATCCAGCAGGTTGACCACCTTGTCACCGGAGACGAACGAAGCCAGGTAGAGCTGAGCGGCGCGCTCGGC
>CAYVOW010000126.1:0-1906 GCA_964453585.1 uncultured Micropruina sp.
CCGACGCCACCCGGCGCGTCCTGCACGCTAGGTGGGCGTCGTGGAGTCGGACCGGGATGGACGGGCTGGCTGACGCACACAGGCTGGGATCACTCGCCTGGCGCGTCGCGCTCCACCACCAGGGACGAGTCGGTGACGCCGAGGCTGCCCGCCTGGATCTCGGCCGCCCAATGGCAGGCCACCCGATGCCCGGGGAACTGCGGCAGTTCGCGCAGCACCGGCACCTCGTCACTGCAGCGGGTCGCCTGCTTGAACGGGCAGCGGGTGTGGAAGCGGCACCCCGTCGGCGGGTTCGCCGGACTCGGCAGGTCACCGCGCAGCAAGATCCGTCCCGTGGGTGTAGCGGTGCCGCGGGTGGGCGAACAGCTCCCGCCGGGGCGCGGCCTCGACGATCCGCCCGGCGTACATCACGTTCACCTGGTCGCACAGGCCGGCCACCACGCCGAGGTCGTGGGTGATCATGATCATCGCGGTGCCGAGGTCGGACACCAGTTCTTTGAGCAGCTCCAGCACCTGGGCCTGGATGGTCACGTCCAGGGCCGTGGTCGGTTCGTCGCAGATCAGCAACTTCGGTTTGCAGGCCAGGGCCATCGCGATCAGCGCCCGCTGCCGCATCCCGCCGGACAACTGGTGCGGGTACTCCTTCAGCCGCCGCCCGGGATCGGGGATGCCGCACCGCCGGAGCAGTTCCTCGGCCTCCACCCGGGCCGCCTCGCGTCCAATCCGGGTGTGGGCGTGCAGCACCTCGGTCACCTGGACGCCGATCGGCACCACCGGGTTGAGCGAGCTGATCGGGTCCTGGAAGACCATCGCGATCTCCTTGCCGCGCAGCTTCGCCCGTTCGTGGTCGCTCAGTGTGAGGAGGTCGCGGCCGCGGTAACGCACCTCGCCGGTGACGGTCACCCCCCGGCTGGGCAGCAGGCCCATCACGGCCAACGCCGTCACCGATTTGCCCGACCCTGACTCGCCGACCACCCCAACCACCTCGCCGGGGGAGACGCTGTAACTGACCCCGTCCACCGCCGGGGTGGACGAGCGGCGGCGCGAGAACCGGACGCCCAGGTTCTCGATCTCCAGCAGCGGCTCAGCCATCGCTCACCGCCTCGACTTCGGGTCGAGCGCCTCGCGCAGCGCCTCGCCGAGCAGGGTGAACCCGAGCGCGGTGACCGCGATGCACAGGCCCTGGAGGATGGTCAGGTGTGGGGAGGCGTGGAGGCGGTCCTGCGCCTTGACCAGCATCCGGCCCCATTCGGCGACCGCCGGGTCCGGGTCGCCCAGGCCCAGGTAGGAGAGCGCCGCCACCTCGATGATCGCGGTGGCCAAGGTGAGCGTTGCCTGGACCAGCACCGGCCCGATCGAGTTCGGCAGCACGTGACCCAGGACGATCGTCCGGCGGCGGAGCCCCAAGGAACGGGAGGCGAGCACGTAGTCCTTGCGGTTCTCCGAGAGCATCGAGCCGCGCAGCAGCCGGGCGAAGATCGGCACCTGCGCCGCCGCGATGGCCACCATGATCGCCAGCGGCTGGCGTCCCATCACCGCCGCCACGCTGACCGCCAGCAGCAGTGAAGGGATCGACAGCAGGATGTCGACCAGCCGCATGGCGAGGGTGTCCACCCAGCCGCCGAAGGCGCCGGCGACGCCGCCCAGGACTGCGCCACCGAGCAGCCCGAGCAGCGTCGACACCACCCCGATCACCAGCGACTGCCGGGCGCCGTAGATCAGCTGGGTCTGCAGGTCGGAGCCGAACGGGTCGAGGCCGAGGGGGTGTTCGGCCGAGAACGGGGGCAGCGTGGACGGGGTGATCTCGCGGATCCACTGGGAGCCAGCCGGCGCGTAGGGAGCAAGGATCGGGGCGAACACCGCGACCACCACGAACGCCAGCACGATCAAGGCTCCGATGATCGCC
>CAYVOW010000126.1:2006-3094 GCA_964453585.1 uncultured Micropruina sp.
AGGGGCTGCGGACCAGGCGCTGGAAGGCGCCCTTCCACAGGCTGGTGCCCTGCTCGTCCGGGCTCACCTCGCCCATCGCCTCGGCCAGGGAGGCAGGGCGGGAGTCGACCAGGTCGGCGGCGTCGTGGCTCATCGCGTCCTCAACCTCGGGTCGATCAGGCCATACATCAGGTCCACCGCCAGGTTCACCAACGCGTAGACCAGCGCGATGAAGATGATGAACCCCTGCAGCACCGCGAAGTCGAGGTTGGAGATCGCCTCGAACAAGTAGGAGCCGATCCCGTTGAAGGCGAACACCGACTCGGTGAGGACCGCTCCAGAGAGCAGCGCACCGGTCTGCAGGCCGATCGTGGTGGCCACCGGGAGCATCGCATTGCGCAGGACGTGCCGCCGGGTGATCAGCGCCGCGGCCAGGCCTTTCGCCCGGGCGGTGCGGACGTAATCCTCGTGCAGGACGTCCAGCGCCGAGGCCCGAGTCATCCGGACGATGATCGCCAGCGGGATGCTGCCCAGGGCGATCCCCGGCAGGATCAAGTGCAGGATCGCGTCCCAGGCTGCGTCGAACTCGCCGGTCATCAGCCCGTCCAGGACGTAGAGGTTGGTGTAGTGGGTCGCGGCGAGCCGCACGGATTGTCGTCCCGATGAGGGCAGGACGGCGAGGAACTCCAGGCCCGGCAGCCCGACGGCGAAGATCACCTTGAGCAGGTAGGCCAACACGAAGACCGGGACGACCACGCCGAGCAGGGAGGTGCTGACGGTGAGGGTGTCGAGCAGGCCGCCGGCCTTGCGGGCCGCGAAGTAGCCGAGCGGGATGCCGACCACGACGGCGAACAGGAGGGCCGCCAGGGCGAGCTCAATGGTGGCGGGGAACCGCAGCAGGAAGGTGGCCAGCACCGGCTCGCCGGTGCGCGGGCTGTTACCGAAGTCTCCGCGCAGCAGGCGTTCCACGTAGGTGAAGTACTGCTCGACGATCGGCTTGCTGAAACCGTAGCGCTCGTTGATCCGCTCGATCGCCTGTGGGGTCGCCTTTTCGCCGAGCAGCGCCCGGGCCGGGTCGCCGGGGAGCGCCCGCAGCCAGACGAACAGGA
>CAYVOW010000127.1:0-3080 GCA_964453585.1 uncultured Micropruina sp.
TACATCCACCCCGACGAGTGCGTCGACTGCGGCGCCTGCGAGCCGGTCTGCCCGGTCGAGGCCATCTACTACGAGGACGACGTCCCGGCCGACCAGAAGCAGTTCTACGACGTGAACGTCCAGTTCTTCGACACCGTGGGTTCCCCGGGCGGCGCGGCCAAGCTGGGCCCGATCGACGCCGACCACCCCGTGGTCGAGGCGCTGCCGCCGCAGGGCGAGTGAGCGGCCGGGTTTCGACCCGGCTGCCGGACTTTCCCTGGGACTCGCTTGCTGGCGCCAAGGCGCTGGCCGCCTCCCATCCCGACGGCCTCGTCGACCTCTCGATCGGCACCCCGGTCGACCCGACCCCCGAGTTGGGCCGCCAGGCGCTGATCGAGGCGTCCGATGCCCCGGGCTACCCGACCACCTGGGGGACAGCGGAGCTGCGCGCCGCCATCCGCCGCTACCTGGTGACCCGGTGGGGAGCCGCGGATCCGACCGACGAGGGCGTGCTGCCGGTGATCGGGACGAAGGAACTGGTCGCCTGGCTGCCAACGCTGCTCGGCCTCGGCGCCGGCGACACGGTGGTCATCCCGACGATCGCCTACCCCACCTACGAAGTGGGCGGACGACTGGCCGGGGCCGAAGTCGTGGCCACCGACGATCCGGACGAGGCCGCACGGCTGCGTCCCGCGCTGATCTGGATCAACTCGCCAGCCAACCCGCACGGGGCGATCCTGGACCCCGCCGCGCTGCGGGCCTGGGTTGCCGCCGCCCGGGGGGCCGGCGCGGTGTTGGCCTCCGACGAGTGCTACGGGGAGTTCGGCTGGGCTGTCGAGCCCGTTTCGGTGCTCAACCCCGAGGTCGCGGGCGCCTCCACCGACGGGCTGCTGGCGGTCCACTCATTGTCGAAGCGGTCGAACGTGGCGGGCTATCGCGCGGGGTTCGTCGCCGGTGACCCGGCGGTGGTGTCGGAGATTCGCGAGGTCCGCAAGCACGCCGGAGGCATGGTGCCGACTCCGGTTCAGGCCGCGATGACCGCGTTGTTGGGTGATCAGGAGCACGTCGCCGAGCAGCGCGAGCGGTACCTGGCCCGCCGCCGCGTGCTCGTGCCGGCGCTGCAGGCGGCGGGCTTCCGGGTGGAGCATTCGGAGGGTTCGCTCTACCTGTGGGTTACCCGGGGCGAGAACTGCCGGCAGACCGTCAACTGGCTTGCCCAACGGGGGATCCTGGTCGCCCCCGGCGACTTCTACGGAACGGCCGGCGCTCAGTTCGTCCGGATCGCGCTGACCGCGTCAGACGAGCGGATCGCCGCGGCCGCGTCCCGCCTGGCCGGCTGACACGCTTCCTCACGAGCCACGCGCCTTACTACGGCTTGGCGAAGGAAACGGTGATCGCGGCGTCCGGCGCCTCGTCGTCAGTCCGCCAGTTGGCCGGTCCGGACGGTTCGTGGGTCCACACCCGGTCGCCCACCCGCACCTCGGCCACGCCGAAGTCGGCCACCCCGCCCACCGCCAGGTGCGCGATGGCCCAGTCGTCGGCCGGGCTGCCGCCGACCACCGTCAGTCCGTCCTCGGTACGGGTCACCTCGGCACGGTCCTTGAAGGCCTTCCTGATCACCGCCGCCAGGCCGGCCGCGTCCGCCTTGGCCGGTTTGGCGACCGCGCAACTGAGCGAGGCGGGCGTCTGGCCGCTCAGCGAACTGGCCAACGTCCGGGCGTTCTGGACGTGTCGCCGGTATCCCTCGGGGTAGGCGCTGCGCTGCACCTTCTGGGCGACGTCGTTGACGTCTCCGGTCTTCCAGTCCTTGACCTTGAGCAGCGCCTCGAAGAACTTTCCGGCCGAGTAGTACGGGTCCATCACCTGCTTGGCGGTGCCCCAACCCTGGCTGGGCCGCTGCTGGAACAGTCCCAGTGAGTCGGCGTGGCCGTAGTCGAGGTTGCGGATCCCCGACTCCTGGTAGGCGGTGGCCAAGGCGATGCTGGTCGCTCGTGGCGGCAGGTCTCGGGAGATCGCCACTCCGGCGATCAGGGACGCGTTGTGCGCCTGCTCGGGATCGACGGCCACCGAGTTTCCCTTGACCGTGGCGACGCAGCGGTCGGACAGCGGCCCAGGGGTCTTGGTGTAGATGGACCACAATTGGATCGCGGCCCAGACGAGACCGAGTGCCGTGACCAGGGCGATCACGGCGAGCAGGATTCTGACGGGGGCTTTCATGGTCCTCAGTTGGCGTGCAGTGCCTCGTTGAGGTCGACGCCGGTACCGGTCCTGGAGCGGGCGACGACCGCGCCCGTTTGTGAGTTGCGCAGGAACAGCAGGCCGTCACGTCCCGACAAATCGCGGGCCTTCACCACCGAACCATCGGGCAACTGCACCTTCGTCCCGGCGGTCAGGTAGAGGCCCGCCTCGACCACGCAGTCGTCGCCGAGCGAGATGCCAATGCCGGACTCGGCGCCGAGCAGGCAGCGCCGTCCGATCGAGATCATCTCCTTGCCCCCGCCGGACAGGGTGCCCATGATCGACGCGCCACCGCCGATGTCGCTACCATCGCCCACCACCACGCCGGCCGATATCCGCCCCTCAACCATCGAAGTGCCCAGGGTTCCGGCGTTGAAGTTCACGAACCCCTCGTGCATCACGGTCGTCCCCGACGCCAGGTGGGCGCCGAGTCGGACCCGGTCGGCGTCGGCGATCCGGACGCCGGTCGGCATCACGTAATCCACCATCCGCGGAAACTTGTCCACGCCGAACACCGTCAACTGACCGCGGGCGATCCGTAGGTCGGCCCGGACCTCGTCGAACCCGTCGACCGCGCACGGGCCGGCTGACGTCCAGACCACGTTCGGCAAGACGCCGAAGATGCCGTCCAGGTTGAGCGTGCGGGGCTCGGCCAGACGGGCGCTGAGCAGGTGCAGCCGCAGGTAAGCGTCCTGGGCGTCGGCCGGAGGTGCGTCCAGGTCGCTCTCGACCAGGACCACCCGGGTCTCGACCTGACGGATGTCGTCGGTCATCGCCGCCGCAACGAGACGCTGCGGGGGGGTCGAGGTGTCGGCTTGGCCGAGTTGGGGCGAGGGGAACCAGGTGTCCAGGACCTGGCCCGA
>CAYVOW010000128.1:0-3068 GCA_964453585.1 uncultured Micropruina sp.
TGACCCTGATCACCGGCCAGAAGCCGTCGGTGACCAAGGCCCGCAAGTCCATCGCTCAGTTCAAGCTGCGCGAGGGCATGCCGATCGGCTGCCACGTCACCCTGCGCGGTGACCGGATGTGGGAGTTCGCCGACCGGCTGCTGACCCTGGCGTTGCCCCGGATCCGTGACTTCCGCGGCCTCTCGGCCCGGCAGTTCGACGGCCAGGGCAACTACACCTTCGGTCTCACCGAACAGGTGATGTTCCACGAGATCGACCAGGACCGCATCGACCGGCTCCGCGGCATGGACATCACGTTCGTGACCTCGGCGACCAACGATGACGAGGGCCGGGCGCTGCTCAAGGCCCTCGGGTTCCCGTTCAAGGCGCCGGAGAACGACCCGAAGAAGGCCGTTGCCAAGAAGCGTCGTCCCATGGGTGGTTCGAAGAGCGCCCAGAAGAAGTCGCTGAAGAGGAAGTGAACTGATCCATGGCAAAGACTGCGCTGAAGGTCAAGCAGGCCCGTAAGCCGAAGTTCGCCGTCCGGGCGTACACCCGCTGCTCCAAGTGCGGGCGTCCCAAGGCGGTGTTCCGCAAGTTCGGCCTGTGCCGGGTCTGCGTCCGGGAACTGGCCCACGCCGGCCAGCTGCCCGGTGTGACCAAGTCCAGCTGGTAAGCCCACAACCGAGAAAGGTCAGCCGCCGTGGACGGCGCGCTGAAACCGCCCGAGAAAGAAGAACCAAGTCATGACCATGACTGACCCAATCGCAGACATGCTGACGCGTCTGCGCAACGCCAATCAGGCGTACCACGACTCGACGAGCATGCCCCACAGCAAGATCAAGGTGGGAATCGCCGAGATCCTCAAGGCTCAGGGCTACATCGCCGCCTTCGAGGTCAACGAGCCCGCCGAGGGCGAGGTCGGCAAGACCCTCAAGATCACGCTCAAGTACGGTGTGAACCGCGAGCGCTCGATCGCTGGGGTGCGCCGCATCTCCAAGCCCGGTCTGCGGGTTTACGCCAAGTCCAACGGGCTGCCGAAGGTGCTGGGAGGTCTGGGAATCGCGATCATCTCGACGTCTCAGGGCCTGCTCACCGACAAGGAAGCCAAGGCCAAGAGTGTGGGCGGGGAAGTCCTCGCCTACGTCTGGTGAGAAAGGAGTACTGACATGTCACGAATTGGCAGGCTCCCGATCGCCGTCCCGGCCGGGGTCGAGGTCACTCTGGAGGGCCAGAACGTCTCGGTCAAGGGCCCCAAGGGCTCGCTGACACACGTGGTCGCCGAACCGATCAAGGTGTCGCGCAACGAGGCCGGCGAGCTCGAGGTCACCCGCCCGAACGACGAGCGGATGAGCCGCTCGCTGCACGGGCTGACCCGGACGCTGGTGGCCAACATGGTCCAGGGTGTCACCCAGGGCTACGAGAAGAAGCTCGAGATCGTCGGCGTGGGTTACCGCGTCATCTCCAAGAGCCCACAGCAGCTCGAGTTCGCGCTCGGCTTCAGCCACCCCGTGGTGGTGAATGCGCCAGACGGCGTGACGTTCTCGGTGGAGAAGGCGACGGCGTTCACGGTCTACGGCATCGACAAGCAGGTCGTCGGCGAGGTCGCGGCCAACATCCGCAAGATCCGCAAGCCCGAGCCGTACAAGGGCAAGGGTGTGCGTTACGCCGGCGAGCGAGTTCGCCGCAAGGTTGGAAAGGCGGGCAAGTAATGGCTATCTCGTTGTCGAACAACAAGGGCATGGCCGCCCGGACCGCGGCCCGGCTGCGTCGCCAGACGCGCGGGCGCAAGAAGATCGCCGGCGACGGGGCTCGTCCCCGGCTGGTGGTCACCCGCTCGGCGCGGCACCTGGTCGTCCAGGTGATCGACGACACCGTCGGCAGCACGCTGGCCTCGGCTTCCACCATGGAGGCTGCGGTGCGCGGGGCCGACGGCGACAAGACTGCCAAGGCCAAGAAGGTGGGCGAGCTGATCGCCGACCGGGCCAAGAAGGCGGGCGTCGAGCAGGTCGTCTTCGACCGCGCGGGCAACAAGTACCACGGACGGATCGCGGCGCTGGCTGACAGCGCCCGCGAGGCCGGCCTGGGATTCTGACGGACTTTCGAAAGGTAATCAGCGATGAATGGAAACCAGCGCCGCGGTGGCGGTGCAGCTGGTGGTGAGCGTCGCGGCCGCGAAGACCGTCGTGGCCAGGGCGGCGTCGCCGAGAAAGAGAAGAGCCAGTACCTGGAGCGGGTCGTGGCCATCAACCGGGTGGCCAAGGTCGTCCAGGGTGGCCGCCGGTTCAGCTTCACCGCGCTGGTCGTGGTGGGTGACGGCGACGGCACCGTCGGCGTCGGCTACGGCAAGGCCCGTGAGGTGCCGGCCGCGATCGCCAAGGGCGTTGAAGAGGCCAAGAAGCACTTCTTCCGCGTCCCCCGCATTCTGGGCACCATCCCGCACCCCGTCCAGGGTGAGAAGGCTGCCGGTGTCGTGATGCTGCGTCCGGCCTCGCCCGGTACCGGCGTCATCGCCGGCGGGTCTGCCCGGGCGGTGCTCGAGTGCGCCGGCGTGCATGACGTGCTGGCCAAGTCCCTGGGCTCCGACAACGCGATCAACGTGGTGCACGCCACCGTGGCCGCGCTGAAGGGCCTCGAGGAGCCCGAGGCGGTGGCGAAGCGTCGTGGGATGTCCGTCGAGGACGTCACCCCGGCCGCCATCCTGCGGGCCCGGGCGGAGGAGAAGCACTGATGGCGAAGATCAAGGTGACCCAGGTCAAGTCCGGCGTGGGTCGCAAGCAGAACCAGCGTGAGACCCTGCGGTCGCTCGGTCTCAAGCGCATCGGTGACTCGGTGGTGATCGAGGACCGTCCCGAACTGGTGGGCATGGTCAAGACGATCCCGCACCTGGTCGCCGTCGAGGAGGTCGAGTGACATGCCGTTGAAGGTCCATCATCTGCGTCCGGCCCCGGGCGCCAAGACCGCCAAGACCCGCGTGGGTCGCGGCGAGGCGTCCAAGGGCAAGACCGCGGGACGCGGCACCAAGGGAACGGGCGCGCGCAAGAACGTGCCGCAGAACTTCGAGGGCGGGCAGATGCCGCTGCACATGC
>CAYVOW010000129.1:0-2994 GCA_964453585.1 uncultured Micropruina sp.
GGGGTTCGCAGGGACGGGGGAGTGCTCGGGTCCACCGGCGACCCGTGTGGGGCGGGCCGTGGGCCTCCGCCGTCAGCCCTTCCGGGCGCGCAGGTCGCGGATGTCGAAGTGCTCGGGGGGTGTGCTCGGCGACACGGCGTCCTCCCACGGATCGTGCGGCGGCGCCTCGTCATCGTCGTCGAATCCCTGAGACGGGTCGAACGGGTTGAGCAGCCGACGGCCGCCCTCCTCGCCGAGCGCCGGGCTGGTGACCGCCTCGTCCGGCAACCGGGTGAGCACGTCGCTGATGTAGCCGGCCGCGGCCTCCATCAGCGGGACGGCCCGGTTCTGGTGCTGGGACGCGTACCAGCGGTAGTCGAGCACCTCGTGGAAGAGCTGGGCGGCGTCCCGCTTGCCGCGTAGTTCCTCGGGCACCGAGCGGACCACCGGCTCGAAGGACTGCTGCAGCCACTGGTGGGCGAGCACCGCCTCGTCCGCGTCCTGTTGGTTGGTGTAGAGGCGAAAGGTGTCCAGGTCGTTCAGGAGTCGCCGCGCCTGGTTCTCCTCCACGTCCAGTCCGGTCAGGCGGATCAGGCGGCGGCTGTGATGGCCGGCGTCCACCACCTTCGGCTGTATCCGGACGACCGACGAGTCCGGCGAGGTGGTGATGTCGAGTTCAGCGATGTCGAAGCCCAACTCGTTGAGTCGCCGCACCCGATTCTCGATCCGGTGCAGGTCGGCTCCCGGGAACTCCTCGGCCCCGGTCAACTCCGCCCACAGGTCGCGGTAGCGGGTGGTGATCGACTCGACCAGGGTCAGCGGGTCGAGGGACTCGTCCAGCAGCCGGCCGGCCTCCAGGTCGCTGAACTCCCCGAACAGGTTGGTGGTGGCGATCGACAGATCGTGGGCGCGCTGCCCGTCGGTCAGTGACTCGTGCAGTTCGGCGGTTTCGGCGTCGACCAGGTAGGCGGCGAACTCGCCGGCGTCACGGCGGAACAGGATGTTGGACAGGGACACGTCCAGCCAGAGGAAGCCGATCAGGTGCAACCGGGCGAGCAGGACGACCATGGCGTCGATCAGCCGCTGCACGGTCTCGGGACGAACGCCGCTGGAGAACAGCGCGCGGTAAGGCAGCGAGAACTCCAGGTGGCGGGTGATCAGCACCGGATCCAGTGGTTCGCCCTGGGGGGTTTGGCGTCCGGTGACCACGGCCAGCGGCTCGACTGCCGGGGTGTCCAGGCGGTGGAGTTCTTGGAGCATCCGGTACTCGTGGACGGCGGAGTGTTCGATCACTTCCTTGGCGGCGCAGATCGTGGTGCCCACCTTGATGAACCGGACGACGTGCCTCGAGATGCCGCGGGGGAGGGCCACCAGGTGGTCGGCAGGCCACTCGGCCAGCGGCACGTCCCAGGGCAGGGGGATCAGCCGGGCATCGGGCTGTGCGGACAGGAACCTGGGCACGGACGCCATTGTGCCAGCCAGGACGCCCGCAGGAGCGTGTGGGCGACGCCCAACGGGAAGGAACAACGCCATGCTGCGCCACTCCAGATCCGTGACGCGCGGAGGGTACGAGGCTCTGGATGCCTGGGTGCCGACGTCAAGATCTCGGCATTCGGGGGGTGGCATCGCTCTGGCGTCGATGCCGGGCGCGATCCGCCGAGATCTTGGTGGCGCCACCTCGTCGTTGGGCTGCCGCACTGGCTTGGTCTGGCAAGCCGGACCATAGCCTGCTCGGGCAGCCGGACGGTGGTTTCGGGGCCCGCCAGCCAGGGACGCACGAAGGCCCCGGGTGGACCCGGGGCCTTCGTGCGTGCTGCGGTCAGGAGAGACGGTCTCCGGACTTGTTGCTGAACACATGCAGGGTGTGGCCCTCGCCAGCGGCGAAGCGGACGGTCTCGCCACGCTTGGGCGGGGTCCGGCCGGTGAGGCGGGCGACGATCTGCTGAGCGTTCAGCTTCTCCTCGTCCGACAGCCCGGCCAGGGTGCCGTAGGTGTAGGCGTCGGCGCCGAGTTCCTCAACCACGGCCACCTCGACGGCGATGCCGTGGTCACCGAGTTCGAAGTCCTCAGGACGGATGCCGATGGTGAGGGTGTCCTCGCCCTTGGCCTTGGCCAAGACCTCCCGGGGGACCGGGACGGTCCAGTCGCCCACCTGGACGCCGTTCTCGTTGACCTTGCCGCTGATCAGGTTCATGGCCGGAGAACCGATGAAGCCGGCGACGAACAGGTTCTTCGGCGCGTCGTAGAGGGTCAGCGGGCTGTCGCACTGCTGCAGCACGCCGTCCTTCATCACCGCGACGCGGTCGCCCATGGTCATGGCCTCGACCTGGTCGTGGGTCACGTACACGGTGGTGACGCCGAGCCGGGTCTGCAGAGCCGCGATCTGGGTGCGGGTGGAGACGCGGAGTTTGGCGTCGAGGTTGGACAGGGGCTCGTCCATCAGGAAGACCTGCGGCTTACGGACGATCGCGCGGCCCATGGCGACGCGCTGACGCTGGCCGCCGGACAGAGCCTTCGGCTTGCGGTTCAGGAAGCTCTCCAGGCCCAGCAGGTGGGCTGCCTCCATCACCCGCGCGTCACGCTCGGCCTTGGGAACGTTCTGCATCTTGAGCGCGAAGCCCATGTTGTCGCCGACGGTCATGTGCGGGTAGAGCGCGTAGTTCTGGAAGACCATCGCGATGTCGCGGTCCTTCGGCGGCAGGTCGGTGACGTCGCGGTCGCCGATCAGAATCTTGCCGGAGTTCACCTCTTCGAGGCCTGCGAGCATCCGCAGGGAGGTGGACTTGCCGCAGCCGGAGGGGCCAACCAGAACCATGAACTCGCCGTCGCCGATCTCAAGATTCAGCTTGTCGACGGAGGGGTGGTCGGCACCTGGGTAGACGCGAGTCGCGTCCTGGAAGGTGACAGAAGCCATGCCAAACAATCCTTTCCACGGGCAGGTACGTGCCCGACGATCCGTAGTGGAAGTTGCACGCCGCGGACGCGACATACGGGGGCATCCTCTCACGGCGGGTC
>CAYVOW010000130.1:0-2937 GCA_964453585.1 uncultured Micropruina sp.
AGCGGGGGCGGCGGCGACTCGGCCTTGATGTAGCAGGCTCGGGCGTTGCTCCACGCTCCCAGCTCCGGGTCCGAGCACAGGACCTCACGGGGCGGCAGTTCCTGACGCTAAGCCACACCAAGCTCCACGACGACCTGCGCGCGCTCATCCACGCCACGAACCCGCAGACCCCTCCCAGGACGAATGGGGCTACCTCGAGCGGCGACGCTCGCGCTGAGGGGCGTGCCGAGGCATAACCCCTCGCCCACAAGGCGGGACAGGAAGCATGTCACGTCGCGAGCCTCGGGTGACAACTCCGCTTCCCAGCGGCTCGTCCACGCTGCCTGTCACCTTGCCCGAGATCCCCACAGGCCGGCCACCACCAACGACGCAACCTCGATTCCACTACGGGCGATGCGCGCCGTGCGGCCACGGCGAACCCATGGAGGCCGTCGCCGACCGAGCATCGTCCCCGCGGGTGAGGGTTACGACGACGTGGTGTCCTGTCTCGACACCCGCTACCGGGATGCGAAAGGGGAATGCCATGACCACGCGGACCTACGAGTCCCTGCCCTCGGCGGCTGCCCGGACAGGGATCAGCGTGAAGACGCTCCGGCGGCGGGTCGCCGAGGGCGTCCTGCCCGTCTACCGCTGCGGACGCATCGTCCGGCTCGACCCGGACGAGGTCGACGGCATGTTCCATCGATACCCGCAGCCGGTCACCGCTGCGGGCTCGGCCCGACGCCAGACGCAGCGGCGCGTCTCCTGACGACGAGCGCGCGCCCGAGGCGTCCGACCGCTCACTCAGCGAGCTTGCTCATGTTCTCGGCCAGCCGGGTACGAGCGGTTCTTGTTCGCATGCTGGTAGCGCTCCACCGGCGGTCGCGTGGCCCATCATCGCCTTCAGTTCGGCCGTCGTGGCGCCGGTCATCCCCGCCAGGGACGCCGCACTGTGCCGCAGGTCATGGAAGGTGAGATCGTCCCGCCCAGTGACGCGACGCGCCTGCTGATAGGCGTACCGCAGCGCCTTCTCCGACTCGGCGACACCCCATCCTGACCCGGGAACAGGAACCCGTCCCTGCCCGCTACCGGGAGATCGGCGACATAGGACGCCAAGTGCGGAAGCAGGTGCGGCGGGATCCCCACGTCCCGAATGCCGGCGGCCGTCTTCGGCGCCCCCACATGAATCTCGCCCTTGGTCCGGGTGATGGCCTGACGAACGTGTGCACCACCCTTGCGCCAGGTCGAGGTCGCGACGCCGCAACCCACGGACCTCGCCGGCCCGCAGCCCACACCACCCGGCCAGCAACACCGGCAGCCCCTGGCGCGGCGGCAGTTCCAGCAGTCGGTTCAGCTCCGCCGGCGAGGCCGGCTCGATGTCGCGCGTGCGCCGAACCCGGCCGGCGTTCCGCACCCGACAGGGGTTGCGCTCGATCAGCCCTTCTTCCTCCGCCTCCCGGAGGATCGAGCGCAGCAGCGCGTAGGCGTGCTTGCGCTGGGTGGGCCTGTCGTCCGACAGCACGGTGGAGTACCACCGACGGATCCGATCCGGTTCCAGGTAGCGCAACTGCACCTTGCCCAGGGTCGGGAGAATGAGGTTCTCGAGGAGCTTGTTGTACTCCTCACGGGTCCGCGGGGTGAGGTCGCGCTCGGCGAGGCACCGACGCGCGAACCCGGCCAGGAAGTCCAGCTCGGAGGCCCTGCCGCTCTCCTTCTGCGGCGGCCGCCACGTCTTGAGTTCGATCTCGCGGTGCGCCGCGGCGAGCCACGCTTCTGCATCGATGCGGGACGTGAACAGGTGCGAGGAGTCATACCTGACGCCGTCAGGACCCCAGTACCGGGCTCTGAGCCCACCCGAACGCCGCTCGATGGTGCCGAAGGACCGCTGCCTGGTCACCATCGGGCACCTCCAAAGGTCGATGAAGTGCCTTCAAGCGTATTGCTGCCACTTGGCGATCTGCTAGTCCCAGCAGCGGTTCTGTGGGACTACGGGGGGACTACAGGCGGCCATTTCTGGCCCTTCGTGACCACCTACGTCACACGCACCTCGCCGCATAACCCCTAGTCGCTGGGGGGTAACGTGCAAGTGGCCCGAGGGGCCGAAATGGTCGGGGCGACAGGACTCGAACCTGCGGTCTCCTGCTCCCAAAGCAGGCGCGCTAGCCACTACGCTACGCCCCGTTCAACCGCACCGAGTGTAAGGGACGAGACCCGCACAGCCCCAATCTTTTGGCGCCTCTGACGCAGCCAGGCGTCGGCGGCCCGTGATATCAACAACGGATGGACACCACCGAGACCTCCGTCGCCAGAGACCCCTTCGCCGACCTGGACGACTACCTGGCCATACCCCGCCTCACCGGCCTGGCCGCCGCCAACGATGGGAGTCTGCTGGCCGCAACGGTGGCCACGCTCGCGTCAAGGGCACGTCCTTCAACACCGCCACCTGGGCCCTCGATCCAGCCGGAGACCAGCCGGCGAGGCGGCTGACCCGATCGCGCAGCGGCGAGGGTGGCGCCCTGTTCACCGACGCCGGCGACCTGCTGTTCACCTCAAAGCGGATCGACCCCGAGGGCGACCCGGACGACGATGACGACGAGCGCCCCGGCGCGCTCTGGTTGCTGCCGCGCGGCGGCGGCGAGGCCCGACTGCTGTGCTCGCGCGCCGGCGGCATCGACACGGTGATCGAGCACTCGGGAACGGTGGTGTTGAGCGGGTCCCGACTGTCGAGGGACGGGTCAGAGGCCGATGACGAGGCACTTTCGCCGCCCGCAAGAAGAACAAGGTCTCCGCGCTGCTCCACGACAGCTACCCGATCCGGTTCTGGGATCACGACCTTGGACCGGGCACGCCCCACTTGCTCACCGGAACTCTGGAAGAGGGACGGCTGGTCCTGCGCGACCTCAGCCCGGGCGTCCGCCCCGGCGAGATTGACGCCTTCGATCTCTCCCCGGACGGTCG
>CAYVOW010000131.1:0-2775 GCA_964453585.1 uncultured Micropruina sp.
TCCACGATGTCGTAGATCGGCCGGTTCCAGCGGTAGATCGTCCCGTTGTGCAGCAGCATCTCGCCCAGCTTGGGGACGCCGCCGGCGTCGAACACGGCCTGCGGATCCTCCTCGTCCAGCTCGGGGAGCATGGCCGGGAAGTAGCGGACGTTCTCTTCGAACAGATCGAAGATCGAGGTGATCCAGCGCTCGCCGAAGAACACCCGGGGCCGGACGCCCTGGTTCTTCAGCTCGATCGGACGGGTGTCCGCGGCCTGGGTGAACAGCTCGATCCGGGTCTCGGCCCACAACTGGTGGCCCATGAAATACGGCGAGTTGGCGCCCAGCGCCAACTGTGGGCCCGCCAGCACCTGGGCGGCGTTCCAGTGGTCGGCGAACTCCAGCGGCAGCACCTGGAGGTGAAGTTGCATCGAGGTGCAGGCCGACTCGGGCGCCAGCGAGTCGGCGTAGCGCTGCAGATGCTCCCCGGTCGGACCGGCGATGTCGAGGTAGATGTCCTCGCCGCGGGCCGCCAAGACGGCGTCGTTCAGGGCGGCGTAACGCGCGTTGGCGCTCATCCACTCACCCTCGAAGGTGTCCGGCATCACCGTCGGCAGGATCCCGACCATGATGATGTGGGTGCCGCGCTCGGCGCAGCGCTGCTCCGCCTGGTTGAGGGAGTCGCGGAGTTCGGCTTCCAGCGTGACCGACTCGTCCCCGGCCAGGGACCGCGGCTTGACGTTGAACTCGATGTTGAACCGGGCCAGCTCGGTTTGGTACTCGGGGTTGTGGATCGCGGCCAGCACGTCGGCGTTGTCCATCTTGGGGCGGTAGTCGGTGTCAACCAGGTTGAGTTCGATCTCCATCCCGGTCATCGGACGCTCGAACGCGAACCGGGTGGTCGCCAGCATCTGCTCGAAGACGTCCAGGCACTTCTTCACCTTCTCGCGATAACGCTGGCGCTGCTCGCGGGTGTAGGTGGTGGCTTCGATGTCCCGACCCATGGCGGCGAGTATGCCCCCGTTGATCCTGGGCTGACTACGGGTCGCCGCACATCGATCGGTCGAGCGTCAGTCCCGGGGCAGGTGATCCACGTCCGGACCGGGAGCGCCGGCGTTGGCACTCGTCCGGGTGGCGCCGACGCTGGCCACGATTACGCAGGCCATCGCCACCAGTTCGATCGGCGTCAGCCGCTCACCGAGGATCACCAGGGCGGCAAGGGCGGCCGCCGCCGGTTCGAGGCTCATCAGGATGCCGAACACGCTGGGCCGGATCCGCCGGAGCGCGACCATCTCCAGGCCGTACGGGACGACCGACGACAACACACCGACCAGCAACGCCATCGTCGCCAAGTGAAGGCTGAGCGTCGGTGGGCCGAGGACGAGGACGGGCAGCGTCATCAGCACCGCCCCGACGATGGACGCCACGGTCACCCCGGTGACGCCCTCCCAGGTTCGTCCGGTGGGACCGGCCAGCAGGATGTAGGCGGCCCACAGCGCGCCCGCCAGCAGGGCGAACCCGACCCCGACCCAGTCCAGCGGGGTGGGCTGGAATCCCAACAGCGCCACCCCGATCGCGGCCAGGGCCACCCAGATCAGCTCGCGGGGGCGGCGCGATCCGGCCACCGCCACCGCCAGTGGACCAAGGAACTCGATGGTCACCGCGATCCCGATCGAGATCCGCTGCATGCTCAGGTAGATCGCCCAGTTCATGCCGCCCAAAGCCACGCCGTAGGCCAGCACGGTCAGCCACTCTCGTCCGGTGCGGCCGGTGAGGCGGGGACGGGCGAAGGTCAGGAACACCAGGGACGCCGCGATCAGCCGCAACCACGCCATCGCATGGGGGCTGGTGACCGAGAAGAGGTCCTTGGCGAAGGCTGCCCCGACCTGGACCGAGACGATCCCCACAAGCACCAGCCACACCGGGTTCACCCGGGTCAGCGGGGTTTCGGCGGGCGGGGTGGACACTGGAGAGAGACTAATGCCGGGTCCCTGTCCTGGAGCCTCCCCCCGCCCGGCACCCACGCAACGTCGCGTCGGTCGACCCGTCCGCCCAGAGTCCCAAACGGCGACCAGGCAAACTAGCCCTCTAAACTAGTCGCACCAACTCATAGTCGAGGTGATTGCGTGATCACGCCCCGCGGTTCCTTCGTTTCGGTGGACGTGCTCACCCTCCGCTACAACGCCGCCGAGCGCCAGGTCGAAGTGGCGACCTGCCTGCGCCCCCACGAGCCGTACCTCAACCGCCCGGCGCTCCCCGGCGTCCTGCTGTACGAGGGCGAACGGCTCGCCGACGCGGCACATCGCGCGGTGCGCTCCAAGCTCGGTTTCGACGTGACCGCCCTGGGGCAACTGGTCGTCTTCGACGAGCCCTACCGAGACCCGCGCGGCTACTCGTTGTCGGTGGCCATGTGGGCGATCGCCGACGCTGACGCCGAGGGCAACTGGTACGCCTTCGACGACCTCCCCGATCTCGCGTTCGACCACAACCTGATAGTCGCCGAGTGCCGACCGATGCTGGTCGAGAAGTTGTGGCGCGACCTGGTCTTCACCAGGGCGCTGACCGGGCCCACCTTCCCGGTGTCGACGGCGGTGGCGATCACCCGCTCGATCACCGGCAACTCCCCCGACCGCGGCAACCTCAACCGCCGCCTGGCCTCCCTGCGCGGCCTCAGCGTGAGCCACAATAAGGTGGTATTGGGGCGAGGACGTCCGGGCAGCCTGTGGGAGTGGCGCGCCGACGCGTGATCCGGGGCCGCCTCCGCCTGCCGGCCGCGTACACCGAGCCCCGGCGGCG
>CAYVOW010000132.1:0-2765 GCA_964453585.1 uncultured Micropruina sp.
CACCCCCGACGCCGAACCGCACTACGACGAGGCGGTGGCGGTGTCGTCGGACGGCTTCGCCACCTGGTGGGAGGCGCGGCTGGACGTCGCCAACCCGGTCGTCCGCTACCGCTGGTTGCTGTCCGGGCCAGACGGCGGCTACCGCTGGGTGAACGGGTCGGGCACCCACCCCAACGACGTCTCGGACGCTTTCGACTTCGTGCTCAGCGCCCACCCCGGCCCTCCCGACTGGGCCGCGGACGCGATCGTCTACCAGATCTTCCCGGACCGGTTCGCCCGGTCGGCCGCGGCCGACTCCCGGCCGACCCCGGCGTGGGCGGTCCCGGCGGCCTGGGACGACCCGGTTGTCTACACCATGCCCACGGTGGCCAAGCAGTTCTACGGCGGCGACCTGGACGGGATCGTCGATCACCTCGACCACATCGTCGACCTCGGGTTCAACACCATCTACCTGACCCCGTTCTTCCCGGCCCCGTCCAACCACCGCTACGACTCGCTGTCGTTCAACCACGTCGACCCGCTACTGGGCGGGGACGAGGCCCTGGTCCGGCTGGTCCAGGCGGCGCACGCCCGGGGATTGCGAGTGATCGGCGACCTCACCACCAATCACTCCGGCGTCACCCACGTGTGGTTCGCGGCCGCGGCCGCCGACCCCTCCGCGCCGGAGCGGCAGTTCTACTACTTCCGGCCCGACGGCTCCTACCTCGGCTGGTACGACGTCCCATCACTGCCGAAGTTCCGGTTCTCCGACGAACTGCTGGGTCGGCTGACCCGCGGCGAGCGGTCGGTCGCCGGACGGTGGCTGAGCGAGCCGTTCGGGCTGGACGGCTGGCGGATCGACGTGGCCAACATGACCGGACGGCACGCCGCCGACGACGAGAACCATGCGGTGGCCCGCGACCTGCGCGCCACGATGGCCGAGGTGGCGCCGGACGCGGTGCTGGTCGCCGAGCACTGCCACGACGCCAGCCAGGACCTGATCGGCGACGGCTGGCACGGGGCGATGAACTACGCAGGCTTCCTGCGGCCGATCTGGGCGTGGTTGCGGTCACCCGACTACCAGGAGAGGTTCCTGGGGCTGCCGGTGCGCGTCCCGCGGCTGCCGGCGACGAGTTGCTGGGCGACCATGGCCGAGTTCCAGGCGGTGATCCCCTGGCGGGCGCTGACCGCGTCCTGGTCGCTGATCTGCTCCCACGACACCCCGCGGATTAGGGCCGTGGTCGGCGACCCGGACGTGGTCGCGGTGGCCGCCGGGCTGCTGTTCACGTTCCCGGGGGCGCCGATGGTCTTCATGGGCGACGAGTTGGGCGGTGAGGGCCTGATGGGCGAGGACGCCCGCCGGCCAATGCCCTGGGACGACCCCGAGGCATGCGATCGGACCACCCTGGAGCGCTACCGCGACCTGGCCCTGCTGCGCGGTCGCTCGGACGCTCTGCGCCGGGGCAGCCTGCGCTGGCTGGCGGTCGGCGACGAGTCGCTGTGCTACCTCCGCGAGACGGCCGACCAGGCGCTGCTGTGCCTGGCCACCCGCGCCGACGCAGAGGCGCTGACCGTCTCGTCCGCGGCCCTCGGGCTGGCCGCCGGCGCCGTCCTTCGTCCGGTGTACGGGGCTGCGGCGGACCTCTGCGTGGCCGACGACGCCACCCTCACCCTGCGCGGGCAGGGACCCTCGTTTTCGATCTGGCAGGTCAGATAAGGAGCAGCCGTGGCTGATGTGGTGTTTGACAAGGTGAACAAGGTCTACGAGAACGGCTTCCACGCCGTGAAGGACCTTGACCTGCAGATCGAGGACGGTGAGTTCCTGGTCCTGGTCGGCCCGTCGGGATGCGGCAAGTCCACCGCGCTGCGGATGGTGGCCGGCCTGGAGGACGTCTCCACCGGCGAGATGCGGATCGGCGGCCGGGTGGTGAATACGGTGCCGAGCAAGGACCGCGACATCGCCATGGTGTTCCAGTCCTACGCGCTCTACCCGCACATGACCGTGGCCGAGAACATCGGCTACGGCCTGCGGATCCGCAAGATGCCGAAGGCCCAGATCGACCAGCTGGTCCGCGAGGCCGCGGCCAAGCTGGACCTCACCGAGTACCTGGACCGGCGGCCCAAGCAGCTCTCCGGCGGCCAGCGGCAGCGGGTGGCGATGGGCCGCGCGATCGTCCGGACCCCGCAGGTGTTCCTGATGGACGAGCCCCTGTCCAACCTGGACGCCAAGCTGCGCGGCCAGATGCGCTCCGAGATCGCGCAGATCCAGCACGACCTCGGCGTGACCACGATCTACGTCACCCACGATCAGGTCGAGGCGATGACCATGGGCGACCGGATCGCCCTGATGAAGCGAGGGGTCCTCCAGCAGGTCGCCGAGCCGCAGGAGATGTACGAGAACCCGGCCAATGTGTTCGTCGCGGGGTTCATCGGCTCGCCGCCGATGAACATGGCCCTGGCCGCGCTCAAGCGCGAGGGCGACGACCTGGTCGCCTACGTCGGCGACCAGCCGATCACGCTGGCCCCCGCGGTTGAACAGCAGCGGCCCGCCCTGGCCGGGTACGTCGGGCGGGACGTGATCGTCGGCATCCGCAGCGAAGACATGGAGGACGCGATGCTCGTCGGCGAACTCGCCGGCCGCGAGCTGGTGGCCACCATCGCGCTGGTCGAAGCCCTCGGCAGCGAGATCCAGGTGCACTTCACCCTGCCGGCCCGTCCGGTGGAGAACGAGGACACCAAGGCGCTGGCGTCCGAGCACGGTGACGGCGAAACCATGACACTGACGG
>CAYVOW010000133.1:0-2635 GCA_964453585.1 uncultured Micropruina sp.
CCGCGCCACCGAGCACCACGATGATGTAGGGGGCCTTGACTTCAGCAGCAGGCTCCGGCGGCCAGCCCGAGCAGTCGCGAATCCACGACCAGCCGTTTCGCTGTCGGCGCTGGCGTTGCTGCTCGGTGGACGAAAGTATGCCGCCGGCGTCCTGGGCGCGTAGGCGTTCTATCCAAGTTTCCATGTGCAAAGCCTGGAGCCGCCAGGGCGACTCCAGGCTTGCGCGTATCACTCAAGCAGAAACCTTCGCACCTGCGCTGGTCAGCTTTGCGTTCATCCACTCGTAACGGCCCTTGTACCAGTTCCGCAACCAGTTGATTTCGCCTACGAACGTGCTGGACTTCGGAGCGTATCGACTCCCATAGCTGTCCGGCCACTTGGTGCGGTCATTGTTAGCCACGACCGACCCGGTGAAGGGATCCAGCTTGTCGACGAAACCATCCAGGGCCCATGCGGCAGCGTTGACGCGGTTGACGTAGACGTCCTTGTACTCAGCGCTTTTCACCGCCCAACGGGCCTTCAGCGCCTGCTGGAATCGGACATCCTTCCAGATCCGGGTGAACCAATGGATCTTGTTCGTGTCATGGTTTGGCGACCCAGTGCCTCGCGTCCACCAGCCACTGGTGTTGCTGATCCCGGTGCCGCCGAGCGGCGCCGCGCCAGCGCTGCGGTCGAAGTCCCAAATCGGACCCATCACCATCTTGGCCGTGGAGGTCGGGCCCGAATAGGTCACCGAACCGTACGGGCTCTGGTTGTCTGTGTTGAAGAAGGGGAGGTAGCTGTTGGTATTGAAGAAGTTGCTTCGGTAGAAATCAGCATCGTTGTCTTTGGTGAACTCGCGGGTCAGGATGTAGTCGACTGCTGAATTTACCTCAAGATAGGTCATCCAATCCTTCGGCGCTGGAGGCAGGGATGCTGGATCGTCCGGGTTCACGCTGCTCCAGTCGTAGGAGTAAACGATCTTCTCGAACTGCTTGATCTTCTCTTTCATCCTGTCGAACCGGGTTGGGGTCAGGCTCTCGGGATCCAGCGTCGTCTGGTCCAGGCCGCGGCAGGTAGATAGGGACTTGGCTGCTCCGGCCAGGGTCTCGCAGGTGTCCGGATCCTTGTAGGAGTAGTTCATCCCGGAGGGTCCCACGAAGCCTTCGGTTTCGTCCTCGACCCAGTGCGGATCGTGCTCCATGACTTGCCCGAGCTCCTTGTCGATGTTAACGCGGTTGTTGTCGATCTTGATCGACTGAATGATTTGGTAGCTGCCCAGGTACTTTCCGTTGAGGAAAAGTTCGGTGAACACCTCGTCGGGGGTCCAGCGGAGGCCGCTCTGCTTGCGGCCCAGCTCGAATGCGACACGGCTTCGGATCAATGAACGGTCGCCGTAATTGGCCAAAAGAATCCACGTCTTATCCGACTTCATCCCAAACGGCTTCTGCTTATCCGAAAACTTGAGCTTGTACGGCTTCTTGGGCTTGGTCGCGGACGAGTTGCCGCGCACGACGATCGTCTCCACCGACAACGCCGAGGAGATAGGGACGATGGCTCCCTCTGAGACGATCACGGCGGTTGCCGCATAGTCGACCCCCTTCACGGTCGGGGTGCCCCCGTTGAGCGTGTTGACGTACAGCACGTTCTTCCCAAGCTGCTTGGGCGACAGGCTAAGCGACTTGCTGGATGAGATGACGGCTTTGGTGATTGTGACCTGAGTCGTGCCATCGGCTGCGGTGACCACCAAGGGTTCTCCAACCCAACGGTAGGTGCTTGCTGCAGCCTTCAGGCGAGCCTCCAGCATTCCGCTCGCGTCGACGGTGTCCGTGGCCACGTCCTGCCAGGTATCGCCGGACTTGACTTGCAGGGTGAAGACGCGGCCCGAGATCACTGGGGATGCCTTGCCCGTGTGCACGGCGTAGTTGCCGAGCCTGGAGATGGTGAGCGACACGCTATCGGATTGCGTGACGATCTTGACCTCGGGGGATGTGACAGATGACAGCCCGTTCTCGCTGGGAGCATACGCGCGGAATCGTCGCGACGTCGACGTGGTACTGGCCTGGAAGCTGAAGTTCCCCTCGGCGTCGCTTTGTGTCGTCGCGTACGTCGACCAGCCACCGCTGTACTTCTGGAGTCGGACGGTGCGCACTCCAGTCGTCCCGGTGCTGCCGGAGATGGTCACTGCCTGCCCTTTAAAGGGAAGGGATTGTCCCGAGTACGGTGTGGTGATCGTCTGCTCGATCGCCGCCGCGGCGTACGAGCGCGGCGTTGAAGCGATGAATCCCAGGCTGACCACAGCCAGGAGCGTGACGAGGATGGCAAGGCGTTTCAAGGTGTCCCCCCTAGTGCGCGTATGAACAGGCAGACTGTAGCGAGGATTCCCAGCATTTTCGGCGTTGTCTCGGGTGGTTGCCAGAATCGAGGACGCCAAGCACGCTCTGGGCATCTCGCCGTGGGTCGACCCCCCGACGGGTATCGCCGGTGGGACGTGGATGAGGTGGCCCGAATAGTTGGGCTAATTGCCTAATCAGACAAGGCGAACTACGGGCGTAAGATCCCTTCGGGATTTACTTCGCAGAGCTGAACGTGTCACCGCTGGCGCCGAAGCACTGGCACGTGTTCCACGTGATCGCCCGGCGGCCGGCCTGAGCTC
>CAYVOW010000134.1:0-2620 GCA_964453585.1 uncultured Micropruina sp.
CGACCGGGCTCGCTGGGCGCCGTCGCCAGCGCGATGGGCCAAGTCCAGGCCGACATCAACGCCGTCGAGGTGGTCGAGAAGTACGAGGGCTACGCCGTCGACGACTTCATGGTGGAACTCCCGCCCGGGGCCGTCCCCGACTCCCTGGTCACCGCCTGCAGGTCGATCGACGGGGTCGAGGTGTTGTGGATGTCGTTCTGGCCGAACGCGTGGGGCCTGCAGGCCGACGTGGACGTGCTGAACGACATGGCTGAGGACCCCGACCGCGCCCCTGGGACGCTCACCGAGCACGCCCCGGCGGTGTTCCACGCGGACTGGTCGGTACTGGTCGCCGCCACCACCGGGCGGGTGCTGGCCCGGGGCGGACTCGCCCCCGATCAGGAGGAGATCCCGACGCACCTGGTCGGTGATTCGCGGACGGCGAGGATTGACGAGTGGCCCGAGCAGTGGCTGCCGGGATGGCCGGAAACGCTGATTGCGTTGGCTCCGTTGCGTGATGGTTCGGTGATCGTGATCGCCCGCAAAGGCGGACCGGAGTTTCTGGCGTCCGAACTGGCCAGGCTCCGGCACATGGCCGCGCTAGCGACCTGATCAGCCCCGCATCATCATCAGGATGTACCAGCCGTAGAGGAACAGGGCCAGCAGGACCCCGGCGAACGCGAACGAGGCGATCCAACGGGCCCGCTTCTTCTTCCGGGTCGCCGGCACGTTTGCCGGCCCCCACTCCCCCAGCCGGGGCTGAACCCGCGGCGGCGCGCCCGCGTTCAGGTTCAGGTTGCTGTTCAGGCCCTCCACGCCGGTCAGTCTAACCGCCGATCGGAGACGACTCCGGAGTCGGTGTTACACGACATCAGTGCTACACTGCCACTGTGGCGAACCTCACCATCACTGTCGACGACGTCACCCTCAAGCGCGCACGCCTGCGCGCCCTTCAGCGCGACGAATCGGTGAACGCTTTCCTTGCCGACGCCCTGCGCCGCTACGCCGATGGGGATGGAGGCGAGGCCATGGCCAAGGCCCTCGTTCTGGCCGGGCAATCCACCTTTGGCAGCGGACCGGGGGGTCGCACCTGGACCCGCGAAGAGCTGCACCGTGGCTGACTTCCTCGACACCTTCGTGCTGGTCTACGCGTTCGACACCAACGAGCCAGCCAAGCGGGCCGTTGCCCGCGCCCTGATGGCCCAGCGGCCCGATGCCGTGATCAGCACCCAGGTGCTGCTGGAGTGGTATTCGGTGGTGACCCGAAAGTTCTCACCGCCGATGCCGCCTGAGGTGGCCAGCGCCGGCCTGGCCGCGTTGGCCGCGCTCGATGTAACCGCAACCGACGCGGAGTTGGTGCTCCGGGCCGCCCAGACTGCCGAACTCCATCAACTGTCCATCTGGGACGCGATGATCGTGGAGAGCGCCAGCGTTGCCGGCTGCGAGTCGCTGCTGACCGAAGATCTCACCGCCGGTGCCGTGATCAGGGGTGTTCGAGTCGTCAACCCCTTCGCTTAGCTCGGCTCCTCTGTGCTTCCAGGGACGTCTATTCGCTTCTAGCCACCGCCAGCGCGGCGTCAGGGCCCTCGTCCAGCAGGACGGTGAACCCGGCCGCGTCCAGAATCGGCCGCTTCAGGGCGACCGCCCTGTCGTACTTGGACCCCGCGTTCTCGCCGACGACCACGAAGTCCGTCCTAGCCGAGACCGACCCCGCCGCCTTCCCTCCCCGGCTGGTGACGGCCTCCTGGGCGCTCTCCCGGGTGAATCCCGGGAGTGATCCAGTGACCACGATGGTGAGCCCGGTCAACGTCTGCGGCACCCGCTCGGCGGGCTCGTCCGGCACCTCGGTCGGCAGCATCGCTCCGGCCGCCTGCCACTTCTCCACGATGTCGCGATGCCAGTCGACGGTGAACCAGTCGAGGATCGAGGCCACCAGGGTGGGTCCGAGGCCCTCCACCTGGGCGAGGTCGTCGGCGGACGCCGACCGCAGCGCCTCGATGCTCGGGAACGCGGCCGCCACGTCCGGGGCCACTCCCTTGCCGATGTGCCGAATGGACAAGGCGACCAGGAACTTGGCAAACGGGCGGCGCTTCGCCTCCTCGAGGTTGGCGATCAGCCGTTCCCCATTGGCCGAGAGTTGCCGCCCCTCCTCCCCCCTCTTGGGCAGGCGGCTGAACAGCGGGACGGCTGCGAGCTTCTCCCGGGTCAGGGTGAACAGGTCCCCCTCATCGGTCAGCAGCCCCGCTGACAGCAGCGCGTCCGCGGCCTGCCAGCCCAGCACCTCGATGTCCAGGGCCTGCCGGGACGCCACGTGGAACAGCCGCTCGCGCAACTGGGACGGGCAGGAGCGGGTGTTGGGACAGCGCAGGTCGGCGTCGCCCTCCTTCTCCGGGGCGAGCTCGCTGCCGCAGGAGGGGCAGTGCGTCGGCATCACCCACTCGACCTCGCTGCCGTCGCGCAGGTCGACCACCGGCCCGAGGATTTCGGGGATGACATCCCCGGCTTTGCGCAGCACCACCGTGTCCCCGATCAGGACACCCTTGCGCTTCACCTCCGACGCGTTGTGCAGGGTGGCCATCTCCACCGTCGACCCGGCCACGAACACCGGCTCCATCACCGCGAACGGGGTGACCCGGCCGGT
>CAYVOW010000135.1:0-2435 GCA_964453585.1 uncultured Micropruina sp.
GCGGTCTGCTGCATCCATTCGCGGAGCGCCGCAGTGCCGTGCAGTTTGCGGCTGGCGTCCTCGTCCAGCTTCTTGACGGCGTCGTCGATGGTGGCTCCCGACCCGGCGATTGCCTCGATCACCGCATCCTGCTCGGCGGCGACCCGGGCCAGTTCCTCCAAGCCCCACTCGTAGGTCTCGTCCAGGTCGACGGTCGCGCCGACGAAGTAGCGCGACGCCAGCGCGTAGCGCTCCCGACCGGCGGCGTCGTCGGCGGGGGCCTGATCGGCCAGGGACTGCAGGAACTCAGACAGCCGACCGTAGGCCTCGGTGGCGGCGGTCGCCGAGGCGGCCAGGTCGCCTGCCAGGGACGCGGTCACCGGCTGACCGTCGACGGTGGCGCCCCGGGTGAAGGTGGTGAAGAACGACGACTCCGGATCGGCCAGCTCGTCGGCCTGCTTGACCCCCTCGGCCACCTGCAGGGCCGGCGCCACCATGCCCTGCTTGGCAGCCCAACGGAGCGACTCGAGGTAGCCGAAGACCGCTTCGGGGACGGCCGCCATCCGCTTGGCGACAGTCGCCCAGTCGTCCTCGGTCTTGGTCGACATCAGGTCGAAGATGTCGCGGATGCCCTGGAGCGGGCTGGCGATCACGTTGAGGTCGCGGTGGTACTCGCCGGCCTCGAACATCTCCACGTCGAGGCCCAGCCGGTCGCGCATCGCGTCCAGCGTGACCCGATCGGTGGCGTCAACGGGGGTGATCGAGTCCAACTTGGCCAAGGTCTCTCGGGTCAGTTGGGTGCGCTGCGCGATGCCGTCGGGGGACATGTCGGTCATCTGATCGTCGAAACCGCTGATCCCGAGGTAGGTGGCGGCCATCGGGTCGAGGGCAGCCAACTCCAGGGTGTAGGAGTCGGCCAGGGCGTCGAGTTCGGTTGGTTCTCTGTTCACGAGGGCGACCCTACTCCCGGGCTGTGACAGAAAGTCAGCTCGGGCATGCTGGGGCGATGACCGAGATCTGGGCGCATCGCGGGTGCAGCATGGCGGCACCGGAGAACTCGTTGCCCGCCTTCCGGCTGGCCCTCGATTCGGGGGCTGAGGGGGTCGAGTTCGACGTCCAACTCACCCGGGATCGGGTGCCGGTGGTGATCCACGACGAGACCGTCGATCGCACTCACCTCGGCACCGGCTGGGTCAAGGACCTGACCGCGGCCGAGGTGACCGGCCTGTCGTCCCGGCTCGTTTCGGGGGCGACCATCCCAACGCTGGACGAGGTGCTGGCGGTGTTCGCCGACTCGACGATGACGATCAATATCGAGTTGAAGAACTCGATCGTCCGAGACCCGGAACTGGAGCCCGCGGTGCTGGACGCGGTCGCGCGGTTCGATCTCGCCGACCGGGTGGTGCTGTCGTCCTTCGACCACTACTCGGTGCGGCGGTTGGTGTCCGCGGGCAGCGGCTGCGAGGTGGCGGCGATCTACTCCGACCCGTTGCTCCGGCCCTGGGACTACCTGGCGGGCCTCGGAGTGGCCGCGGTGCATCCGCCGCTGAACGCCCTGGATGACCCCGGTTTCGTGGCCGAGGCGCAGGCGCGCGGGCTGTCCGTCCGGCCCTGGTTCAGCAACGACGCGGACGAGTTGGGCCGGGTGTTCGCGTCCGGCGTGGACGCCGTGTTCACCGACGATCCGGCGCTGGCGCTCCGGGTGCGGGGCGCTCTGGCGTCCTGAGCCGGGCGTAGATTGCGGCCATGCTGCCTCTGGACCTGTGGCCCGACCTGTTCACCCAGCTGGACGTCTCGCTCGCGGAGAAGGTGATCCGCACCGTCGTGGTCTATCTCGGCATCGCGTTCCTGATCAGGATCGCTGGCAAGCGGCTGATGGCGCAGATGAACAGCCTCGACCTGGTGGTGGTGCTGCTGCTGTCGAACGTGGTGCAGAACGCCATCATCGGGCCGGACAACTCCCTGCTGGGTGGGTTGATCGGTGCGGTTGTCCTGGTGGTGATCAACGACCTGCTCGACCGGCTCGCGCAGCGCTTCCCGAAGGGGCGGTGGTTGTTGGAGGGCCGTTCGACGCCGCTGATTCGAGACGGCGAGGTCGATGAGGCGGCGCTGTCGAGGCTCGGCCTGACCGACAAGGAGCTGCGGATGGCGCTGCGCCAGCAGGGGGTGGACGGTCCGGCGGAGGTGAAGAAGGCAAGTCTGGAGCCTGGCGGCGAGTTGATGCTCCGGCTGAAGGAGAAGGAGCAGGGGGCTACCAAGGCCGACCTGGCCGCCGCCGTCGCCGAACTCAAGGCGCTGATCGCCGGACTGACTCCCGAACCGACACCGCCCGTGACCCAGGATCACGCCTGAGGGTTGCCGGCTCCCGGTCGCGCGAGGGGCTGTTGGTCGGACAGCCGGCACAAATCTCGGTGTTTGGGGCCTGCCGCGGCGCTCAGACGCCTGCCTGACTCGTG
>CAYVOW010000136.1:0-2395 GCA_964453585.1 uncultured Micropruina sp.
GATGGCCGACGGCACGGTGAAGCAACTGAACCCCTTCTCGGGCACCGAGGTCTGGACGGTCGCCGGCCGAGGCAACCGCCCGCTCGGGGTGAAACTGCCCGACCCGATCCCGCTCGATCCGGCCGACCATGGCCGCTACTGCGCGTTCTGCCAGGACCGCTACTTCGAGACGCCGCCGGAGAAGTCGCGGGTCGTCCGGCACCCCGATGGTCGCTGGGAAACCCGCTACCGGACGCCGGCCGAGGAGTTGAACGCCACGGTCGCCGAGTTCCGGCGGGTGCCCAACCTGTTCGAGATCCTCAGCTATCAGTACTGGAACGCCAATTACGGCTATCAACTGCCGGCGCGGGTGGCGGCTCGGCGGGCGGCCTACCTGGCCACCCCGCTCGGCCACGATCACGTCCTCGGGGTGGCCCGGACGAAGCTTCGCGCAGGTGGCCGCAGCGAGGAGCTGATCGCGTCCATGACCGACGAGCAGATCGTCGAGTTCGCGTCCGGCTTCTTCGGTGGCGGGCACGACGTGATCGTCTCCCGACGCCACTTCGTCGACGGCGCCACCGACAACACCCAACTCGCCTCGTCGGGGACGATGACACCGGAAGAGCACGAGCATTTCCTGTCGTTCACCGTCGAATCGGTGCAGGCGCTGTTCGAACTGAACCGCTACGCCCGGTTCGTGGTGGTGTTCCAGAACTGGCTGAAACCCGCGGGGGCGTCCTTCGATCACCTCCACAAACAGTTGGTGGCGATCGACGAGCGCGGTGTGCAGTCGGAGCGGGCGGTCCTGCGGCTGCGGGCCAACCCGAACGTGTTCAACGAGGACGCGGTCAACTACGCCTCGTACAAGAACCTCATCCTGGCCGAGAACGAATACGCGATCGCCTTCGCCGGCTTCGGCCACCGCTACCCCTCGGTGGAGATCTACTCCAAGAGTGAGGAGTCCGACCCCTGGGAACAGTCCCCGGAGGAGCTGCGCGGGATGTCGGACATCGTCCACGCGATGCATGCGGCCACCGGCGTCGAGGTGCCCTGCAACGAGGAATGGCACTACCGCCCGATCGACGTCGACCTGGCCATGCCGTGGCGAATCATGCTGAAGTGGCGGATCTCGACGCTGGCTGGGTTCGAGGGTGCCACCAAGATCTATCTCAACACCCTCGACCCGTACGCCATCCGCGACCGGCTGGTTCCGAAACTCTTCGCGCTGCGCGACCAGGGATTGATCGACCGGACGCTGCGAATCGCCACCGAATGCGAGTGCCGACCGAACCCGCTGCGCTACAACCGGGGGCGGTGACCGGTCCGAGGGTCGGCCGACCACGGGTGCCGTGGGACGAGCACGCGGTTGGCCCGGCTGCAATCATGGATCGCATGAACGACACGCCACGCTGGAACAACCTGCCGTCGGTCCCCTCGAGACCGGGTTGGGACCACTTCAGCGCCGATCCGCGGACGAACCCGACCCTGCGAGCGTCCGACGCGGACCGGGGCGTGGCCGCCTCCATCGTCGCCGAGGGCTACGCCAGCGGACGCCTGGACGCCGATGAGCACGCTGAACGGCTTGATCGGGCGTTGACGGCCAAGCAGCTCGGCGACCTGGTTCCACTGATCGAGGACCTGCCGGTCGCCATCGCTGGTCCGGCTCCGGCTCCCGCAGCACCCACCTACCAGCCGCGATCGGGCTTCGGCCGCCTGGTGGCGATGCTGCCGTCTTGGTGGATCGGTCTGGCGGTGATGTTCAACGCCATCTGGCTGATGACCTGCCTGACCACCGGACGGTTGCTCTACTACTGGC
Organism: uncultured Micropruina sp.; assembly: GCA_964453585.1. Taxonomy (GTDB): domain Bacteria; phylum Actinomycetota; class Actinomycetes; order Propionibacteriales; family Propionibacteriaceae; genus Micropruina. The sequence continues at coordinate 1,796 of CAYVOW010000136.1, forward strand.
CGATGTGGCCGATGTTCGGAACGGCGATTCCGGTGGTGGTGGCGATGTTGAGCGGGGCGAATCATGCGAACCAGGGCGCGGGGCCGGGGGTCGCCCGTTACCGGCGCCGGGTCGAACGCACCGCTCGCCGCCAACTGCCGTCCCGCGACGACCTGCGCTGAGCCGACGCTGCAGCGTCTTTCTCTTCTGTCGGAGGCCGCTGTTAGGTTGGCCGACGTGCCAGTGATCGAAGCCCGCGACCTCGTCAAGTCTTACGGCGAACTCAACGCCGTTGACGGCATCTCGTTCGAGGTGTCGCCGGGGGAGTCGTTCGGCCTGCTCGGCCCCAACGGTGCCGGCAAATCGACCACCATGCGGCTGATCGGGGGCACCTCCCTGCGGACGTCCGGAACGCTCAGCGTCCTGGGGCTCGACCCGGAGACCCATGGCCCCGAGGTCCGGGCTCATCTGGGCGTGATTCCCCAGCAGGACAATCTCGACGCCGAGCTACGCGCCCGCGACAACCTGATCACCTATGGCCGCTATTTCGGATTGCCCTACAGCTACCTGCGCCCCAAGGTGGACGACCTGCTGGCGTTCGCGCAGCTGACCGAAAAGGCC
>CAYVOW010000137.1:0-2331 GCA_964453585.1 uncultured Micropruina sp.
GGGGAAGAGCTTGTCCAGGTCGTCGATGCGCACGCGGATGAGCTTGTAGCCGAGCTTGACGGCCGGGAGCTCGCCGGAGCTGATGCGGCGGCGCAGGGTGTAGGTGGAAACGGCGTAGATGCGGGCGGCTTCGCGCAGGGAGACCCATTCGGGCTCGACCCGTTGCGTCTGGGGAATGGCCATATCGATTCCTTCCTTCGGTGGTGCCCGGAGAAAGTCTGGCGGTGGGTGTCATATGCCTATGCCGGGGCTTCGGTGACGGCTCAGGGGTATCGGCTCGTGGCGGCGGGGGTCTGTGTGGGCGGGTTGGGGCGGCCAGGCGGTCTCCCAGACCTCGACCAGCCAAGGCTCGAGCCGGAATCGCAGTGCGTCGGCTTTGTGATCGTCGGGCAGCGGCTCCCGGGCCGCCGCTGCAAGATGCTTGGGGAGGCCGCGGCCCTTGGGGTCCACCGCGGCGCATTCTCGGGCGAGCCGGATGGTGGCGGGGTCTTCGATGGTCCCGGGCGCGGCTTGGTGGATACGGTCGAGCCAGGCCAGCACGGATTCGGACTCGCCGGCGATCAGGCTATTGAGGCGGTGTTGTGAGCGGGCTTCGACCAGGTGGTGTTGGGCGGGCCCGGTGGGCCGCAGATCGCTGTCGGGAATCGCGTGGGCGGCGCGCCACACCTCGATTTGCGCGAGGGCGTCGGCTGTTGGCGATTCGACGAGCGGGGCGGCCCACCGCGGGAGCCTCTCGTGTGCGGCGGTGTCCTGCTGCACGCGTTCGGCCAGGTCGGTGACGAGCGCCCATCTCGCGGCGAGGTAGCGGCGCCACTCGGGCTGCGCCAGGAGTTTGTCGGGCACGGCTGGCAGCCAGGGCAGCGGGCGCCGCTCGTCGTTCTCTGCCCGGAGGCTGACCACGTCGAGGCGCCGGTCCACGATGGCCGCGGGGTCGCGGGCGTCGTCGAGTTCGTCGGTGTTGACGGCGTACTGGAGTGCGCTGATCGGGGGGACCCCTTGGGCGTTGAGAATGAGCAGGTGTGAGCGGGCGACGGGCCAGGCGTCGGCGTCGGTGAGGCCGAGGGTGTCGGCCCTGTGCTCGAGCAGGGCGATCAGGTCGGCGCCGGCCAGTTGTTCGGCGGCGGTGACGATGGCGTCGTGGTAGCAGGCGACGGCGGCCGCGAGCAGCGTCCGGGGGTCGCGAAGTTCGCTGAGCTGAGTGGTGGCGGAGGTGGGCACGTCGGAGCGCGCGAGGACGGCCTCGAGCCGCTCGGTGGGGGTGGCTGGCGCCACGGTCTCTGGGATGAGCCGGTTGTGCGGGTCGCCGTCGCCGGCGATCTGGAGGTAGGCGTGGTTGGCGTGTCGGCCGCGGCTGAGCATCGTGTACAGCTGTTGCCTGCTCTCCTGGCCGGTGAGGAGCCCGTGGCAGGTGTCGGCGGTCATGCCCTGGGCGCCGTGGATGGTGGTGGCGTAGCCGAGCTCAACGTAGGTCGCGACGTAATCGGCGGGGAGGGTGATCCGGCGGTGGGTTTTCGGGTCGTGGACGTCGAGGCGGCCGTCGCGGTGGACGTCGTCGACCTGCCAGCGGTCGCCGTTCTTGACCGAGCTGCTGCCGGCGCGGAGCCGGCGGTTGTTGCGGCGGGTGATGATCGTGTCGCCGATGGAAGCGGGGTTGCCGTCGGCGAGGTCGGCCTCGCGCCGTGGGCGGCTGCCTGCCAGGCGATGCTCGCGCGCCGCCTGGTTGAGGGCGGCTACCTGGTCTCGGGTGGGGGCGAGCATGATCGCGTCCAGTCCGGCGCGGTTGTCGGCGAGCCCGGCGTCGAACAGCTGGCTTGAGGTGGTGTCGGGGTCGCCGACGTGGACGCGGTCGTGGTCGAGGTAGTACCCCAGAGCGGCGGGATCGCCGTCGCGCAGGGCGAGGGTCGCGTGGGCCTCGGCGGGGTCGGTGAACCGCATCACCTCATCGAGGCGAGCCGCGCCGTGGACGGTGGCGATGTCGCGGAGGATGCCGCCGGCGGAGATGGCGCCGAGCTGCTGGTCGTCGCCGATCAGCCGGATGCTGGCGCCGCGGTCGAGCGCCCAGCTGATCAGGTAGTCCAGGCGCAGGGTGTCGGCCATGCCGGCCTCGTCGATGATCAGCAAGGTTCCCGGCCCGACGGCCTCGACCCACTGGGCGGGTTGGGGTTGCGCGATCTCGTAGGTGAGCTTGTGGAGGGTGTCGGCGTGGATGCCCTGGCCCAGTTCTTCGCCGAGCTGGGACGCGGCGGTGGCGGACGGGGCGAGGGCGAGCACTTTGCCGCGGCTGTAGCCCCAGGCGGTGGCCAGGGCGCGCATGGCGGTGGTCTTGCCGGT
>CAYVOW010000138.1:0-2322 GCA_964453585.1 uncultured Micropruina sp.
CCGGGATCTGGGACTTCTTGGCGATGATGTAGAGGACGTCGGCGTCGTCCTGGCTCGGCACCGCCACCCGTACGATGTCGCAGCCGGTCGCGGTCAGTTCGGCGATCTGTTGCAGGGTGCCGTTGATGTCGGTGGTCTTGGTGGTGGTCATCGACTGCACCGAAACCGGGGCGTCGCCACCGACCAGCACCTTGCCCACCCGGATCTGCCTGGTCGGACGACGCGGAGCCAGCACCGGCGGCGGCGGCTTCGGCATCCCGAGGTTGATGGTCATGTTTCCTTCTCCCTTAGAAGATCCGGATCGGGCTGAACAGGTCGGCGATGATCAACGCCACCCCACTGATTATCAGAAACGCCGCCACCGCGTAGGCGACCGGCAGCAGCTTCGCGGTGTCGACGTGGCCGGGGTCGGGCCGGCCGAACAGTCGCGCCAGTTGGCGGCGGGCGCCCTCGTAGAGCGCACCGGCAATGTGACCGCCGTCCAGCGGCGGCAGCGGTACCAGGTTGAACACCGCCAGGAAGAGGTTGACCGCGGCCAGCAGTGAGCCGAACAGCGCCAGCCGGTCACCCCAGGGGATCGTCTCGTTCGCGGCGATCTCGCCTGCAGCCCGGGTGGCACCGACGATGCTCATCGGGCCGTAGATGTCGCGCGGCTTGCCGGTCACCATGTCGGCGACCACGTTGTAGACCTTGACCGGGAACTGGACCAGGGCCACCGCCGACTGGGCGGTCATCGTCCCCATCTGCCGGACGACCTCGTCCGGCCCGGCGTAGGCGGTGGTGATCGTCGGGGCCACGCCGAACCAGCCGGCCGGGATCCGGCGGCTGGGGTCCAGCTTGTCGGGAACCCCGTCGATCACGGTGTTGACCGTCGCCAGGGTGACCCGGGCGCCACTTCGCTCGACCACCACGGTGGCCGGACGATCCAGGTTGGCCCGGATCAGGTCGACCAGTTGGTCGTAGTTGGTGATCGTGACGCCGTTGAACTCGACGATCCGGTCGCCGGCCCGCAGTCCGGCCAGCGCGGCCGGGCTCGGCTGGTCCGCGGCGGTGCAGGTCGCCTGGGGGCGGTCCTCCCTGATCACGCACTCCTGAACCCGGGCCACCACCGGCTGGGCCTGGGCGTAGCCGTGGATGCCCAACACCGCCCAGAACAGGAAGAAGGCGATGATCACGTTCATCAGCGGCCCGCCGAGCATCACCACGACCTTCTGCCAGGTCTTCTTCTGGTAGAGCAGGCGGTCGTTCTCGACATCGGCCGGGGTGATCTCGGACCATTCGGCGTCGCGGGCCGAGTCGGCGAAGTCGGCCAGCCGGGAGCGGCGGCCGGACTTGCTCGGCGGGTACATCCCGAGCAGCCGGACGAAGCCGCCCAACGGGATCCACTTCAGGCCGTACTCGGTTTCGCCGCGGGTGGTCGACCACGCGGTCGGGCCGAAGCCGACGAAGAACTTCGGCACCCGCACCCCGAACACCTTCGCCGGGACCATGTGCCCGACCTCGTGCAGGGCGATCGACGCCAGCAGGCAGAGGAAAAAGAGCAGGCCGAACACGATGCTGAGCAGCACCTCAGACCTCCTCTCCCAGTAGTTCCCCGGCTCGTTGCCGGGCCCAGGCGTCCGCGGCCAGGACGGAGTCGACGCTGAGCTCCTGGTCTGACCCCGGGTGGGCCAGGTGATCGTCCACCACGGCCGTGATGGTGTCGACGATCCCCAGGAAGCTCAACCGTCCAGCACAGAAGGCGTCCACGCATTCCTCGTTGGCGGCGTTGTAGACCGCAGGTGCGGTGCCCCCGGCCTTGCCCACCCGGCGGGCCAGCGCGACCGCCGGGAAGGCGTCGTTGTCCAGCGGTTCGAAGTGCCAGCTGACCGGCCGGTCCCAGGAATAGGCGCGGGCGACATCGGCGACCCGATCCGGCCAGCCCAGGGCCAAACCGATCGGCAGCCGCATGTCGGGCGGGCTGCACTGGGCGATGGTCGAACCGTCGACGAACTCGACCATCGAGTGGACGTCCGAGGTGGGGTGGACGACGACGTGGATGTCGTCCAGCGGCACGTCGTAGAGCAGGCCCGCCTCCAACAGCTCCAGCCCCTTGTTGACCAGGGTGGCGGAGTTGATGGTGATCACTCGGCCCATGTTCCAGGTGGGGTGTGCCATCGCCTGATCGGGGGTCACGGTGGCCAGGTCGTCCCGGCTGCGGCCTCGGAACGGACCACCCGAGGCGGTCAGGATGATCCGGCGCACCTCCTCGCGCCGTCCCGATCGCAGCGCCTGAGCGATCGCGGAGTGTTCGGAGTCCACCGCGACGATTTGGCCGGGGGC
>CAYVOW010000139.1:0-2280 GCA_964453585.1 uncultured Micropruina sp.
GCTGCGCCGCCCGCCGGGCCGCGAGGCCTACCCCGGCGACGTGTTCTACCTGCACAGCCGTTTGCTGGAACGCTGCGCCAAGCTCTCCGATGAGCTGGGCGCGGGTTCGATGACCGGGCTGCCGATCATCGAGACCAAGGCCAACGACGTGTCGGCCTACATCCCGACCAACGTGATCTCGATCACCGACGGGCAGATCTTCCTGCAGTCCGACCTGTTCAACGCCAACCAGCGTCCGGCGATCGACGTCGGCATCTCGGTCTCCCGGGTGGGTGGCGCCGCGCAGGTGAAGTCGATGAAGCAGGTGTCGGGCACGCTGAAGCTCGGCCTGGCCCAGTATCGCGACATGGAGGCGTTCGCGATGTTCGCCTCCGACCTGGACGCGGCTTCGCGCCGTCAGCTTGACCGCGGCGCTCGCCTGGTCGAACTGCTGAAGCAGCCTCAGTACAGCCCCTTCCCGGTGGCCGACCAGGTGATCAGCGTGTGGGCCGGCACCAACGGCCAGTTCGACGACGTCCCGGTGCAGGACGTGCTGCGCTTCGAGCGCGAGCTTCTCGATTACCTGAAGCGGAGCACCAGCATCGTCAAGACCCTCGCCGAGACGAACAAGTGGGACGACGACACCGCCGCAGCGGTGACCGCCGCGATCAAGAAGTTCAAGCAGCAGTTCACGACCTCCGAAGGTCAGGTGCTGGGGACCGCCGACAACGAGCAGCACCTCGCGCCACTGGCCGAGGATGACGTGGACAACGAGGCGATTCAAGTCCAGAAGCGGAGCTGACGCATGGCGGCAAGCTTGCGGGAGTTGCGACAGCGACGAAAGTCGGTGTCGGCGACCAAGAAGATCACCCGGGCGATGGAGTTGATTGCCGCCTCCCGGGTGATCAAGGCCCAACAGGCCGCCCAGGCCGGTGAGCCCTACATCACCGAGCTGATCCGCGCCGTGTCCGCCGTGGCCACCTACTCCCACGACGACCATCCCCTGATCCGCAACCCGGAGAAGGTGCGTCGGGCCGCGCTGTTCGTGGTCACCTCCGACCGCGGAATGAACGGGGCCTACTCCTCCAACGCGATCAAGACCGCGGCCCGGCTGCGCCAAAAACTCGAGGACGAGGGCGTCGAGGTCGTCCGCTACGTCGCCGGTCGCAAGGCCGTCAACTACCTCAAGTTCCGCCAGATGCCGATCCGTCGGTCGTGGGAGGGCTTCTCCGACGCCCCCACCTACGATCACGCGGTGGAGATCGCCGACGCGCTGATCGAGGACTTCCTCACCCCCTACGAGGACGGTGGGGTGGACGAGATCTACGGCGTGTACACCCGGATGGAGTCGATGCTGGTCCAGTCTCCGCGGGCCCGGCGGCTGCTGCCGCTGGAGATCGTCGCTGGCGTGCACAAGCCCGAAGCCGGGCAGATCCTGCCGCTCTACGACTTCGAGCCCAGCCCGCGCGCGGTGCTCGACGAACTCTTGCCGCTCTACATCCGCAGCCGGGTCTGGTTCTACCTCCAGCAATCGGCCGCGTCCCAGCTGGCCAGCCAGCAGCGGGCGATGAAGTCGGCAACCGACAATGCCCAGCAACTGATCGAACGGCTCACCCGCGAGGCCAACCAGGCCCGCCAGGCCGAGATCACCCAGGAAATCAGCGAAATCGTCGGCGGCGCGAGCGCCCTCGCCGAAGCCAACTAGCCCACGACCAGAGAGATAGCGCAGATGACTGTGACAGCTGAGAAGGACACCGAGAGCCAGACCGCCGGCACCGGCCGGGTGGCGCGGGTGATCGGACCGGTCGTGGACATCGAGTTCCCGGCCGACCAGATGCCCGACCTGTTGAACGCGCTGCTGATCGACATCGATTTCGGCGGCGAGGCCAAGCAGATCTACGCCGAGGTGGCCCTGCACATCGGTGACAACATGGTCCGGGCGATCTCGCTCAAGCCGACCGACGGCATGCGCCGGGGCGCCACCGTCCACGACCTCGGTGGCCCGATCTCGGTGCCGGTCGGCGACGTGACCAAGGGTCGGGTCTGGAACGTGGTCGGCGAGTGCCTCAACGAGGACACCGTCTCGATCCAGATCGACGAGCGCTGGCCGATCCACCGGGCGGCGCCGAAGTTCGACGCCCTGGAGCCCAAGACCAAGATGCTGGAGACCGGCATCAAGGTGCTGGACCTGCTCACCCCGTACGTGGAGGGCGGCAAGATCGGCCTGTTCGGCGGCGCCGGCGTCGGGAAGACGGTGTTGATCCAGGAGATGATCTACCGGATCGCCCACAACTTCGGTGG
>CAYVOW010000140.1:0-2209 GCA_964453585.1 uncultured Micropruina sp.
CCTCAGCTCCAGCGACTTCTCCGGTGCACCCGTCGTGGCGACGCGTGCCACGCAAAACCCCGTCTCGTCTTTCGGCTGGACCTCACCCTAGCGATCTGGGATCACGGCGCGGCGGCCACCGCGCCGAAGTCTCTCCCTCGACACTCAACGCCACGTCGGCCGTTTACGGGCTTCGTTCGGCAGCGGGTTGAGTGCGCGGTCACTGGACTGTCCAACGCTGGCACGACCATCGTGCACGGTGAGATCCGGCAGAGGCGCCACGGTGCGAGCCGCCCCCACTCCCTCGAGGCAGATCGCCCCATCCAAGCCGCGATCCCCATCCCAAGTTCCAGTCCCCCAGCCCCTGACCCTGACCTCTCAGAGCCCGCGATCAAGAACCCGCTACCCGTCCGACTCGAACCCAATGGAACAACCCCAAGAACGGATCGAACACACCTACTGCACCAAGGAATCGCCACCAACTGCCTGTTCGCGCGACGTTCTGATCACGTCTGCAATGAATAGCCGATGGAGGATCACCCTCTCCCGCAGTCGCTTCGCGCGGCAGTCGTCGGGCTCAGCGCGCTGGCTGCGAGCGTAGCCGGACGGACGGTCCGAGTCGCCGCGCGCCTGGTGGACAGACTCGGACGCGTGCGCCGCATTTTCTGCGCAGATCTACTTCTTCGGCGTCCCGATCGACGCCTTTTTGGGCCTAGGGATGAGTAGAAGGGCAGATTTCGGCACTCATCTTGTCCGAATCGAGGCGGTTTGTCGGCTTAAGGGAGTACCGGCGCGGATCAGCCGTGGCCACCGATGGCCGGCTCATCTGCCTGTACAGGAGTAGGGGGTGATCGAGGTGATGGGGATGCAGAAGCTGACGGCCGGGTCGGGCTATGACTACCTGACCCGGCAGGTGGCCCGCAACGACGCGCTCGGCCCGGCACGCACTCCCCTGGCCGACTACTACGACGAGAAGGGCGAGGCGCCCGGCGTCTGGCTGGGTTCGGGGCTGGCCGGCATCGAAGGATTGAAGGCCGGTGACGTGGTGACCGCCGAGCAGATGGAGTTCCTGTACGGCAAGGGCCTGCATCCGCTCGCTGCGCAGCGGCTCGCCCTGCTCGGCCCGGACGCGACCGAGCAGCAGCGACGTGACGCGGTCCGGCTGGGCCGGCCCTACCGGCAACCCGCCACCAGCACGAGCCTGTTCCGGCAGGAGCTGCATCGCCGCTACGCCGCGTGGAACCGCGAGCACGGCAACAAGCCGTCTGCCAAGCTGCCCGAGGCGGTTCGTGCGAGGCTGCGCACCGACCTGGGTGTGGAGTGGTTCACCGCCATGGAGCACCGAGCGCCCAACCCGCGTGAACTCTCGGGGTTCATCACCCGCATGTCGCGGCCGCCCGCCACCCCGGTGGCAGGGTATGACCTCACGTTCTCGCCGGTGAAGTCGGTATCGTCGCTGTGGGCAATCGCGGACCGACAGACGGCGGCCCTGATCGAGAAGGCGCACTGGGCCGCGGTCACCGACGCGCTGCGGTTCATCGAGGCAGAGGTGCTCAAGACCCGCAAGGGCCACGCAGGAGTCGAACAGGTCGACGTCACCGGCATGGTGGCCGCCGCGTTCACCCATCGCGACAACCGCGCCGGCGACCCGGACCTGCACACCCACGTCGCGGTCGCGAACAAGGTGCAGACGGTCGCCGACGGGCAGTGGCGGGCGATCGACGGCAGAGCGATGCACAAGGCGATCACCGCCGCCTCGGAGACCTACAACACCGCCCTGGAAGCACATCTCGGCGCGGCGCTCGGGCTGCGGTTCGTCGACGTGCTCCGGACGGACGGACGACGGCCGGTCCGCGAGATCGCCGGCGTCGATCCCCGCCTGATCCAGCTGTGGTCGACGCGCCGCAAGGAGATCACCATTCGCGCTGGCGAGTTGGCCAACGAGTTCCACAACGACCACGGACGTCCGCCCACACCGGCCGAGCGGCAGGAGCTGTACCAGCAGGCCACCCTGGAGACCCGCGAAGCCAAGCATGAACCACGTTCCCGCAACGAGCAGCGGGCCGTGTGGTGGCAGCAGGCCGTCCGCCTGCTCGGCAGACCAGAACTGGAGGCGATGTACTGGCGGATCTTCAACCAGGAGCGCCTGGCCGCACCCACGCTGGACGCAGACTGCTACCGCCGGCTGGCCACGGCGGTGATCACCAACGTCGAGGAGGGCCGTGCGGAG
>CAYVOW010000141.1:0-1968 GCA_964453585.1 uncultured Micropruina sp.
GGGTGTCGGGGTCAAGACCCGGGAGGGTCACGCAGCCCAGGTTCGCGACGTCGGCCGACTCGGTGAGGCACAAGCTGTAGATCGCCAGCTCCTCGGTGACCACGCCGCGCAGCAGTTGCCAGGGGTCGACCAGGTCCCCGCGCACCACCCGCCCGCGCAGCAGGGTTCCACGCCGCCGCCTGTACCAGGCGATCCAGGACGCCAACTCGGCTAGTTCGTCCGCGCTGGCCTGCGCCAGATCCCACTCAACCCCGAGGTGTCCGAAGACGGCCGTCGCCGCGCGGAAGGCGAGGTTGTGGGTGCGTCCGGTGGTGTGGGAGCGTCCGGACGCGACGTGCGAGCCGATCATCTCCGGCGGGATGAGCTGGGCCGTCCAGCGGTCGATCTGCTGGCGCTCCAGCGGGTCGATGCAATCCGACGCCCAGGCGCGGTCGCAGTGCGCCATCGCCTCCAGGTCGATCCGCGCGCCGCCGGACGAGCACGATTCGATCTCCAGCCCCGGATGCGCGGCCTTCAACTCGTCCACCAACCGGTAGAACGCCAGGGTCTGTTCGTGGATCGCGGGCGAACCAACCGGCGCGGTGCCGGCGTCCACGAGGTCGCGGTTGTGGTCCCACTTCAGGTAGGAGATCGGGTACTCGGCCAGGATTGCCAGCAGCTGGTCCCGGACGTGGGCGCACGCCTCGGGAATGCCGAGGTTCAACCCCTGCTGGAAACGTGACTCGACCGGCAGGCGACCGCCGCCGGGCTGCAGCAGCCACTCGGGATGCGCCCGGGCCAGGTCGGAGTCAGGGTTGACCATCTCCGGTTCAACCCACAGGCCGAACTGCATTCCCAAGCCGGTGACCACGTCGGTCAACGGGTGCAGTCCGTCGGGCCAAACCTCGGGACTCACCACCCAATCGCCCAACCCGGCTCGGTCATTGCGGCGCGCCCCGAACCAGCCGTCGTCCAGGACGAACCGCTCGACCCCGAGGGCCGCGGCGCGGTTGGCGAGGTCGATCAGCCGGTCCGTGTCGTGGTCGAAGTAGACCGCCTCCCAGACGTTCAGGGTGACCGGACGCTCAGCGTCCGGATGGTTCGGACGAGACCGCAGCCAGCGGTGGAATCGAGTGGCCACCGCATCGAGACCCACGCCGTAGTTCGCGTAGACCCACGGCCCGCGAAAGGACGCTCCGGGGGCGAGCCTGATCTCGCCGGGCAGGAGCAGTTCCCCGCCGGCCAGCACCTGCTCTCCGGCCCCGGTGCGCTCGGCGAGGTGGACGTGGTTGCCGCTCCACGCGGTGTGGAGCGCCCAGACCTCACCGGAGGAGAACCCGAACCCCGGCGTCCCCAGGTGCAGGACGAGCGCCGAATCCGCGCCGGTCCGGCCGTGCCGGCCCTCCCGACGATGCTGGCCAACCCCCAGCGACGACCGCTGGGGCAGCCGCTCCTTCGTCCAGCGGCCACCGAAGTCGAGCGCCTCCCGGGCCCGGGACGGCACTGGGAAGGCCACCAGCAACTCGTCCAACCGGTACTCCGACGCGCCCGTGTTGCCGACCTCGGCCCGGACGCGCAGCAGCCCCTCGGCGGTCAGCTCGACCGTGAGGGCGAGGGTCAACCCGGCCACGGGATCGCTGGCGTTGAACTCGACGCTCGCAGCGCCCAGCAGCACCACGCCCCACGGCTGCGGAACCCCACCGACCGCAACTCGCTCGACCCGCCAGTCCGGAGACCAGGCACTGCCGTCGAGGCGCGAACCCGACAGCCCCGGTTGACCCATCCAGCCGGTGCGTTGCTCGGGCACCAGCGCCAGCCGCACCGGCACGTCCGGCTGGTTCGGGAGCTGCGGTGGCAGTTGGGCGCGGACGATGGCGGCGACCTCCGACGCGGTCAGGTCGGGGAGAGCCGCTCCCCAATACGCCAGCCCGGGCAGGGCGGCGTCGGAGCAGTCCAGCACCACGGTCACGTCGTCAGCGGTCAGCGCCA
>CAYVOW010000142.1:0-1912 GCA_964453585.1 uncultured Micropruina sp.
AGATCAACGTCTGGTGGTTCGCGGTGATCGTGTTCCTGCTCGGCTGCGCCATGGGCATCGGCAAGGCGGCGGTCTACAAGCACATCCCGGAGTACTTCCCCGACAACGTCGGCTCGGTTGGCGGCCTGGTCGGGATGCTCGGCGGCCTGGGCGGCTTCTTCCTACCGCCGCTGTTCGCCTACACCAAGCAATGGTCGGGCTTCCCGTCCAGCACCTTCTTCGTCCTGTTCTGGCTGACCGCCATCTGCGCGGTCTGGATGCATTGGACGATCGTCTCCATGCTGCACGCCAAGGCGCCCGAACTCGGCGACCACTTCGACACCGAGCACATCGACACCCGAGCGACTCAGGAGGCACGTCCATGAGGAGTACCCTCATCCAACGACTGCAGGGCGGCCCCGAGTGGTTGCAGGCGTGGGACCCGGAGAACGAGGAGACCTGGGACTCCAAGCTTGCCTGGCAGACCCTGTGGATCACCACGTTCACCCTGACCATGTGTTTCGTCGCCTGGTTCCTGCCGTCGGCGATCATCCCGAAACTGAACGCCATCGGGTACAGCTTCACCAAGGAGCAGCTGTACTGGCTGGCCGCCATCCCAGGACTGTCCGGCGGCTTGATGCGGCTGCTGTGGATGGTGCTGCCACCGATCATGGGCACCCGCAAGATGGTGGCCGCGACGACGCTGCTGCTGTTCTTCCCGGTGCTCGGCTGGGGGGTTCGGACGATGCTGCCCGGCACCGCGCCGTACTGGGAGTTGCTGGTGTTGGCCTTCCTGGCCGGGATCGGCGGCGGTGCCTTCTCCGGGTTCATGCCGTCGACGTCCTATTTCTTCCCGCGCAAGATGCAGGGCACTGCGCTCGGCCTGCAGGCCGGCATCGGCAACTTCGGCGTTTCCCTGGTGCAGTTGCTGACCCCGTGGGTGATCGGCTTCGGGATGTTTTGGTGGATGGGGATCAGCCAGCAGATGAAGATCCCCGGCGGCGCCGACCGGACCGTGTGGTACCAGGCGGCGTCGTTTGTCTGGCTGCCGTTCATCCTGATCGGAGCCTGGATCGCCTGGCGGTACCTCAAGTCGGTGCCGATCAAGGCCAACATCAAGCAGCAATTCGACATCTTCCGCAACCCGGACACCTGGTGGATGACGCTCCTCTACATCATGACCTTCGGTACCTTCTCGGGGCTGTCGGCGCAGTTCGGGCTGCTGCTGACCAACCTCTACGGGGCCGGCAACTCGGCCATCGTCCAGGGAGCCGGGGCGACCGCAAAGATCCTGGTCGACGGCTACCACGTGCCGGACGCGGCGGCCTACGTGTTCCTCGGGCCGCTGGTCGGCGCGGGCGCTCGGATCCTGTTCTCGCCGCTGACCGACAGGATGGGTGGCGCGATCTGGACCCTGGTGTCGGGCATCGGGCTGATTGGCGCGATCGCGTACACCATCCCAGGGTTGAACCCCAACACCTCGTCGGCAGCAGCGCTCCAGGGCGGGTTCAACCAGTTCCTGTGGGGCATGCTGGCGATCTTCCTGTTCTCGGGGATCGGCAACGCCTCGACGTTCAAGCAGATGCCGATGATCTTCGAACGTCGCCAAGCCGGTGGTGTGATCGGTTGGACCGGCGCCATCGCCGCCTTCGGGCCGTTCCTGTTCGGGGTCGGCCTGACCCTGATGTCGGCGACCACCTTCTACATCATCGGCATCGTCTGGGCCGTCATGTGCGTCGGCATCACCTGGTGGCGCTACGCCCGTCCGGGGGCTCCGAAGAAGAGCTGATCCGGCTCAGCCGCTGACGTAGGGCTGCTGCAGCTCGGTCACCCAGTCGGACTGATCGCCCGGCGGCGTGGCCAAATACACCTCCCGGCACCGGCGGCGGTCGGCGTCGATCTGCTCGGCCAGTTGCGCCTGACGCAGCCGCAA
>CAYVOW010000143.1:0-1891 GCA_964453585.1 uncultured Micropruina sp.
CCCCGGGAGTACTTGTCGCTGGTGGCGTCCGGGAACGGCCAGACCGCCGCCACGTCCCGCGGCTCCCAGGCGAGCAGGTCCGGCTCGGTCGGCCCGAGGCCGATGTCGACGACCTCGATCCGGCCGCAGCGGCTCCGGGCGGGTTGCAGGACGTGGCAGAGCTTCAACCCACCGAAAGTTACCGTGAGGGCGGCGGTGAAGCTGGCGGGAAGATCGTCTCGTTGGTCGCCGGTTGCGCTGCCGCAACCGTCAGCGAGCAGGCCCGACGGCAGATCGACCGCCACCACGGTGACCGCCGCCTGGGCGCAGGCCCGGGCGAAGACCGCGACCCCCTCGGTTAGCCCCGGACGTCCGCCGATGCCCAAGACGCCGTCGACGACCAGGTCCGCGCCAGCCACGAGGCCGAGCGCCTCGGACATGGTGACCTCGCGGCCCCCGGCGGCCAGGAAGGCCGACCACCCCTGGTGATGGACGCGGGAGTCGGTCCGCCAGGCCCGGACCGCCACCCCTCGGCTCAACAACCGGACCCCCGCGAAGAGTGCGTCGCCGCCGTTGTCACCCGGACCGATCGCCAGCAGCACCCGCGCGCCATAGGCACCACCGCCCGAACGCAGTTCCCGCAGGATCGCCGCGGCCAGACCGGCTGCCGCCCGCTGCATCAGCGTGCCCTCGGGCAGAACGGCCATCGCCGCCGCCTCGGCGGCGCGGATGGTCTGGACCGTGTACGCCCGCTGCATTACGCCTCGCAGACCACCACCGCGGCGGCGATGCCCGCATCGTGGGTGATCGAGAGGTGGACCGTGGCGATGCCCAACTCGGCGACCCGCGCCGCGACCGTGCCCCGACAGGCGAAGTAGGGCTTGCCGGCCTCGTCCTTGCGCACCTCGGCGTCGGTCCAGACCAATCCGCTGGGCGCACCCAGCGCCTTGGCCAGCGCCTCTTTGGCGGCGAACCGTCCGGCCATCCGGTTCATCGAGGAGTCCTGCTCGGCCGCAGTGAACAGCCTGGCCAGCATGCCCTTGCGGGCGGCCGCTTCGGCGAACCGGCTGACCGGGCAGACGTCGATCCCGATGCCGACGATCATCGTCGGCCTACTCGACCGTGACGCTCTTGGCGAGGTTCCGCGGCTGGTCCACGTCGTAGCCCTTGAGCGTTGCGATCTCACAGGCGAAGACCTGCAGCGGCACCACCGCCACCAACGGCTGCAGCAGCGTCGAGCACTTGGGGTGCCGGATGATCACGTCGCTGTACGGCAGCACCTCGTCATCCCCCTCCTCGACCAGCACGATCGTCCGGGCACCCCGGGCCCGCACCTCCTGGATGTTGGAAACCACCTTGTCGTGCAGCTGATCGCGACCCTGAGGCGGCACCACCACGAAGATCGGCAGGCCGGGCTCGACCAGGGCGATCGGGCCGTGCTTCAACTCGCCGGCCGGAAAGCCCTCGGCATGCAGGTAGGCGATCTCCTTGAGCTTCAACGCCCCCTCCAGCGCGGACGGGTAACCGACGTGGCGGCCCAGGAACAGGAAGGAGCGCTGGTCGATCAACTCCTTGGCCAGGTCTTTCACCTGCTGCTGGGTGTCCAGCATGTACTGGATCTTGTCCGGCATGCTGGCCAGTTCGGCCATCACCGCGGCGATCTCGTCGCCGTACTTCATCCCGCGCACCTGGGCCAAATAGAGGCCCAGCAGGTAGCAGGCCACGATCTGGGTGGTGTAGCCCTTGGTCGAGGCCACCCCGATCTCCGGGCCGGCGTGGGTGTAGATGACCGCGTCCGATTCCCGCGGGATGGTGGCGCCGTTGGTATTGCAGATGGCGATCACCTTGGCCCCCTGCTCGCGGGCGTGCCGGATCGCCATCAGCGTGTCGGCGGTCTCGCCGGACTGGCTGA
>CAYVOW010000144.1:0-1890 GCA_964453585.1 uncultured Micropruina sp.
AGGAAAGACGAGGACAACCGCCGCTCGCCGGGGATGTGCGGATAGCCCTCCACCACGCCGCCGCCTTCACCAGCGATCAGGGCAAGGGCGCCTTGCAGGGCGACCGTGACCAACCCCTGACGCCGGAAGCGCTTGTCGACGAAGATGCAGGTGATCCGGTAGTCCGGCTCGGACTCCTCCGCAGCCTCCAGATCGGCCACGTACTGCTTGCGGTGGTGAATGTTGGGCAGTTGTTCCGGCGACCCGTACTCGGCCCAGGCGATCGCCTCCTCGCCGTCTTCTGCGTCCCGGACGACCAGCGCCGCGTGGGCGACACCTTCGGCAACCAGCGCCCGCTTGTAGTTGCGATTGCCCTGGTAGCCGCGTTCACGTCCCTCGCGCTCGGGATGGAACCAGACGCACCAACACCCGCCGAAGATGCCGTTGTGCCGCTCCACCAAGGCTTCGAACAACGGGAAGGTCTGGGGTGTCAGGGGTTTGATCGTGATCGGCCCGGGGTCCATGGTCGCCATGCCAGGACGTTACGCCGCAATCGGGACAATCGGCGTCCGCCTTGCAGGACCAACAACGCGGATGTCAGGAAGCGGCGATGCCGGTCGCCCCAAGCGCCACGGGCCTCCTGGTGCCATTCCTGCCCGGCAAGCAGCCGACGACGCCCACCCAAGGTGCTCGACACGCCGAGACAGCCCGGCGTGTCGGACACGGAAGGTGGGCGCCGTGGCGGGTTCTGGCCCCTGGCGGCGTAGGCGGAGGCGACGGGTCGACCCGGATCCGGTTGCCGCCTCGGGCCCTTGGGGGATGCCGTGGACGGGCCAGGTGATCCCGACGCGAGGGGTGGCGAGCCCCGGGGCTTGCCCCCCGATGGGGTCGTCCGGGCGTCCAGCCACTACCGTTGGCTGGTGACTGACGAAATGCCCGACCAGCCGACCTTCGACGACCTCGGCCTCGACGAGCGGCTGCTGCGTACCTTGCGAGGGGTCGGGTACGAGATTCCGTCCCCGATTCAGGCCGAGACGATCCCGACTCTGCTGGCCGGACGCGACGTGGTGGGGTTGGCCCAGACCGGAACCGGCAAGACCGCGGCCTTCGCGCTGCCGATCCTGTCCCAGCTCGACCTGAAGCAGAAGCAGCCCCAGGCGCTGGTGCTGGCGCCTACGCGCGAGCTCGCCCTCCAGGTCTGCGAGGCGTTCGAGAAGTACGCCTCCGACCTGCCCGGCGTGCACGTGCTCCCGGTCTACGGCGGCCAGGGCTACGGCGTGCAGTTGAGCGCGCTGGCCCGGGGCGTCCACATCGTCGTCGGCACCCCCGGCCGGATCATGGACCACCTCGACAAGGGCACGCTCGACCTCTCCCGGTTGCGCTTCCTGGTGCTGGACGAGGCCGACGAGATGCTCAACATGGGCTTCGCCGAGGACGTCGAGGCGATCCTCGCCCGCACCCCCGAGGACAAGCAGGTCGCCCTTTTCTCCGCCACGATGCCACCGGCGATCCGGCGGCTAGCCGCTCAGTACCTGACCGACGCCGCCGAGGTGACCGTTAAGGGCCGGACGGCGACCGCCGCCAACGTCAAGCATCGCTACCTGATCGTTGGCTACCCGCAGAAGGTGGATGCCCTGACCCGGATCCTCGAGGTGGAGAACTTCGAGGCGATGATCGTCTTCGTCCGGACCAAGAACGAGACCGAAACGCTCGCCGAGAAGCTGCGCGCCCGCGGATTTTCCGCCGCCCCGATCAACGGTGACCTGGTCCAGGCCCAGCGCGAACGGACGATCAACCAGTTGAAGTCCGGCAAGTTGGACGTCCTGGTCGCCACCGACGTCGCCGCTCGCGGCCTCGACGTCGACCGGATCAGCCACGTGGTCAACTTCGACATTCCGACCGACACCGAGG
>CAYVOW010000145.1:0-1845 GCA_964453585.1 uncultured Micropruina sp.
GGAGGTTCAAGTCCTCTCTCGGACACCATTCGTAGGACTTTCCGACAAAGTCAAATTACTTTCAGACATGCGGATTACTTCTCCTCCGCGTGTGAGAAGTCGTCACATGTGATCACAAAGTGGCCTCCCCTCCTCACGCATTCCCCACGAACGCCTCGCTGTATACAAACCTCGCACTCAGGAAACCTGTGTGCCATATTTATATCCATGAGCCTGGCGTCACTCCCGCCCACTTTCACCACGAAGGCTGCCCTGGCCCGTGGGGTTCACCCTCGGGACCTGTATGCCTGGCGGGATGCCGGGGAGATCATCGAGCTCTCCCGGGGCGTCTTCCGGCGCGGCGATGCTCCGCTGGCGACCTATCCCGACCTGCTGGCCGTAGGGACGCGAGCGCCGGCGTCCGTTGTGTGCTGCATCTCAGCCGCGGTCGTGCACGAGTTGACCGACGAACTGCCCCCCGATGTCCAGGTCGCGGTGCCCCTCGGCACCTACCCACCGCGGATCGACTTTCCTCCGACACAGGTGTTCCGGTTCGCGGTCTCGACGTTCCAGGTTGGTCTTTCGTCGGTTGAGGCGGCTCCCGACGAACGGGTGCGGGTGTACGACTCGGCGCGAACCACGGTTGATCTGATGCGCCTGCGGCACCGGTTCGGTCAGCCGCTGGCCCATTCCGTGTTGAAGCGAGCGGTTGCCTCAGGAGCCGCGCGGCCAGCAGACATCCTGCGCGTAGCCGCGGCTCTGGACGTTGTCGGCCCCGTAAGGTCCGCGCTCGATGTGATGCTGGCCCGATGAGCTGGCCAACCCGATCCACGCCTGCTGGCCGTGCCTACCTCGACCGGCAGAACCGGGCGCGTCGCGAACGTCGCAGCACCCAAGAACTCCTCACCATGTATGTGGTCGAGCGATGGTGGGAACGGTTGAGCCGGTCCCCCTACGCGGCCGACTTCATCCTCAAGGGCGGCATGCTGCTGGCCGCTTTCGGTCATCGGCGCGCCACCTCCGACGCCGATGCCCTCGCCCGGAATCTGGCAAGCGACGAGGCGTCGGTTATGGCGCGCGTCGTGGAGGTGGCCTCGCTCCCAGGTGACGATGGCGTGGAGTTCCTTGCCGACACCGTCCGGGCGTCGGTGATCCGCGACGACTCGCTGTACTCCGGTGTTCGGGTCATCATGGACGCTCGGCTGGCGACGGCTCAGATGAAGCTGCAACTCGACGTGAACTTTGGCGATCCGGTGATCCCGGCACCCCGTGAGATTGATTTGCCGCCCCTGCGGCCAGGTTTCCCGCCGGTTCGGCTCTTGGGCTATCCGCTGGCGACCATGCTCGCCGAGAAGTTGGTGACCGCCATCGACCTTGGCCCGGCCAACACGCGCGTCCGCGACTTCGTCGACATCTACACCCTGACCCGCGGCGATGTGGTCATCCACCGCGACGAGTTGCGGGCAGCCGCGCGGGCCACTGCCGACTTCCGGGGCGTCGCCTTAGGTGCGTTGAGTGAGTCACTCGGCGATCTGGCGGTTGCCCGGGCGAGCACGTATGCCGCGTATCGCTCCGGCCTCGGACCGGACGGCGCTCACCTACCCGAAGCCCTTGAAGAGGTCATCGACGCAGTCATCGCGTTCTCCGAGGAATACCTCGAGTAAACGCGACCGGGCGGCCGCCGCCCGCAACCGACCCTGGGGCCAAGACCTGGGTGACGCAACGCGCCCGCGGTGGGCGCACTCCCAGGCCCAAGCGAAGTCGGGTCGACCGCATTCCTCATCGATCCGTGCCACGGCGCACCGGCATCAACCACGACGCCACCGGCCAATCCAACGAATCGGTCGACAGCAACCGGCTCAGGCC
>CAYVOW010000146.1:0-1755 GCA_964453585.1 uncultured Micropruina sp.
CTGTGGCGGGCGATCGAGCTGTATGCCGATCGTGACCGGCGCTACGGCGGGGCCGTGCCCAATGCCCTGACCTGAGGCTCGCCCGCGCAGCGAACGCCCCGGACGCCGTGGCGTCCGGGGCGTCCGGGGCGGAACTCAGTTCTCCTCGACCGTGCCCTCGATCTGGGTCGCGCCGCCGGCATGGGAGACCTCGATCTTGCGGGGCTTGGCCTCTTCGGCGACCGGGATGGTCAGGGTGAGAACGCCGTCACGGTACTCGGCGCCAATGCGGTCCAGGGCCACGCCGTAGCCCAGGGTGAGTTGCCGGGCGAAGGTGCCGGCCGGCCGTTCCCGGACCAGCCAACGCTGATCGCCGTCGACCACGTCGGGCTTGCGCTCAGCGCGCACGGTCAGGGTGCGGTCGTCGACGTCCACGTCGATCGAACTGGGGTCCACGCCGGGCAGGTCGATCCGGACGGTGAAGTTGTCGCCGGACTTGTACAGATCCATCGCCATTGCGGCGCTGGCCGGGGTCCGGGCGACATCGGAGAACCAGCGATCCAGGTCGCGGAACGGATCGAAGGTACGTGCCATGGTGATCACTCCTTAGCTGCGGTGGGCACGGTCTGATAATCGGGAGAACGCTCGCCGGTGCCGCTTTATTCCAAAGTTGAGTCCCCCACGCTCAAGGCGAACCTGCCGACTCGGACGACCCGGTTGGGACGCGCACGGAGTCAGTCGGTGCCGGCCTCGAACCCGGATCGGACCTGAGCGTCCTCAATGGCGGCGTCCGGCTCCTCCATGTGGTCGGTCAGGTGACGCTTGCCGAGGCCGCTCTCCAGTTCCCCGACCAGCCCGGACACGGTGCCGCCGACCAGGCCCAGGGCGGCGTACTGCTCCAGCCGGGTCCTCGAGTCGGCGATGTCGAGGTTGCGCATGGTGAGCTGGCCGATCCGATCGACCGGCCCGAAGGCGGCGCCCTCGACCCGCTCCATCGACAGCTTCTCGGGATGGTACGACAGCGATGGGCCCTGGGTGTCGACGATGGTGAAGTCCCAGCCACGACGCAGCCGGACGGTGACCGTCCCGGTGATCGCGGACCCGACCCACTGCTGCAGCGACGTGCGGATCATCAGCGCCTGCGGATCCAGCCAGCGACCCTCGTAGAGCAGGCGGCCGAGCTTTCGGCCCTCGTTGTGGTAGGAGGCGACCGTGTCCTCGTTGTGGATCGCGTTGACCAGCCGCTCGTAGCCGATGTGCAGCAGCGCCATCCCGGGGGCCTCGTAGATGCCGCGGCTCTTGGCCTCGATGATCCGGTTCTCGATCTGGTCGGTCATGCCCAGGCCGTGCCGGCCGCCGATCTCGTTGGCCTTGAGCACCAGGGCCACCGGCGCCAGTCGCTCGCCGTTGATCGCCACCGGGAGCCCCTGCTCGAAGGTGACCGAGACCTCCTCGGGGTCGATGTCGACGTCGCGGCGCCAATGCGCGACACCCATGATCGGGTCGACGATGTCCATGCTCACGTCGAGGTGTTCCAGGGTCTTGGCCTCGTGGGTCGCCCCCCAGATGTTGGCGTCGGTGGAGTACGCCTTCTCGACCGGGTCGCGGTACGGCAGCTTCCGCTCCGCCAGCCAGACGCTCATCTCGTGACGGCCGCCCAGTTCGTTGACGAAGTCGGTGTCGAGCCACGGCTTGTAGATCCGGAGTTCAGGGTTGGCCAACAGGCCGTAGCGGTAGAACCGCTCGATGTCGTTGCCCTTGTAGGTCGAGCCGTCG
>CAYVOW010000147.1:0-1725 GCA_964453585.1 uncultured Micropruina sp.
ACCGGGTGCTGATCGTCCTGCCGTACGCGATGCCGTCGTTCGCGATGCTGCTGGTGTGGAGAGACATGTTCAACCAGGACTTCGGTCTGATCAACGCCCTGACCGGGCTGGACGTGAACTGGATGGGCGACCAGTGGGCGGCCCGCTTCGCGGTCATCCTGATCCAGTTCTGGCTTGGCTACCCCTACATGTTCCTGGTCTGCACCGGTGCCCTCCAGTCGATCCCGTCCGACCTGGTCGAGGCGGCGTCGGTCGACGGCGCCAGCAAGTGGTACTCGTTCCGGACGGTCACGCTGCCGCTGCTGTTCGTGGCCACTGCGCCGCTGCTGATCTCGTCGTTCGCGTTCAACTTCAACAACTACAACGCGATCGCATTCACCACCGAGGGCGGACCCTTCCCGCCGGACTCGCCGCAGGCCGGGGCCACCGACCTGCTGATCTCCTACACCTACCGGCTGGCCTTCGGCGCCTCAGGCGCCCAGTATGGCCTGGCCGCGGCGGTGTCGATCCTGATCTTCCTGATCGTGGCCGGGATCTCCATCGTCAGCTTCCGTCGCACCGCCGTCCTGGAGGAGATCAACTAATGAGCACCCACCCCACCGTGCCCTCGGCGCTGGACGCTGGCAGCGACCTCGGCGACACCTTCGACGCGATCAGCGCCTCGCCGGTCGCCCACGGCAGCGCCCAGGGGTCCTGGCTTGCCCAGGTCGGCTGGCGGCACCTGGTCGCCCTGGCCGCCGTCGCCTTCTCGCTGTTCCCGATCATGTTCGTGGTCTCGGCGGCGTTCAACCCGCTGGGCACGCTCTCGTCCACCTCGGTGCTGCCGAGCAACTTCTCCACCGCCAACTTCACCAACCTGTTCGCCAACACCGCCTTCGTGCACTGGTTCATCAACTCGACGGTGATCGCGGTGGTGTCGGCGTTCGCGGCGATGTTCATCTCCGCTCTGGCCGCCTACGCGTTCAGCCGCTACCGGTTCAAGGGCCGCCGGCCCGGGCTGCTGTTCCTGCTGCTGGTCCAGATGTTCCCGCAGTTCCTCGCCATCGTGACCATCTACGTGATGTTCACCGAGATCACCAAGCTGTACCCGCCGATCGGCTTCAACGCCTGGTGGGGGCTGATCCTGCTCTACATGGGTGGCGCGCTGGGCGTGAACACCTGGCTGATGAAGGGCTTCTTCGACACCATCCCCAAGGACCTCGACGAGTCCGCCAAGGTGGACGGGGCCACCCACACCCAGATCTTCTTCGGGATCATCCTGCCGCTGGTCACCCCGATCCTGGCCGTGGTCGGCCTGCTCTCTTTCATCGGGACGATCAACGAGTTCCTGATGGCCAACGTGTTCCTGACCCAGAGCGACAGCAAGACCCTGGCGGTCGGCCTGTACGGCCTGATCGCGGGAGAGCGGAACAACAACTTCGGCGTCTTCGCCGCCGGCACCCTGCTGACCGCGATCCCGACGGTGG
The DNA here is from genome assembly GCA_964453585.1 of uncultured Micropruina sp. Classification (GTDB taxonomy): domain Bacteria; phylum Actinomycetota; class Actinomycetes; order Propionibacteriales; family Propionibacteriaceae; genus Micropruina. The sequence goes on from CAYVOW010000147.1 coordinate 1,467, forward strand.
CGCTGTTCTTCTCACTGCAGAAGTACATCGTTGGCGGGCTAACCGCGGGGGCGGTCAAGGGCTGATGCTCGATCTCTCGGCAGCCCCGCACCACGACGGGTCACCGCTCTACGTCTCCGATCAGTCTCCGCTGCTCGGTGACCAGGTGCTCCTGCGACTGCGGGTCGCGGCCGGGGACGACGTCGACCGGGTCTGGGTGCGCAGCACCCCCGACGCCGAACCGCACTACGACGAGGCGGTGGCGGTGTCGTCGGACGGC
>CAYVOW010000148.1:0-1683 GCA_964453585.1 uncultured Micropruina sp.
TGGTCTGGCCCTCGAACTGCGGCTCGGCCAGCTTGATCGAGATGATCGCGGTCAGCCCCTCGCGGATGTCGTCGCCGGAGACCCGATCCTCGCGCTTCTTGATCAATCCCCAGGTTTCGCCCCACTTGTTGACCGTGTTGGTCAGGGCGCCCCGGAAGCCCTCCTCGTGGGTGCCGCCCTCGTGGGTGTTGATGGTGTTGGCGAAGGTGTGGACGCTCTCGTTGAACGAGGAGTTCCACTGCATCGCCACCTCCAGCGACAACTTGTGGACGTCGTCGTGGGCCTCGATTGCGATCACCGACGGGTGGATCCGCTCCTTGTTCCCGGTCAGAAACTTCACGTAGTCGATCAGGCCGTCGTCATAGCGGAAGCTGGCGATCCGAGTGGTCAGTTCGGCGTCCAGGTCGTCGTCGTCGCCCTCCACCCCGGTCGGCCGTTCGTCGATCAGATTGATCGTCAGCCCCTTGTTCAGGAAGCACATCTCCCGGAAGCGGTTGGCCAGCGTCTCCCACGAGTAGTGGGTGGTCTCGAAGATCTCGGGGCTGGCGAAGAAGGTGACCGTGGTCCCGGTTCCGGCGTCTGCGGGCAGCGGATCAAGGCGCTCCAGCGGGGCGTCCGGCTCGCCGAGGGAGAAGCCCTGCCGCCAGTGGTAGCCGTCGCGCCGCACGTCCACCACCAGGTGCGCCGACAGCGCGTTGACCACGGAGGCGCCGACCCCATGCAGACCGCCGGACACCTTGTAGCCGCCGGTGCCGAACTTGCCGCCGGCGTGCAGGACGGTCAGCGCCACGGTGACCGCGGGGATCTTCTCCTTGGGGTGGATATCGACCGGGAAGCCGCGGCCGTTGTCTTCGACGCTGACCCCGTCCTCGGGCAGCAGCCGGACGGTGATGGTGTCGCAGTAGCCGGCCAGCGCCTCGTCGACGGAGTTGTCGACGATCTCGTAGACCAGGTGGTGCAGGCCCCTCTCACCGGTCGACCCGATGTACATGCCGGGACGTTTGCGGACTGCTTCGAGCCCCTCCAACACCGTGATCGCGCTGGCGTCGTAGTGACCCGCCTCGACCGCGTGGGCACTGACTCCGACCTGGGTCGTGGGCGTGCTTTCCTGGGTCACTCATCCCTCATTTCGATCCGCTTGCACACAACAACCGCCTTGGCTGTGGTCCTAGGGCCGCGGCGGTTTCGCTTCCACCATTCTACTGAGAAAGCCTCTGATACCTCGAATCTGTGAGCCCCGAACCTGAAGTTTTCCCCCTGTTCGTCAAGAAACGGCCGTTTGCAGCCCCGCACACCCGGTGTGACGACCCCTCCCATGGATCAGGGGGGCGTAGCGGGCCAGAGAGGCGCCGGGCAGCTGCCCCACTGCACCCGAGTCCACTCTCGGCGACCTCGGTGGGCCGCCCACGCCGACGCCTCCCAGGCACCCTCGTCGGCGGCAGACCACCCTGGAGGTCCGGATGCAGCCCGCCACCATCTCGGCGGCAGGGGCGAGGCATCGCTGTCAGGTCGATGGGCCACCCCGGAGACCGAGAATTTTGCGCGACTGCGGGGCCGGCGACATCCACGGGCCGGACGATCCCAGCTCCGGGGGCGCCACCAGGCCGGAACCGAGGCGCTCTAGACTCCACGGGTGACCACCCCGGACGCCCCCACCCCGGACGCCACCCAAGAGGACGCCCC